>JANQQT010000006.1 GCA_028284925.1 Phycisphaeraceae bacterium | reverse complement strand
GTTTTGAGTGATGCGTTGATTTATATGAAGGATGGGCAGGTGATTGGGCCTGTGTCGGAGCGGCGGTTGCGTGCGCTGGTTGCGGCGGGGGAGGTGGTGGCGGGTGATCTGGTTTGGGATGAGGGTGGTGGGAGATGGGTTGCGGTGGGTCAGGTTAAGGGATTGGGTGAGATGGCGGTGGGTCAGGTGTCCCGGGAAGTTCTTGAGCGGGCCAAGGGGATGGGGCGGCCTGCGATTGGAAATAGCGATGGTCAGGGTGCGATAGGGGATGAGAATCTTGGGATGGGTAATGTCAATGGACAAATTGAAGGTGGTGGGATCGGCAGGGAAGGGATGGTGAAGGTTTTGGCAGGGTGTGTGGTTTTGTTGGTGGTTTT
This sequence comes from Phycisphaeraceae bacterium, assembly GCA_028284925.1. GTDB lineage: Bacteria > Planctomycetota > Phycisphaerae > Phycisphaerales > Zrk34 > JANQQT01. The sequence continues at coordinate 12,701 of JANQQT010000006.1, read as the reverse complement.
GCTGGTGGGTTTGTTGGCGTGGCCCAGTGGGGCGGAATCTAAAAAGGATGTTGGGGATGGTGGTGGTGGTGAGGCGCGGATTGTGGCGGTAGGTGGGGGTGACGGTGGTGGTGGATCTGCGAAGGCGGCGGCGAGTAAGCGGGAGTTTGAGACGCGGGTGAAACCTTTGCTGAAGAAGTATTGCTATGGGTGTCACGGCAAGGCGAAGGCGAAGGGTGATTTTGATATGGAGAAGTATGCGACGCGGATGTCGGTGTTGCGGGGCAGGAAGCAGTGGAAGATTGTGAGTCAGCAGTTGCATTCGCGTGATATGCCGCCTCGGAAGAAGCGGGTTGCTCAGCCGACGGATGCGGAACGTAAGCTGATGTATCGGTGGATTGATGAGACGGTGGATTTTCTGGACTGTTCGGGGCCTAAGGATCCGGGTCGGGTGACGTTGCATCGGTTGAATCGGGAGGAGTATAACAACACGATTCGTGACCTTGTGGGGATTGATTTCAAGGCGGCGAAGGATTTTCCGCAGGATGATGTTGGTGAGGGGTTTGATAACAATGCGGATGTGTTGAGTTTGTCGCCTTTGTTGCTGGAGAAGTATTTGAAGGCGGCGGAGACGATTGTTGAGGACACGTTGAAGAAGCAAGGTGCGGCGGAGAAGGGGACGCGGAGGTTTGCGAGTCGTGATATGGGTAACACGATCAGGGGTAAGCGTGGTGGGAGGCTTGATGTTGAAGGTGAAGCGTATGTGCATGTGGATTTGGCTGTATCGGGCAAGTACTTGATGCGTGTGCGGGTGTTTGGTGAGCAGTGCGGGAATGAGTTGCCGAAGATGGCGATTCAGGTGGATAAGAAGGTTTTGAAGACGGTTTCTGTGAAGGAGTTGGAGTATAAGCCGGGCGAGTATGCGGTGGAGGTTAGGCTGGCGGCGGGTAAGCGGCGGTTGGGGGCGGCGTATTTGAATAATTACCGGAATTTCAAGGTTAAGGATCCGAAGAAGCGTGATCGAAATCTGATTATTGAGCAGATTGAACTGGTGGGGCCTTTGGATGCGAAGGGTCCGGAGGGTGAGGCGGTTTATCAGAAGGTGTTGTTTGTGAAGCCGAAGGACAAGGCGCAGGCGGGGGCGGCGGCGCGTCGTGTGATTGAGCGATTTGCGCGGCGGGCGTTCCGGCGACCGGTGAGTTCGCTTGACGTGGCGAAGTATCATCGGTTGTTTACGATGCGGATGAAGGAGGGGGATGAGTTTGAGGAGGCGATCAAGTTGCCCTTGATTGCGATCCTGGTTTCGCCGGACTTTTTGTTCAGGGTGGAGCGTGAGCGTGGGAAGAGTGTGAAGGATGGGGTTTATCGGTTGGGTCAGTTTGAGCTGGCATCGAGGTTGTCGTACTTTTTGTGGTCGTCGATGCCGGATGAGCGTTTGTATCGTGTGGCGGCGTCGGGGCGGCTGCATGATGAGAAGGCGCTGGAGGGTGAAGTTCGTCGTATGTTGAAGGATAAGAAGGCGCGTGCGTTTGTAGAGAATTTTGCATCGCAGTGGTTGACGCTGCGTCGGCTGGAAACGGTGACGGTGGATAAGAAGCGATTTCCGGGTTATGACAAGTCATTGAAGTCGGCCATGCATGCGGAGGTGATTTCGTATTTTGAGGGTTTGATTCGGGAGGATCGGAGTTTGCTGGAGTTGATCCAGTCGGATTACACGTATGTGAATGAGCGGCTGGCGAAGCATTATGGGATTGGGGGTGTGAAGGGGGCGGGGATGCGGAAGGTGAAGGTTGAGGGTGGGCGTCGCGGTGGTGTGTTGACGATGGCGGGTGTGTTGACGGTGACGAGTAACCCGACACGTACGAACCCGGTATTGCGTGGTAAGTGGATGATGGAGCAGATTCTGGGGACGTCTCCTCCGCCTGCGCCGGAGGGTGTGCCTGATTTTCCGGAGGAGGGGCCGAAGAACAAGAATATGACGTTGCGTGAGCGTTTTGAGTTGCATCGATCTGATCCAGGGTGTGCCTCGTGCCATAGCAAGATGGACCCGCTGGGATTTGCGATGGAGAATTTTGATGCTATCGGGCGTTGGCGTGAGAAGGATGCTGGTAAGAAGGTGGATGCTTCGGGTGTGTTGCCGAATGGCCAGAAATTCAGCGGTGTGGTGGAATTAAAGGGGGTTTTGCTGAGCCAGAAGGACAAGATCGTGTCGAGTCTGGTTGAGAAAATGTTGACCTATTCTCTCGGTCGTGGGATAGAATACTACGATGGATGTACGATAAAAGAGGTAGGGGCCGCCGTCGCCAAGGATGGTTACCGGATGACGCGGTTGATTGTTGAGATAGCGAAGAGTTATCCGTTCAGGTATCAGCGTACAAGGCAGTTGGATAAGGAACGTAACGATGAGTAAACGATGGCATGTGTCAAGGCGAACGGCGTTGAGAGGTTTGGGTACGGCGATGAGTTTGCCGTTGCTGGATGCGATGAGTGGCGGTGAGGCGCAGGGAGCCCCGGGAGCCCCCGGAGGCGATTCTTCATCGGGCAAGGCTCCGGTGAGGGCGGCGTGGATCTTTGTGCCGAACGGTAAGAATATGGAAGAGTGGCGACCGAAGGGTGAGGGGACGGGTTATACGCTGTCGAAGACGTTGGCGCCTTTGAAGAAGTTTAAGGATGACATGATTGTGTTTTCGGGGTTGACGCATGACAAGGCGCGTGCGAACGGTGACGGGGCGGGTGACCATGCGAGGAGCGCGGGGACGTTTTTGACGGGGAGGCAGTGCAAGAAGACATCGGGTAAAGATATTCGTGCGGGTGTGAGTATTGACCAGATTGCGGCGCAGAAGATTGGGAAGCATACGGATCTTGGTTCGCTTGAGTTGGGTTGTCAGCCGGGGAGGCAGTCGGGTGGGTGTGATTCAGGATACAGTTGTGCGTATTCGTCGAATATTTCATGGCGGGGGCCGAGCACGCCTAACTCGAAGGAGATCAATCCGAAGTTTGTGTTTGAGCGGATGTTTGGCGATGCGACGCAGGCGGCGAATCGTCAGAAGCGGATGAAGGAAGCGTTGAACAAGAAGTCGATTCTGGACCTGGTGAATCAGGATGCGAAGCGGTTGCGGGGTGAGCTGGGGCAGAGTGACCAGAAGAAGCTGGATGAATATCTGGATTCGGTGCGGAGTATTGAGCGTCGTATTCAAGGGGCGGGTGAAGGCGGTGATAAGAAGTTGCCGGATAAGGTTAAGGTTCCTGGCGGCGTACCGCGTGAGTTCAGGGAACATTTGAGATTGCTTGCGGACATGATGGTGCTGGCGTTCCAGACGGATACGACGCGCATTGCGACGTTTATGTTTGCGAATGCCGGTTCGAACCGTAATTACGCCTCGGTGGGTGTGCGGCAGGGGCATCACTCTTTGTCGCACCACGGGCGGAATAAGCAGAAGTTGACGCAGATTCAGAAGATTGATCAGTTCCATGTGGAGCAGTATGCGTATCTGCTGGATCGGATGCAGAGTGTTAAGGAAGGTGAGGGGACGCTTCTGGATAACAGTATGGTTTTGTATGGTTCGGCGATTGGTGATGGTAATCGTCATAATCACCATGACCTGCCGATTGTGATGGCGGGTCGCGGTGGTGGGACGATCAAGACGGGGTCGCATTTGAAGTTCAAGCGGGATACGCCTTTGTGCAACCTGTTTTTGGAGATGCTGGATCGTATGGGTGTTAAGGAGAAGCGGTTTGGTGACAGCACGGGTCGGCTGGGTCAGTTGACTTGAGCTTTTGACTTTTTTTGATCTGAATTGACAGGATTATCGATAGAGATATGACGCCCTACGAGAGTGGGGCGTTTTTCTTTTGGGGGAGGTGATGATTGGTTGATGGTATGATTGGGTTGGGGGAAGTTGAATAAGAGGAGTGAATTGGTATGGCAGATGAGCAGGTGAACCAGAGTGGAGGCGGGGTTTCGGGTGGGGAGATTGGGGATATGTTAAATGCGCTGGCGGGTGGTGATGGCGAGCATGCCTTGCTGCCCTATCAGTATGATGATGATGTATTTTATGATTTGCTGGTGGAGGGGCATGTTCCGCTGCATTACATGAGGACGCATCGGGCGCATGTGAGGATGGCGTATGTTTATCTGTTGCGGCGTGGATTGGATGGCGCGCGGGAGGGGATAGGGGAGGCATTGAAGAAGTTTTTTGCGCGGGAGGATGTACCGGAGACGTTGGCGACGGGGTTTCATGCGACGATGACGGAGGCGTGGATCCGGATTGTGGACTTTGTGATGCGTGTGCATGGGAGGAATGTGAATTCGAATGCGTTTTGTGATGTTCATGCGTTTCTGGGATCGAATACGTTGTTGCGGTTGTTTTATTCTGAGGGATTGTTGTATAGCGAGGCGGCGAAGCAGGGGGTTGTGGAGCCGGATTTGGGGGTTGGGTTGCCGGGGTGAGGGGGAGATTTGGGTGGGAGTTAGGGGAGTTGGTGGGATTTGGGGGGAGGCGCGTATTCTTCTGATTTCTGCGGCGGGCCCCCAGCACCCCCGGAAGAGGAGCTCGGTGCTAATTCCGTGGGTGAAAAGAGGGATTGTGGTTGGTTTGTGGGGTTTTCGGAGAAGAGGGGTTGACTTTGGAGGGTTTGTATTTAACAATCTATCCGGATGAACGGATGGATATATGGCAATTGCATCGAACATGCTTGGCTGGATGACATCGCTTGCGGATGAGACGCGTGCGCGGGCTTTGCGTGTTCTGGAGGGGCACGAGCTGACGGTGGCGGAGTTGTGTGGTGTGTTGCAGGCTCCGCAGAGCACGGTGAGTCGGCATTTGAAGGTTTTGGCGGATGACGGTTGGGTGGAGAATCGTCGGGAGGGGACGAGTCGATTGTATCGAATGCAGGTGAATCGGCTGGAGCAGTCGGCGCGGCGGTTGTGGTTGTTGTTGCGGGAGGAGGCGGGGGCGTCCGCGGCGGCGGAGCAGGATGATCGCCGGCTGGAGGGGGTGTTGAAGGAGAGGCAAAGTCGATCGAAGGCGTTTTTCTCCAGCGCGGCGGGGAAGTGGGATGCGTTGCGGCGTGAGTTGTATGGGGAAGGGTTTGATCTGGCGGGATTGATGGGGTTGCTGGATGATGAATGGGTGGTGGGGGATTTGGGGTGTGGGACGGGTCAGATGAGTCGATTGCTTTCGGGTTATGTGGGGTCGGTTATCGGAGTTGATGAGTCGGCGGTGATGTTGGAGACAGCAAAGGGTGAGTCTGAAACAGACGATAATGTGGAATATAGACAGGGTGATCTAGGGTCCTTGCCGATCGATGATGATGAGCTTGACGCTGCGGTGATCTGTCTTGTGTTGCACCACGTTGCGGAGCCAGGCGCCGTGTTGGGGGAAACGGGTCGTGTGTTGAAGGAGGGAGGGCGACTGGTGGTGGTTGATATGCTTAAGCATGGTCGCGAAGAGTATCGTGCGGAGATGGGGCATGTGTGGCTTGGGTTTGATCGGGAAGAGATGGAGGGGTGGTATGAGGAGGCGGGTTTTGAGGGCGTCCGGGTTCATGAATTACCGGTGGCATCGGAGGCGAAGGGGCCGGCGTTGTTTGCGGCGTCGGGGCGAAAGGGTGGGGGTAAGCGCAATGGAAAATCGCGCCGTATTCGGGGGGCGGCGTGAGATTGAATGTGAACGATTGGTAAGGATAACAACCTTTTAACTTTTGGAGTTAAAGCGATGACAAGTACAGCGACGGAACGATTGCCCTTTAAGGTAGCGGGTATGCATGATCCTGAGGAATTTGCGGCATTGGTGGCGCATGGACGTAAGGAGATTCGGCTGGCGGAGGAGGAGATGCCGGGTTTGATGGCGGTGCGTGCGAAGCATCGTCATTCAAAGCCTCTTGCGGGCGCGCGGATTATGGGCAGTTTGCATATGACGATCCAGACGGCGGTTTTGATTGAGACGCTGGTTGAGTTGGGGGCGGATGTGCGTTGGGTTTCGTGTAATATTTTCAGTACTCAGGATCATGCGGCGGCAGGTGTTGCGGTTGGTCCGAACGGTACGCCTGAGAATCCTGCGGGTATTCCTGTTTTTGCCTGGAAGGGTGAGACGCTGGAGGAGTATTGGTGGTGTACGCAGGAGGCACTGGTTTGGCCTGATGGTGAGGGGCCGGACATGATCGTGGATGATGGTGGTGATGCGACGCTGTTGATTCACAAGGGTGTGGAGTATGAAAAGGCCGGGGAAGTGCCGGAGTATGATGCGGAGAATGAACCGGAGGAATGGAAGTGGGTGTTGCATACGCTGCGTGAGGCAAAGGCGCAGGATGAGAAGCTGTGGCATCGTATTGCGGAGCGTATGGTGGGGATCAGTGAAGAGACGACGACGGGTGTGATGCGACTTTACCAGATGGAGAAGGATGGGAGCTTGCTGTTCCCGGCGATCAATGTGAATGATTCGGTGACGAAGAGTAAGTTTGACAATATTTATGGTTGTCGGCACTCGTTGATTGACGGATTTAACCGTGCGAGTGATGTGATGATCGGGGGCAAGGTGGCGGTGGTGTGCGGGTATGGTGAGGTGGGTAAGGGGTGTTGCCAGTCGTTGAAGGGGCAGGGATGTCGTGTGATTGTGACCGAGATTGATCCGATTTGTGCGTTGCAGGCGGTGATGGAAGGGTATGAGGTCAAGCCGCTTGAGGAGGTGATTGGTGAGGCTGATTTCTTTGTGACGACGACGGGAAATAAGGACATTATCATGGCGTCGCACATGAAGCAGATGAAGGATAAGGCGGTGGTGGGGAATATTGGTCACTTCGATAATGAGATCGATATGGCGGGGATGGAGAAATTGAGGGAGGCCGGTCAGGTTGAGCGGATTGAGATCAAGCCGCAGTATGATGAGTGGCGATTTGAAGAGACGGGTAAGAGTGTGTTGATTCTTGCGGAAGGTCGATTGCTGAATCTGGGCTGCGCGACGGGGCATCCGAGTTTTGTGATGTCGGCGAGCTTTACGAACCAGGTTTTGGCGCAGATGGAGTTGTGGGAGAATCGGGGTGGTGGTAAGTATGAGAATAAGGTGTATGTGCTGCCGAAGATCCTGGATGAGGAAGTTGCGCGGCTGCATCTGGATAAGCTGGGTGTGAAGTTGACGCAGTTGACGCAGGAGCAGGCGGATTATATTGGTGTGCCGGTTGAGGGGCCTTATAAGCCGGAGTTGTATCGGTATTGATATTGGATGTTTGATCTTCAAGATAAAAGCCCTCTCCAGTTTTGGGGAGGGCTTTATTTTTGGTTTTGGGTGAGGGGCTGAGGGGTTATTTGGTAGCAGTTCCGATGCAGTAGAGGTGGGAGTATGTGCGGATGAATGCCTGTCCGCTTCGGAAGGCGATGGTGGCTCGGGTCATTTCCTTTTCGGCGAGTTTGTTTGAGCGGAGTTTGTCGAAGGTTGTGCCGGGTCGGAGGACGTGGGTTGTGCCGTGGGTGTCGGTAACGTAGATTTTGCCGCCGGCGTAGATCATGCTGGACCAGGAATTGACGCCGAGTCGTTTTTTCCAGAGTTCCTTTCCGGTCTGGATATTGATGCACTGGGCGACACCGGGTTCGTTGCAGATGTAGAGGTAGTCGCCGATGGCGAGTCCGGAGCCGATGCGTTGCTGGTTTTTGGGTGTGCGCCAGATGAGGTGTGTTTTGGTGACATCTCCTTTGGCGGAGGCGCCGGGTATGCGGACGCCGATGGCGGCTCCCATGTAGCCTGACATGGCGACGATGACGTTGTTGGAGATGATGGGTTGTGCGTAGACGAGGTCTGTGAGTCCTGTGCAGTGCCAGAATTCCTTACCGGTGCGTGGGTTAAGGGAGACGAGTTTTTTGGGGAGCGCGAGGAGGAGTTCATCGCGTCCTTCGTTGTTGAAGATGAGGGGGGTGGACCATGAGCCGTAGAATTGTTTGATGTCCTTGGATTGTGCTTCGGGTATTATTTTGGTGTAGATGACTTTGCCGGTGCGTTTGTCGACGGCGACGAGTTTGACGGCGGGGCCAGGTGAGCAGAACTGGATGACGGTGTCTTTGTAGAGTACGGGAGAGGCGGCGTTTCCCCAGATGTGATGGTATTTGCCGAGTGGGCGATGCCAGAGTTGTTTGCCGGTGTTGAAATCGAAGGCGTAGAGTCCCGCGGAGCCGAATGAGACGTAGACGCGGTGGCCATCGGTGACGGGTGAGGCGGAGGCGAAGGGATTGGTTTTGTGTGTGGGTTCTTTTTCGGTGTAGGTGATTTTGGATGTCCAGAGGGGCTTGCCGGTTTTCTGGTTGAATGAGGTTAGGGTTCGGGTTTTGCCTTCATCGAGGGCGGCAGTGAGGAAGATGCGGTCTTTGTAGATGATAGGGGAGGAGTTGCCGGGGGCGGGGAGTTTGGTTTTCCAGGTGATGTTGTCGGAGCCGGACCATTCGACGGGTGCGGCGGGTTCGGAGAGGATGATGCCGTTTGAATTGGGGCCTCGCCATGCGGGGAATTCTGCGGCGTGGAGGAGGGTGGTGGAGGTGAGGAGTAGTGTGAATGCGAGGATGGAGGTGGTGAGCGGTTTCACGTTTTTGATCTCCTGGGATTTTGTCGTGTGTTATTTGGTAGCGGTCGCGAGGGTGTTGGCGGGTTTGGAGCGGTGTAGGCACATGAGGGCGTAGGCTGTTCCGTAGGGTTGGTGGTAGGCGTAGAGGGGGTAGTCCCACCATGAGCCGTCTTTTTCCTGGAGGGCCTTCATGAGGCGTCCCATGTGTGCCTGGTAGAAGGGGCGTTTTTCGGGCGGAAGCTGTTCGATGCACTGTGCGGCGTAGAAGTGTCCGTAGTAGAAGAAGTAGCCCGCGACGGCGAAGTGTGCTTCGTGGGGTATGGGGCGTTTTCGGCCGATGTCGAGCCAGCCGTTTCGTGCGAAGAGTCGATCGAGCCAGATTTCGAGGACTTCGGTCGTGATGAGGTCTTTTCTTCCGTTGAGGAGGAGGGCGAGATTGCAGACCTGTGATCGGCCGAGTGATCCGCCGGGGCGGTTGATGCCTCGCATGGGTGCGAATTTGAAGTTGATGCTGTAGAGGTAGGTGTTGTCGGGTTTGCGTTGACGAAGGATGGCGCGTTCTGAGCGGGCGATGAGCTTGGGATCGACTTTGACGCCGATTTGTTGTGCTTCGATGAGCGCCAAGAGTGCGGTAGCCGTGGTGAAAGAGGTGGACATGCCGACGGGGTGTTGGGTGTGTTCGTAAAAGTCGTAGTAGCCCCATCCGCCGCTGACGTTCTGGTAGCGTTCGAGGCGATCGATCTGGTTGACGATGAGTTTTTTGATTCTTGCCTGTCGGGTTTTGTCGTTGGGTATTCGGTTGTGCATTCGGACGAGCGCCCGGATGCCGTAGGCGTGTGCCCAGACGTTGTAGATGGCCTGGACGCTGGCGCGGCGTACGCGGGGGATGAATTTGATGATCCATTGTTCCGCGCGTTCGAGGGCTTTGACGGCAGCGGGGTCTTGCGAGTTGATTTCGCAGAGGGCCATGATGCAGAGGGCGGAAGTGCCAGCGCGGAAGGCGTGGTGGGCACCGGGGACGGGGGCGTAGATGTTAAGGCCTTTGGTACGTGTGGCGGAGCCCCATGAGCCGTCCTTGTTTTGGTCCTTGACGAGGAATTGAACGCCTCGGTCTATGGCGGACTGGAGTTCGGCGGGCGGGAGTGGTGCGATTGCCTTGGGTTTGGGGAGTGGTTTGGTTGATGAGCATGCGGTGAGTGTGGTGAGCATAAGAAGGCCGCATGCTGCGTAGACGGCGTGGCGGAGGAATGTTGAGATTTGGATTTTGGTTATCAAAGGATCAGCCCTTTACCTTATCACCGACTTTGAGTCCATCGAGGATTTCAACGCGTGAGGATGAACGTTTGCCGAGTTTGACGGAGCGTTTTTCGGTTTTGTCACCGGTGGTCTTGACGTTGACGTACCAGCCGGTTGCACCATCGCGTTTGACCGCGGAGACGGGGAGTGAGATGGCGTCGTCTTTCTTGTAGCCGACGATGGTGATGGAGCATGACATGCCGGGCATGACGCGCGGGAGGGCACCGGATTTGATGTCGATTGTGAGGTCGTGTCCCGCGGTGGACGTGGCGAGATTTGAGATGGAGGCGACCTGCACGGATGCGGCGAGGTTGGGGAATGCGGCGGGTACGGCGTAGCCGGTTGCACCGGTGTCGAGCATGTGGAGTTTTGATTCGGAGAGTGCGGCGCGGATGCGGTTGGGTTTGGGTGTGAGGATGGTCATGATGGTTGTGCCAGCCTTGACGGAGGCCTCGGGTTTAAGCTGGGGCGCGACGAGGGCGGCGGAGACGGCCTTCCCTTTTGAGATTTTGCCGTAGTAGACGATGCCATCTGCGGGTGCGCGGACGTCGAGGGCTTTGAGGTTGTCTTTCATTTCCTTGAGTTTTTCGGAGGAGATTTCGTGGGCCTGGAGAAGCTTCTTGAGTGCGATGCGTTTCTGGTCCAGGGTCATGGGAAGGACGGCTTTGTTCTTGTTGTATTGGAGTGTGGCGCGTTTCATTTTCTCTTCGGCGTCAAAGAGTGAGCGGGGGAGGGTGAATTTGGTCTGGGTTTCGTAGCTGATCAGGGAGCGTTTGTATGAGAATTTGGCGCGTTCGTATGCGGCACGTTGTCGTTTGAGGATGATTTCCTCGGTTTCTTCGGTGAGGTCATCTTCCTTGTACATTTTTTCGAGCTGATTGAGTTCTTCCTTGTAGTACTCCAGTTGTTGTTGTGAGCTTTTGAGGGAGAATTCGACGGCTTGCTTGGAAAGTGGGAAGAGGAGCTTAAGGAATCGATCGTGGTCGGAGACGGCGCGTTTGTAGATTCGTTCGGTGGCGGCGATGTCCATGGGGACGGTTTTTTCGAGGAGGGCGAGTTCGGCTTCGGCTTGCTCGATGGCCATGCGGGCGAGTTTGTCGGAGAGTTCGGCTGAAGCGATGGCACGTTTGAGGTTCTTGGTGTCGAAGGTGATGAGTTGATCACCTTTATTGACGGCGGCGCCGGGTTCAATGGCTTCGATGACCTTGATGACGGCGATGCCGTGTGGTTTGATTTTGATGGGCCAAGCTTGTGTGGATTCAAAAGTTCCTGAGAGCTTAAGCTCGACCTTGAACTCGTCTTTTTTGACGGTGTGCCAGGTCCCGGTCTTGGATGGGGCCTTGGTGGGAGGCGCGGCGTCGGTTGATTTTTTGGCGAGTTTGGATTGGGCGAATGTCAATGAGGCAACGATGGCGAGGGTGAGGGCCATTATTGTGATTTGGCGGGATGATCTGGAGTTGGACATGGTTGATCCTTTCGGGAAGCATTTGGGCATGAGTTAAAGGTTTGAGAAGGGAGATGATACCGCGAAGGGGGGAAAAACGCGAGCGGTAATTGAGGAAAGTTACAGCGAAGTTGTGAAAAAGAATGGGTGTGAGAGGATTTGATGTTGGTGAGTGCGGCGATCAGGCGGCGGGCATGGATTGGCGGACTTTTTCGACGACGAAGGGGACGGTCTGGATGGCGTAGTCGATCTGTTCATCGGTGGTGTATTTGGAGATGGAGAGTCGGACGGCGGCGTGTGCGATTGGCTCGGGGATGCCCTGAGCGAGGAGGACGGGGGAGGGTTCGAGCGAACCGGAGGAGCAGGCGGCGCCGGCGGCGGCGCAGATTTCGTTTTCGGAAAGCATGATGAGGATTGCTTCAGATTCGAGGGGTGGGAAGCTGATGTTGATGGTGTTCCAGATGCGTGGTGCGCCGGCGGAATTGACGACGGCGGAGGGTATTGCGTTGAGGAGGGCGGATTCGAGTTTGTCGCGTTGTGCGAGTCCAGTGGATGGGCCATCTGAAGCGAGGAATTGTGCGGCGGATTCGGCGGCGGCGGCGAGTCCGACGATGCCGGGGGCGTTTTCGGTTCCGCCACGTCGTTCGCGTTCGTGGGGTCCGCCGAGGATTTGGGGTTGCAGGTGTATGCCGCGTCGGACGTAGAGTGCGCCGATACCCTTGGGCCCGTGAAACTTGTGACCGGAGAATGCCATAGCGTCGATGGGGAGGTCGGCGAGGTTGCAGGGGACTTTGCCGACGGCCTGTGTGGCATCGGTGAGGAAGGGGGCGTTGTGTTGGCGGCAGAGCTGGCCGATTTCGTGGATGGGCTGGATGGCTCCGGTTTCGTTGTTGATCCAGTGGATTGCGACTAGTCCTACTTTATCCTTGTTTTCGTTGAGTGCGTTTTCGAGGTCGTTGGGGTTGATGAGGCCGTTGATATCGACGGGTAGGTAGACGACGTTGACGCCTTTGAAGACGAGGTCGGCGGCGGGTTCGCGAGCGGCGGAGTGTTCGAGTTGCGTGGTGATGAGGGTTCGTTTGTCGGGGTTTGAGGAGATAATGCCGCGTATGGCGAGGTTGAGTGATTCGGTGGCTCCGGAGGTGAAGATGAGGTCTCGCTGGTTGGCGTTGATGAGGTTGCAGATCTGCTCGCGTGCGAGTTCGATGCGTTGTCGTGTTCGCTGGCCGAAGCGGTGGACGGAGGAGGGGTTTGCCCAAAGTTCGGTCATCATTTCGGTGACAGCCTGGACAACTTCGGGTGTGGGTTTGGTGGTGGCGTTATTATCGAGGTAGGCCTGCATGGGGTTGCTCTTATGTGTGGTAGTCGGCGTTTATGGTGACGTATTGCCTTGAGAGGTCGCAGCCGAGGAATTCGCAGGAGGCTTTTCCCTGGT
>JANQQT010000285.1 GCA_028284925.1 Phycisphaeraceae bacterium | reverse complement strand
GTTAAGGGTGCGGGGGCAGAGGTGAAGAAAGTCGCGTTGCATGGGGCGTCGCAGAGTTATGCGCAGAAGGGGAGAGAGGCGAGTCGTGCGCTGGATGGGAATCTGGATTCGGGTTGGTCGATCAAGGGGAGGACGGGGAAGGCATCGCGTGCGGTGTTTCAGTTCAAGGAGCCTGTGACGTGGAAGAAGGGGATGAAGCTGATTGTGAAGCTGGATCAGATTTATATTCATCAGATGACGCTGGGACGGTTTCGTCTTTCGTTGACTGGGATGGTGGGGGCGAAGGCATCGGGATTGCCGGCGGAGGTACAGTGGGCGTTGGCGGCGGATGCGAAGGGGAGGACGGGAGCCCAGAGGGAGACATTGATCAGGCAATTTATGGACACATCGAAGGTCTATAAGAAGATGCGGGATCGGATTGCGGCGTTGAAGCGGAGAATGCCGAAGTATCCGACGACGCTGGTGATGACGGAGAGGCGAGCGGAGCATCGTCGGGTGACGCGGATTCATCATCGGGGCGAATTTTTGAAGCCGACGGAGGCGGTGGAGCCGGGGACGCCTGAGGTGCTGCATCCTTATCCGAAGGGCATGAGGAAAGATCGATTGGGTTTTGCGCGTTGGGTGGTGAGTGATCAGAATCCGCTATTAGGACGTGTGGTGATGAATCGTGCGTGGCAGGCATTCTTTGGCAAGGGCCTGGTCACGACGATTGAGGACTTTGGGACGCGTGGGGCGGCGCCGACGCATCCGAAGTTGCTGGATTACCTGGCGGTGGAGTTTGTGAAGCGTAAATATGACATGAAGGCGATGCATAAGTTGATGGTGATGAGTGCGACGTATCGGCAGGCGTCACGTCGATCGTCGCGGATTCTTGAGGTAGACCCGAAGAATGAGTTGTATACGCATGGGCCGCGTGTGAGGCTGGAGGCGGAGCAGGTGCGGGACCAGGCGCTTGGTGCGACGGGGTTGTTGACCAGGAAGATTGGCGGCCCAAGTGTGTTTCCGCCGCAGCCTCCGGGTGTGACGGCGCTAGCGTGGGGCTCGAATGCGTGGCGGACATCGAAGGGGGCGGATCGGTATCGAAGGGGGTTGTATACGTATTCCAAGCGAACGGCACCGTATGCCGCTTTTGCCCTGTTTGATGCGCCCAGCGGCGAGGTGACGTGTACGAAGCGTGAACAATCCAATACACCTTTACAGGCGTTGACGTTGTTGAATGATGTAGTGTTTATGGAAGGGGCTCAGGCGTTGGGTCGTTATCTGGTGGAGAAAGGGCCGGTGGGCAGGGATGCGAAGATTCGTGTTGCGTTTCGTCGTGTATTGGTGAGGCGGCCGACGGCTTATGAGGTGGCGGTGATCGGGAAGTTTTATGAGAAGCAGTTGGCACGGTTGAAGAAGGGGGAGCTGGATGGGAAGAAGTTGTTGGGGAATCAAGTCGGGAAAGCGGGATCCCAATTGAATGAAATGGCGGCATGGACGGCGGTGGTGCGCGTGCTTTTGAACCTTGATGAGACGATTATGAAGCCATGATGAAAATGAATGAATCATTGAGAGAAGTGACACGACGGCATTTTTTTAAGGGCTGTGGTGTGGGATTGGGGAAGATTGCATTGGCATCCATGTTGGCGGAGGCGGGAGGCGCGGCGTTGGGGGCGGGGTCGAGGAAGGTGGTGTCGCCTCTGGCGCCGAAGTCGACGCATTATGCTCCCAAGGCCAAGTCGGTGATTCATATTTTCATGGCTGGGGCGCCTAGCCAGTTGGAGCTGTTTGATTACAAACCCCTGTTGGCGAAGAACGATGGAAAGTCCATCCCGGCGGAGATCGTGAAGGATCAGCGGTATGCGTTTATTCAGCGTGATGCGCGGATGCTGGCTCCGCGGTTCAAGTTTAAGAAGCACGGGCAATCGGGGGCGGAGTTTTCCTCGGTGATTCCGCATTTGGGGGAAATTGCGGATGACATCACGATTATCAAGTCGATGCATACGGAGCAGTTTAACCATGCTCCGGCTCAGTTGTTTTTGAATACGGGATCGCCATTGCCGGGGAGGCCGGCGATTGGGGCGTGGGTAACGTATGGGATCGGTTCGGAGTCGAAGAACCTGCCTGGGTTTGTGGTGCTTTCATCGGGGGGTGGGACATCCGCGGGAACTGCGAACTGGGCGAGTGGGTTTTTGCCGACGCATTATCAGGGTGTGCCGTTTCGGTCGAAGGGTGATCCGATCCTGAATGTGTCGAACCCGGCGGGCGTGGATAACAAGTTGCAGCGTGATTCGCTTAATTTGATCGGGGACCTGAACGCCAAACGCGAGGAGGCGATGAATGATCCTGAGATTCGGGCGCGGATCAATGCTTATGAACTGGCGTGGAGGATGCAGGCGAGCGCGCCGGAGTTGATGGATATTGGTAAAGAGCCGAAGCATGTCATGGATATGTATGGGGCGAAAGTTGGGGCGGGATCGTTTGCGAACAATTGCCTGTTAGCGCGGCGTCTGGTGGAGCGGGGTGTGAGGTTTGTAAATATCTATCAGACGGGGTGGGATCATCATTCGAATGTGGAGGGCGGGTTGAAGAATATGTGTCGCGCGACGGATAAGCCTGTGGCTGCACTGGTGAAGGATCTGAAGCAGCGGGGGATGTTGGAGGATACGCTGGTGGTGTGGGGCGGTGAATTTGGGAGGACGCCGATGGTGGAATCGAACGCGGCGTTGGGGCGAAAGCTTGGGCGGGATCATCACCCGCAGGCGTTTACGGTTTGGATGGCCGGGCCTGGGTTGAAGCCGGGCTTGACGATCGGGCAGACGGACGATCTGGGGTTTCACGTAACGAAGGATGCGGTACATGTGCATGATCTACAGGCGACGATTCTGCATCTGCTGGGGTTGGATCATACGAAGTTGACGTTCACGTTCCAGGGTAGGCCTTTTCGATTGACGGATGTGTTTGGGAAACATGTTGACAAGATTCTTGCGTAGTCAGGGTTTGTGTCGTCTTGTGCGAGTATCCGAGGATTCGTCGAGGTACCGGGATAGACGTGAACAATTGTTGATTCCGGTGTGGCGTGCAGGGGGATATGAATGTTCGATCGGTTTGTAGGGATTGGGATGATTATGTGGGCGAGGTGGGGTTTGGGGATAGCGTGTATGGGCCAAGCAATTGCGATGGGTGTGTGTGAATTGGATATTTAGGAATGGATGATCTCGGGGTGATGGTGTGCGATCTCAAACCTATGGATAGGGTCATGAGCTTAGGATTTTCGGGTATCTCGTCGTTGGTAGCGCAGCGTTCCTTTTCACAGAATTCGGCGAATCTGTTTGCATCGCTGAAACAGTTGTCAACAGGGAAGCGAATTAACAGGGGGAAGGATGATCCCGCGGGATTGATCACCTCAAGCAATCTGCAGATGGTGCTTGCGCAACTGGATGCCGAGACGCGAGCGATCCATCGGGTGGAATCGATCGGGAGGACGGCGGATGGGGCGTTGTCCGAGGTGCGTGATTTGCTGGTTGAGGCGAAGGGACTGGCTGTGGCGAGTGCCAACGAAGGCGGACTTAGCGAGGGTGAGCGGGCGGCAAACCAGTTGCAAATGGATTCGATACTGTCGAGTGTGGATCGCATTGGGCGAACGACCACGTTTGGGGGGCGGTCATTGCTGGATGGTACGGCGGAGTTCTCGGCTGCCGGGGCCGAGTTGTCGATTGGGGCGGTGAACACCGGATCGCTTGGTGAAGCAATGGTCGATGGCGAATTGCGGCGATTGAGTGATGTAAAGTCGGGAGGGGCGTTGAGTACGGTTGGCGAGAATGGGGCGGGAGCGGTGGAGGTGATTGATGCGGCGATAGGGGATATTGCCGAACAGCGTGCGGTCATAGGGTCGTTTGAGAAGCAGGCCGGTGAGAGTCTGATGAATCGGATTGCCGTGACGATTGAGAATGTGTCGGCAGCAAACTCGTCGCTTGTGGATACCGATTTTGCCCAGAGCACAAGCGGGCTTATTCGGCTGCAGTTACTCGAATTAGCCTCGCTGAAATTGATGTTGAAGGCGGACGAGGGGGCCGGGCGGATTCTGGATTTGTTGGGGTGAGCCGTGTGATTTCTGGGTATTGATAGCCCGGAGCGTTTTTGTGAATTCCAAACGGGGTAATTTGATGGAGATTGATTCGACTTAAGGAGGGGGGGCGGTACGATAGCGCTTCGATTGCATCGGCGATGAGATTGGCAGATGAAGTGAGGCGCAATATGAAGGCGTTGGTGAAGCGAGAGTCTGAGGTGGGGTTGTGGCTGGAGGATGTGCCGAAGCCTGAGGTGGGGATTAATGATGTACTGATTCGCGTGTTCCGAACGGGGATTTGCGGGACGGATGTTCACATATACAACTGGGATGAGTGGGCGAAAAAGACGATTCCGGTAGGCATGGTGGTGGGTCATGAGTTTGTGGGTGAAATCGTGGAAGTGGGGTCGAATGTGAATGACTTTCGGCCGGGCGAGATTGTTTCGGGCGAGGGGCATGTGGTGTGTGGCCGTTGCCGGAACTGCCTGGCAGGGAGGCGGCATTTGTGCTCGGCCACATCGGGGATTGGTGTGAATCGCCCGGGGGCCTTTGCTGAGTATATTGCGTTGCCGATGTCCAATGTGTGGGAGCACGATTCGAATGTGGATCGGGATATTGCGGCGATCTTTGATCCTTATGGCAATGCGGTGCATACGGCGTTGCAGTTTGATCTGCTGGGTGAGGATATATTGATCACGGGGGCCGGTCCGATCGGATGCATGGCTGCGGCGGTGTGCCGGCATGCGGGCGCACGGCATGTGGTGGTGACGGATTTGAATGAGTATCGGCTGGATCTGGCGAAGAGGCTTGGTGCGACGCGTGTGGTGAATGTGCGGGAGGAGAAGCTGGAGGATGTGCAGAAGGAATTGGGAATGGCGGAGGGCTTTGATGTGGGGTTGGAGATGTCGGGGAGTCAGGCGGCGTTCGGGGATATGTTGAAACAAATGTGCCACGGTGGGAAAATTTCGATGCTGGGAATTCCGGAGAAGGAGATGGCGATCGATTGGAACCTGGTGGTGTTCAACATGCTGACGATCAAGGGGATCTACGGTCGTGAAATGTATGAGACGTGGTACAAGATGACGGTGATGATTGAGGGGGGACTGGATATCGGCCCGGTGATTACGCATCGGTTTGGGTATGAAGATTTTGAGAAGGGGTTTGAGGTAATGCGATCGGGACAGTCAGGCAAGGTGATCCTGAACTGGGAAAACATCTAACTCTCCCCGGCCCCCGGAAGTTTTCCGACTGGTCAGGGCGGGTGGGCCTGTAAGAGGCAGTGACATGGAATTTGGAATGCGGAGATTGAGAGGGGCAGGTAGCTTTATAAGTGAATATTGGAAAAGGCGAGTACTGCGATGTATGGACAATTTCAGGAACATCTGAAGGAAGAGTTGGCGGGAATTCGAGAGGCAGGATTGTACAAGGGCGAGAGGGTGATTACCTCGCCTCAGGATGCTCATATCAATACAACGGAAGGGCAGGGGGTGTTGAATATGTGCGCGAACAATTACCTGGGGTTGGCGGAACATTCTGAGGTGGTCGCGGCGGCGAAGGCGGGTTTGGAGGAGTGGGGTTATGGGATGGCATCGGTGCGTTTTATCTGTGGTACTCAGGCGATTCATAAGGAGTTGGAGGAGAAGTTGAGTTCGTTTCTGGGTATGGAAGGTACGATTCTGTATACGAGTTGTTTTGATGCAAATGGGGGATTGTTTGAGACGCTGCTTGGGAAGGAGGATGCTGTTCTGTCGGATGAGTTGAATCATGCAAGCATTATCGACGGCGTACGATTGTGTAAGGCGCAGAGGTTTCGGTATAAGAACAATGACATGGAGGATCTGGAGGCAAAGCTTAGGGAGGCAAGTAGCGCGCGTTATCGGTTGATTGCAACCGATGGTGTGTTCTCGATGGATGGGACGATTGCAAACCTGCCGGGGATTTGTGACCTGGCGGAAGAGTATGATGCGATGGTGATGGTGGATGATTCTCACGCGGTGGGATTCATGGGTAGGGGAGGGCGGGGGACGCATGAATATCACGATGTGATGGATCGTGTGGATGTAATTACGGGGACGCTTGGGAAGGCGTTGGGTGGGGCGAGTGGGGGGTATACATCGGGCCGAAAGGAGATTGTTGAGATGTTGAGACAGCGATCGCGGCCTTATCTGTTTTCCAATACGGTGGCGCCGGCGATTGTGGCGGGGTCGATCATGGCGATTGATTTGTTGACGGAGTCGACAGAGCTGCGGGATCGTTTGGAGGGGCATACGAAGCGATTTCGGGAGGGGATGACGGCGTTGGGTTTTGACATCGTTCCGGGCGAGCATCCGATTGTGCCGATCATGTTGGGCGATGCGAAGCTGGCGGGGGAATTTGCGGAGGCGATGCTGGGTAAGGGCGTTTATGTCATTGGTTTTTCGTATCCGGTTGTCCCGCAGGGTAAGGCGAGGATTCGGACGCAGATTTCGGCGGCGCATACCGCGGAGGATATTGAGTTTGCGATGGAGAAGTTTGGTGAGGTTAAGGGGGAGTTGGGTGTTTAGCTATTGAACTGTGCGTGTCGCGGTATTCTCGCCCTTGCACACACCTCTTAACCCGTTTCCTTCCTGTGTACGTCCATCAACGCACGCTTCAGGCTTTCCAGCTTGCGCTGACCGGATTGTCTTTACTTTCTCAATCGCGATGAACGGTGTGGCGCAGGCGTAATAATTGCACTGAATGTTAAATTGTCTTCTCGTATTCAAGCTGCCAGCGCTCGAATATCCTGATACTCCGAATGAACAAATCACCACCGGCCGACGCCAACTAGTAGTAGCATGCCCGCTACCCAGCGCCTGCGAGTCGGTTTGTGTGGATTGCTCTCGGCTATCTTTGGGTATTTCTACGCTATTGCCGGTGTGTTCACGCAATTGCCCTGCGAGGTGTTGGACAGTTGATAGAATGCGGGGGGAACAGAGGAGCGTGTAATGACGATTCACACTACGCCGACATGGGTTCCATTTCTTGTCATGATGTTTGTCTTACTGAGTGGCTACTTTCTCGAAGATTATTCCAAGATGGTTTTTCCAATTGTGATGTGGCTTTTTTGGATTCACCGTGACTTCATTCGATTCCAAGAAGAGGTAAAGAAAAAGCTCGAAGCACCGGAAGCAACCGATGATGACGACCAATAGTTCTTTTTTCGATATGACAGATTTAGGACCACACCCCTCCCACTCTGCAAGTAAGCGATGGTGCGTCTGAATGCTGTTCGGTGAATTGTGGATGCCAAGGTAACGACATTCACCCCCAGCTCATCAAAAGCGAAGCCACTGCCATTCTTTCTCGACTGTTTTTGACATTTTGGGATACGACATGCGGTTACGGTGGCGGCTTTCTTCAAGGTCAAAACGTATCAGGTGATACGTTTCAAAAGTTGGTTAGAGCCTCACCTTCGCGGTGAAGTGTACACGTAACTTGCGTGCTTGGCGTGCTTTATAAAAATGGGCGATACTGGGCTCGAACCAGTGACCTCATGGATGTCGACCATGCGCTCTAGCCAACTGAGCTAATCGCCCTTGATGGTGGGTAGGATAGGTGAGGCGTGACATATGGTCAAGTTTGGGGGTTGTGGGCAGGGGGTGTAATCAAGGGTACGGATGAAAGAGCGAGCCTTGTTTGGGGTGAGTGGGTGGTTACGATACTGCACTATGAATCAAGGCGAAAAGACAGAGAATCGTGGAGATGCCGCTTCTTTGGCGGATCAGACTGATGGCGCTCCGGAGGGGGCGGGCGGGAATCCTGAGATTGACCGCAGGATTAAGTTAGAGAAGTTGCGGGATGAGCATGGGATTGATCCGTTTGGGATGCGGATTGATGGGATGGTTACGTTGGGGGAGGCATTGGGGATGTATGACGAGGGGGCGGATTTGAAGAGTAAGGAGGAGGGGGCGGAGGATGAGCGGCCGATTGTGAAGGTTGCAGGTCGTGTGGTGTTGCATCGGGATATAGGGCGGTTGGTGTTTATGACATTGCGGGATGCCTCTGGGGATTTGCAGGTGGCGGTGAGTAAAAAGAGCGTGCCTGGTCGGGCATTTAAGCTGGCGAAGTTGACGGATTTGGGTGATGTGGTTGTGGCGAAGGGGCCTTTGGGTAAGACGAAGACGGGGGAGATTACGGTTTGGGCGGGCGGAGCTGCGGGGGATGAAGGTGGAGTGCCTGCGGATGACGGGTTTGCAGTGGCGTGTAAGAGTCTGGCTGCGCCTCCGGGTAAGTTTCATGGGCTGACTGATCCTGAGTTACGGTATCGGAAGCGTTATGTTGACCTTTATATGAATCCGGATGTACTTGATGTGTTTATGAAGCGGAGTCGTCTGGTGAAGGGCGTGCGGGATTTTTTGACTGATCCTCCCCCGGAAATTGGACACGCATTCCTTGAGGTTGAGACGCCGATGATGCAGCCGATTGCGGGTGGGGCGGCGGCACGACCGTTTACGACGCATCATAATGCGCTGGATATTGAGTTGTTTTTGCGCATTGCTCCTGAGTTGTATTTGAAGCGGCTGCTGGTCGGGGGGATGCATCGGGTGTTTGAGATTAACCGGAATTTCCGGAATGAGGGGATTGACCGGTCGCATAATCCTGAATTTACGATGCTGGAGTTGTATCAGGCGTTTGGGAATTATGAGTCGATGATGGTGTTGACGGAGACGATGATTAATCAGTTGGCGACGAAGATAGGGGGTGGTGAGAAGCTTCCGTTTGGGGATCTGGAGATTGATTACTCGTTGCCGTTCAGACGCGCGAAGTATCATGACTTGTTTGCGGAACATGCGGGATTTGATTCGGCGGATGGTGAGAAGCTGGCGGAGCTTGCGCGGAACATGGAGATTGATCCGGAAGGTAAGGCACATGATTTGTTATTGAATGAGGTTTGGGAGGAGGTTGTGGAGAAGCATCTGGTTCAGCCGACGTTTGTGATTGATTATCCGTCAAGTATTTGTCCGTTGACGAAGCAGAAGGCGGGGCAGCCGGAGATTGCGGAGCGGTTTGAGTTGTTTATTGCGAATATGGAGTTGGCGAACGCGTATACCGAGTTGAATGACCCTGATGTGCAGAAGGCGAATTTTGAGATGCAGGTGGAGGGGCTGGACGATGAGGAAGCGACGTTCCGGACGATGGATCATGATTTTATTGAGGCACTGAAGGTGGGTATGCCTCCTGCGGGAGGATTGGGGGTTGGGATCGATCGGCTGGTGATGTTGCTGACGAATCAACGTTCGATACGGGATGTGATTTTGTTTCCGCTGATGCGGCCGGTGGAAGGGTGATAGGTTGAAAGGTTTCCATATTGGTTGGTGGGGCTTTTCGGCGTATCGGTGCGAGCGAAAAATGTGGTTGGTTTTGGGGAGGTTATTTGACGGGAGGGTGTGTGTTTACAATGATAAAAATCACGCAAGGTGGGATGGCCGAGCGGCTGAAGGCGCCGGTCTTGAAAACCGGTAACGGGCTTGCCTCGTTCGTGGGTTCGAATCCCACTCCCACCGCTTTTTTTCGGCGAAACCCCTGTCTTATCAGGGGTTTTGTAATTGGTGGAGTTTGCCGCTTCACCTATGAACTGTCCGCCAGAATCCATCCAAGTCTCATTCGATGCGCCCAGTTCCGACAGGCAGGACGACAAGCAATCTGCCGAGTCAGTTCCGGGGAACGTGGCGTCATACGTCCCGGTTGCTAATTCATCGGTTTCGGAAGACGCGGAAAGGTCCGGCAAGGACTCAAGAGCAACCGATTCTTCGCCTCGGCAGGTATGGGAGTATCGATCCGTCGTAAGGGTAATTGTCGAATGGCGAGCGAGAGATTGAGCCGTCTTAGGATTCACACCACCCGATACCAGATTGCATTATGAATGCGTGTCGCAAACAATGGAAGTCCGCCACACGGTTTGAATCATCGCGGTACGCAATGCCCGATGCTTTCAAATCTACGCGAAACATTTTTGCCACGTGCTGACGAATGGGCATTTTGAACACTTGCGCTGTCGGTGTAAGGTTTGATACAAAGGTACGCAAGAGATCGATCGAGGCTGCTTTTATCCCACTGTCGATCGTTGCGGCGAGTTGTAATCGCCAGATGCAGATGGCGATTCGGTGAACGCCGTTTTCCTCAATGACATTCTGAGGTTGAATGACGATAGTTAGTTCGTCGAGAAGGGCGTTGAAATGTGCCGGGCCTTAGACGACGCCGGAGGCGGGATTGGCGCGCGTCGTCCCGTACTGGGCAGGTGGAATCTGTTGAATTTCAAGAAATGTCAATGCTGGTGGACGGTGTCAGGCCGTACGAGCGGTATTGTTGTCAATGGGAACAGGTTCATAATTGAAAACGCATGTCAGCACGCTTCCATCTTCAAAATTCTCTACATAAGTGCTGAGTCGATTTCCTTCGGGTAGGAATTTTTCGGGAGCCGCTGAAATGGATGAGTACAGTCCCCCACTTCCAGATCGTCCAATATCGCCGAACCATAACCATCCATCCTCACGACATTACACACCTAAGGGCGCGTGGGGCCTAGGAGGGAATGCAAGTATCCGTTTAGGTGGCTAAGTGACCTGAAGGGATTCGCAATATCGCCTAGGATTTTTTTCCCGACTTCGAAATAGTTTCGATAATGCGTGTTACACTCTGTAGCTTTTCTGAATCAACCACGTCGGGATGGGGAATGGTGAATTGCTCTTTGTCGTTGTCGTAATACTGGCCAGATTCCGCGGAGAATCCGTTCTCAAGTGCCGCACGAACAAGGATTTCTACCCCCTTGGCCACATCCCCACCATCAATTCCAAACGCGTTTTTAACCATACTTGTGCCAAGCAAAGACCCAGGATTTACAGCGATAATGTGAGGGCCCTCTGATTGAATGGACAAGGCAATGTTTCGAGACCACATCGTAAGAGCAAGCTTACTTTGGGAATAGGCCTCTCCATCGGGCAGGCGTATCCGACCCATGAGAGCATTCGGATTGACGGTAGACTGAGCCGCGGATGACAAATTTATCACTCGACTAGATGGTCCTAGCAGTGGTAATAGTCGCTGTGTCAGCAGAAAAGGGGCGATAGCGTTCACGGCGAATCGAATATCAAGCCCATCCGGTGTCATTTGGTTTGAATCGCTGTATACACCCGCATTGTTGATTAGGACATCCAAATTCGCGTGTTCCTCAATGATCGAATCGGTAAGGCGCTCAACCTCGGCTATGCTGGATAGATCTGCATGATAACTCTCTATCAATCCACCGCCCTTAAGTGTTAAAATGTGTTCCTTAGTACATTTGAGTTTCTCCATACTCCGCCCGTGGAGGATGATATTGTGCCCCAGTCGAGCAAGCGCCGTTGCCGTTTCATAGCCAATGCCGTTCGTTGAACCGGTGATTAATATGGTTTTGCGCATCTTGCGTCTCCATCGTTGACACTTCATATGCTCTCGTGTTGCAACGAACACCTTTTCAACTCCGAAGTGTGCTAAAGGATCGAAAAAACTACGGCGGATCGGGCGTAAGATTGGCTTTGTTCACTTGGACGGAACACGAAGTGTCTCATCAGTCAGAAACTTACATTACCTGTGTGAGACATTGCATGTCTACGTCGGACGTCATCTCGCGAATCCGCCGAAAGGAAGTAATTGCATTGGGGTAAGGGCGGCATGTCGCTCTTTTAGATCCTCTGGTAGATTCCCAAGGTGGACCATGCGAGTTGGTTCAGCTGCCTGAATCCACCGATCGGCAAATTTATGCCACGTACTGACATGCAAGTGAGCGGCATTGGCATCCTCAAAGCGCTCATAAACTAGGACGTCTCCATCATCTGACAGGTAATATTGGTAATTCAGAGTGCCCGCTTCTGTTTCCGATTCCGCAACGATGTCCTCCATCACCGCCTGGAACTCGGACAGTTTATTGGGCCTGACTTTTGCTTCGGCGATCCAGCCAATGTTTTCAAACATTCTTCACATCCTCAATTCATTACATCTCGGGGTCTAAGAATAATTTCTTAACATGGTAAGTATCCATATACTCACGGAATGATGTGATTCTTCCACCAGACACGGTGATTAAGAAATGGTAATGGTTGTTGTAAATGTTTCCATTGACCATTTTGCCGTAAGATTCCATCTCAACCGCGACGCGATCGCCTTCGATAGTCCAGCCTGATGGAGTCAGGGCAAGTCCACCAGGAATAGCAGTTCTTACGACATCCATCAGGTCTCCGATAGCTTTCTTGTCCATCTCGCCGGACATAGGGAGCCCCCCCTCGCTGCCCATTACTCGCCACGAAACACCTTCATGGAGCAACGCTAGAGCGGCTGGAGTATCGGATGCGGAAAAGCGCTTGAAAAATTCGTCAACGATCTTCTTGTTGTCCTGGCTAGTCATCACTCAATCTCCTGTATGTCGATAACTGCCTGCTCAAAATTACGCTGATTCTCGATTTCATTCTGAAAACCTGTGTCATCCGCCATTTGAAAGCGTTTCAATGCAGGTGTCTTACTGGTCGCCTGATAGAGCCAGTACGCTTCTTCTTTAAGTGCTTCACCAATCGGCATGTCAATTGATGCGTATAGCGCTTGTTTGCACGCATTAATGGAGTCTGCCGGAAAACATGAAATGCGATTTGCTAATGCGTCCACATAACTTCCTATCTCATTAGCATCCAAAGCTTTATTGATAATGCCGTATGCTTCTGCTTCATCTGCGTCAAAGTCGCGTGCGCTCAAGACTACTTCCAATGCTCGCCCAAGTCCTGCCTGGCGAGCCATTCTTGATGTGCCTCCGCCACAGGGCAGAATCCCCATTCCGACTTCCATTTGCATAAACTTTGCCTTATTGCGTGCGGCAAATCGCATATCACAGGCAAGCACAAATTCATTCCCTCCACCCCTTGCAAATCCTTCGATCTTTGCGATAGTTGCCTGAGGCAATCTGCTAATGCGTTCGAGTGTTGTTTGCAAATAGAGTAGATTGACTTCCTCTCTAGGAACTGCTTCTGCTGACAGGTCTTTCAAGAAATTCGTATCGGCATGTGCGATAAAAATTTCAGGATGTGCGGACTGAAATACTATAATCTTAACATTACGGTCATTCTCGAGAGATTGTGCCAAGTCATTCAGGTCATCAAGCATAGAAATACCCTGGATATTTACCGGCGGATAGTCAAACGTAACATTGAGAACGGCTCCATTTAACTTGGTACGAAGCGTTGTAAAGTCGTGGTCGTCCATTGAATTATCCCTTCGCCAAGAGACTTGGCGCTTAGTGATTAAAATCCCTCAAGCACGGTCTTTCCAATCGAACGCCCGCTCTCCTGCTTCACATGTGCCGCCGTAACTGAATCGACACTGATCCTACCGAGATTGCTTGTCACTGTGGACGCTAGGTTTCCTTGGTCGATCATCTCAGATACGCGATTCAACAAGTCGCCCTGCTTCTGCATGTCGCATGTCTGATACATGGAGCGAGCGAACATAAACTCCCAGCTAAAACTCAGAGCTTTTGACTTGATCGCATTAATGTCAAGGCCGCTAGGGTCATCAATCAGTACGATATGACCACGAGGCTTGATTAGTTCGATAAGACTAGGGAAGTGCCCCTCCGTTCCCGACAGTGACGCTACGTAACGAGGCACGAATCCCAGGTTGCCAACTTGCTCCACGAGACACTGTCTGTGACTGATTACAAAATCTGCGCCCATTTGTCGAATCCAGTCCACGGATTCTGGGCGAGATGCTGTAGCAACTACGGTTAGCTTTGTTAATAGCTTAGCAAGTTGAATTAAAATAGACCCCACACCACCCGCTCCGCCTACCACCAGCAAAACTTCGTTGTCTCCCTCTCCCTCCTTTAATGATAACGAATCAAATAGAAGCTCCCATGCTGTAATGGAAGTCAAAGGAAAGCCCGCGGCTTCGGCAAAGGACAGCGAATTGGGTTTCCTGCCGACAATCCGATCATCAACTGAGTGAAGTTCCGCATTCGTTCCTTGTCGAGTCAGATCGCCCGAATAGAAGACTTCATCCCCGACGCCAAAGTTTCTTACGTCACTTCCAACGGCCTTCACCACGCCAGCCGCATCATACCCGATGATTTTGGTTCCTTTGTCGACGGGGATGTTTGCACGAACTTTCACGTCGACAGGATTGACTGAGATGCCACGAACTTCAACCAGGATATCCCTTTGCCGTAAGTCAGGAGTATCAGCCTCGAATTCGATTAGGGCGTTCGAGACTTCGATAGGGCCGTTTCGTTGGTATCCTATGGCTTTCATTTGCGTTTCTTGTGTTGATGTTTTCGCATTTCCGCACATCATAGTTATCAAGAAAATCCACTCAATGCTGATTGCTGCGAACATATAATTCGGGTATTTTTGATAATGTGAACATTTTATCTCTTCGATTATTCGTCCGGGTCGCGGAGCGTGGGGCCGTAGCGGCGGCCGGACGTGACCTGTCTCTTTCGCCCGCAAGTGCGAGTGCTCGCCTTGCCAAGCTTGAAGATGCGCTTGGGTTTCACTTGTTTTACAGGACAACACGCGCTGTGACATTGACGGCTGACGGAGCCGCTTTTCTGCCCTACGCACAGCAAGTAGTCGATACGTTCGAGGCAGGGCTTGGAGTAGTGACCGGTACGGAGGCTCAACCTAAGGGGATATTGCGAATGGCAATGCCTGGCTCGTTTGGACGCATGTACGTCGTTCCCTTGATAGCTGGATTTCAGGAGCGCTTTCCTCTCGTTAAGCTCGACCTATGGCTTTCTGATGAACTGATAAATGTGGTGGAGGGAGCTTATGATCTTTGTATACGGAACGCACCGCTTGTCGATAGTGGGCTTATCTCAAGAAGATTGGCGACTGACCAACGCCTCCTGGTGGCTTCTCCCACGTACCTGGCGAATCATGGAGTCCCTTCAAAACCGGAGGATCTTGAGAAGCACAGCTGTGTTACATTGGTTGGAATGAAGAACATCGAGTTTGAAAACGGGCAGTCTATTTGCACTCCACCTGGTGTTGTTGTTAACGATGGCGAGGCGATGCGCAAACTTATCGAAAGCGGTGTGGGTATTGGAATCAAATCAGTATGGAATGCTATAGACAGATTGAAATCTGGCGAACTGATTGAAGTGTTGCAAGATTATCCGCTTAGGACGGAGTCGTCTATCTGGATTCTATTTCCGAATAACAGGATTGTCGTTCCAAAGGTTCGTGCAATGATCGATTATCTTGTCGAACACTTTACTCCAACTCCACCGTGGGCAATGTAGGGGTGTTGCGCTTGTACCCGTTTCAGTGCCACCGGCCATGTGAGTCCTGGGCTTTATCCCCTGGGACAGGCCGATTACTTACACAGAAATACCAACTCCTCCACTTGCTCTCGATGGTCGAATATACGCAGGCTCCGATTTCGTGGGCGAATTCATCCACGGCCTGTTTCACGCCAAAGCGTCCTTCGGGGATTATCCCGTCGAGATAGTCGTGTCCTGCGAAGATTCCTCCCGGTCGAAGCTTCGGGAACCACGCCCGAAGATCGCGAAACACCGCTTCGTATGCGTGATCGGCATCGATATAGACAAAATCCAGCGATCTGTCCGCGAATTGGTCAACCGCTTCCAGTAAGGGCTTGCGGATGATCTCCGCACGGTTTCCAAATTCCGAAGCGACCGCCTTGGCACGAAGATACTTCGCTTCATGCTCCTCATCTGAAACATTGGAAATGTCTTCATAACCTTCCAAATGACGCCAAGCGTCGACCATATACAGTTTTTTACCCTTCCAGTGTTCAAGGATTTGCCTCGAGAACCGGCCCTCTGCAACACCTATCTCGGCTCCCTCCCCAACCAATCCATGCCGATTTAGATATGGGCCAAGTTCAGTGCGTTCGTATAGCCTGTTTTCGATTCTCTCTGATGCCTTGCGGACCAATAGCGGCATGATCTGCTTCCGAAATTCATTACCCACGCCTGGTAGATGCATAACGAGTGATGCCCACTCACCCCATCCGTAATACCCGTTGAAAGAAGCTCTTTCGGATGGAACAAACTCGCCGGTTTCGGTTTGCCCGAACACCCTGATATGCTCTTTGACCTCCGCATCCTCGGCATATAGATTTGCGATGGCCTTGTTTTCCCACCATGGATCGTGAATGCATTCCGACCGTGCATAGACTCGATCCAGAAAGTCTCTCGCCCACGGAGTGTTACGAACAAAAAACGCGCCCGAATTCAACCCATTATCATCCCGGCTAATTATTACATCTTCCGTTACCTCCTCGGTAAAGGAAATCAGCGGTTCGTCATATCGCAGAAATAGACAATCGGTATCCATCCAGAATACCCATTCGTAATCCTTAAGGTGATGCCGGATTGCCAGAATCTTGCTCCAGGGGACGGGCCGATCGGGATCGAGCGTGCCGCCATACTCGAAGAAGTCATACTTATGTGTCATGCAATAACGCTGTATCCCCGGCCGAATGATGTCGGCGAGGCTGGCGAATTTCTCCCCATCGAATAGCGAAATGATTGCCAGAGGCGCTTTGGTCTTTTGCTTGATAACAGTGTGCGGCTGATTCGAAGCCGGTTGCCTTACCTGTGTTCTCCGTGACGATGCGGAGGTTCGTCGATTGATAGAATCAGACCAAACCTTTCGGTCTCGTTCGGCAAATACATCTGGCGTGCAATATCTCCCTATGGCTCCGATGTTTCGCGCCCGAGGGACGACCGGCATGATGGTCGAGAGTCCGAGTTCCGGGTAAATATCGGTAACCCGACAATCCCAGGCGTATCCGGAGTCATTCCAATCATCTGTCCATCGTTGAAGAATCTGTTGCATGGTGGATGTAGGCAAGTATGCCCCCCACGCGTTGAAAAGTGGGATAGATCGCGTTTCGTGGATTCGGTTTCTTGCAGTCACCAAGTCGACGCGATCGCCGCTGCACAACAGTTGCCCCACATCCTCTCGGTTTACGGCGGACTCATGAGCCATCAGCCATTCCAACGCATCGCTTGCCAGGCATACATCATCTTCCAGATGCAGGATAAACCTCGCGCCTTCCTCGACAGCTTCACACCAGTTCAAATGAATATGACCATTGCAATCCAGTCTTGGTCGCAGGCGCACATCGTCCGTGACCTGATGGAGTATCTCGACGACCTCATCGCAATATCCGTCAGTTTCCAGAGCGTCAACGGAAGCGACGATACGGAATTTTTCGAGGAATCGTGTAGCGCAAAGACTGATTAATGCCTGACGCAAGTAATGCGGACGATTGTAGGCGATGATGCGGATTTCCCGGACGGGTTTGGTTCCGTCGTAGACGGGCTTTTCATCCGTGATGCGATCAGGAGTCTGAATGACCGTACGTCTTGGAAACATAGTCCTTGAATCCCCTTAATGCTGGTGATATCGCTCGTTATGCCGTGGAGACCACACCCGCACGTTTCGTGTCAGCCCAGAGACGCTTTAGTTCTTCCAGATAGGAAAACCCAAGCTCTTCCTGTTCAAGCCCCGCAATCGGATTGAATTCACCTTCAAGAGACCACTTCTGGCCACTGCGGTGCTGGAATAGTCGTTGCCCCTGAAAATCATGCTGGCACATGACGCCGCAGATGTCACGAAGACGGTGTGGGATCATGGAAAACTTCGTCTCGAACTTATGCCAGGCAAAACGAAATGTGTCCTTGTCGCCATAGACATGGTGGTACCAGAAGTCGCTGTGTTCGTTGAACCAAAGTGTCAGCTGGAGTTCCTTCCAACAGCGCTGCTTATCCAGGACAATCTGTCCTGTCTCGAACTCAGGCTCATTGCGATAGGGAATACCGGTCAGATCCCAGATCTGCTGATCGGGCGTTGTTCGTCCGCGATCGGGCCAGAAGATAGCACCGGTCTGTTGGTATTCTTCAGATTCAAACAAATACGATGGGTTTGCCAACGGGAAGTTGTCCGCATCCAGAAACAGGATCTCTTCAAAGGCGCAATGAACCAGGGCGTACACCTTTACCTCAAATCCAGCGAGTATTCGGCATGGAAGACGGTTTCTAATTTTTTCAGCGTCTACACAACGGACGTCCAAGGAATCGACCATTCGGCGCATGGAATGAGTCACTTCCTTGTCTCCGAGATACCACAACTCAATTGGAAGCGTACAGCCATGATGTCGCAGCATATTGATGCAGACCCAAGCGTTGGTGAAGTATTCTTTTCCTCCGCCCGGAATTACGATCCCACGACCTTGATAGGCATCGGGATAGCGAGGGAGCGTGGTCATCGCTCGGTCTAATGCTTGCCGCGCGGTGTCTTCGTTCAGATGTTCACTTGTCGTTCGATTTACGAAAGCACCAAGGTGACGTTTCTGGTTCGCATCGGTTTCATCGAGCCCTTCCTTTTTCCCTTTTCCGGCGGAGTGCTTGATGGCCAAATCATTAGATTGATGTGGAAAGTGATCGACGTATCGTTCAACCGCCCCAATAACCTCCTGAGGTGTGATCATTTTCATACACTTGGGAATCTGCAGATCATTACTGATGTCAACGGGATATTTGCATAATTCCCTGGCGTCCTTTAGGTCGCCATCTCCAACTTTCTGACATCGATTCTTCCAACATCCCCCGGTCGCGCAACAATCCAGGATGCCGATTGTATGTAGAAATTGATGGCCGGGATATTGCTCCCAATGCACCGGTTCGCGGCCTCCGGCTATGACAACACATGGGCGCATTCGACGTTCGGGCGTTTCGACGGCGGCGGCGGCATGCATGGCGAAGGTGATGGGACATACTATGCCGTAAGCGTGGTAGACCATCCTAAGAAACTGACGAAGCGAGGTCTTGCCGATCAAGTTTATGACATTCTTGAGAGGTGGATGCCAGTGATCCGCCTGTCCACACTGAACGAATTGGACTTTTCCTTGAAGTCCGTCCACGACTTCCTGATAGAAACCCGGGTCCCACCATTTGGTCGTAAAGTCAAACTTTCCGCCCGCGAGCATGAGCCACCATGGCTTATTCGGATCAAGATCCTCTCCCAGCAACTCTGTTGGCCATGATTTTTCTTCTCTTGACAGGTGCAAGTCGCCCTTGAATGCGCTCACCGGTATCCGTAATCCCAACCGCCGTTCAAGATCCTCGTGGAAAGCCTGGATGAAGTGGATTGGTCGCTGATTGCTGCGGTGAATGGCGGGGTATTGACACAAAACCTCCTCACTGCCGCGCAAGTATTCGTTGCGATCTTTGACGACGCGAACGTAGGGATTGTTTTGCCATAATTCATTGCAGGTTGTGTGGACCTGGATTTCGAAAGAGTTGGAATGGGCGCGATAAAGATCGCGTACAGCTGCCGTCAACGCCACGATATCGCCCGGACTCTGTTCGTTGCGAAGAACAATGGGCTTTTTCTTAGGTGGTAATGCTACCTTTGGGCTCTGAATGACAGTGCGTCTTGGAAACATCGTGACGAAGAGAATAGCACTATGCGCGAATCTGTCCAAATGAAGAAAGTTTTCCACAATTCGCAAGTTATACTTGCAAGATTTATTCTTGGACTGTAATTGTACTGTTCAACAAAAGAAAACGTTTTGGCTTATCCGGTAATTCGTGGTCTGAATACCTCAAGCCTTCATCAAGTTCCTTGACTCCATTCTTAAGGTAAGAGGTGTTTTTATGTCCAGTAGTAGTTCGTCGTCGTCCTCAAGTTCGTCGGCCTTACCCCAGTGCGAAGAAATCCCGTTTCTCCAAATTGGTCTTTCCAACAAGTATCGCCGGGTCGATATTCACGGTGTGCCTCTGCCGGATCCAAGTCCAACCGGAGAAGGTGAAGCGGACCGAATTCCCAATATGGCGTACATTGACATGTACGGCCTGGTCCCTAACTACAGCGCTACCGATATACGTATTCCCATCGTCGGCGGTGAGCTTAGTCTTGAGTTTCGTCGGACCTTGAGTGTTCGACCCAGAATTCTCAGTAACTCGGGCGATCCCGTTCAGGACGATCTTGCCAACTACGAGTGGCCGACGGACACCATGCTCGGTCGCGGCTGGAGTTCTCCCATTGCCTCCCGCATTATCCTCACGGACAATGAGGATCATGAACCGGAGGACAAACGCTACACCGCCGTCGTCATTGACGAAGTAGGCAATTCATATACGTACACCAGTAATGACAACATCTACTACGAGCCGGATATACGGGGCACATTCGAAAACGATGCCCTTCGGGCCGTACTTATGCGCGATGCGATGTCCGAAACGTTTGTCTTTCAAAAGACCTTCGGGACAAAACTTACCTTTGGCACAAAACTAAACAATCCCAACCCTGATGAGAACCTTAAAATTGAACGTGGGATAGACGGACCAACGGAAATCTACTATCGCCTGGAGAAACTGGAGGATCGAAACGGGAACAGGATTCTCTACGAATATAACGCTGTTTTTACCATTTCGCCGCCGACGTTGACTACGCAGGACGCGGCGCGCATGAGCAACACGCTCATTACGCGCGTCTACGAGGAAAGTCGACCCAACGACCATTACATCAACTTCCTCTACGACACATTCCTCATTGACGGCAAGCAACAGGCCCGCGTCGTTCAGTCCCAGGATCCTCTGCTTCGTGAGTACGACTACGACTATGACACCTCTGGTAACCTCTCGAAAGTTGAGAAACCCCTCGTTAAAGATCCTGTCACATCGAATATGGTTCACCCGACGATCTCGTTTACTTACGAGGTGACCCCTACGACAGTACGCAAGACTTACGATGAGAATGGGCTTGAAATCCCGTGTTGCCCCTCCGATATCTTCTGGATCGGTCCCAAAACCATCACCGATGCCCGCGGTCACGTCACCACGTTCAATTATTCGCTGACCGCTTCTCAGCCTGATCGTCGTATGCCCATCGCTATCCGAGAAGATTTGCAAGTTATCTATGAAGACCGCCTTCAGCTAGAGAGCGCCAGTACCGTTGAGGATGGGACGGCTAGTTTTGCGCCTGATGGAACACGCACGGGTATTTTCTCCAAGACGCAATCCACCGATACAACCGGTGTAACCACCACCTATCAATTCGACGCTTCGGTTGTCGACCCTGCGCCGACCAAGGTCGGCGTCGCTATTTACACTGATAAGGTCACACGCACCGTTGTGGTCGGCGGTCAAACCAAAACCGTCGTCTTCAACTATAGCGGCGATGCCAATGGTAACCTTACGTCCGTTGTCGATATGTCCGGCAATACCATCACCTACGCCTACGACTCAGGCGAAGATCCCAGCGTTGACCCTTATAACCAAAAACTCTACGGCAACAACTTTGGCACCTATTACGCCATATTCAATCAACCCTCCAAACAGGTCGTCGCCCCCGGCTCGCTGGGTCTTGAAACCGAGTATCGCTACGAGACCAGTTACAACAAACTCATCAAGCAGATCGACCCTGAAGGAGTCGTTACTGAATACGAACTCGATAGCTTCGGTAATCAAACCGCCGTCATCTCTGCTGTCGGAACGACCGTCGAAACGCGTTCTGAATCCACTTTCAATGGCGATGGATTCGTAACCAAGATTCTTGATCCTGATGGCCGTATCACCAATTTCGAGCCTGACAGCCTCGGCAACCTCTGGAAAACACATGTGCAGGGTTATGACACGCCAGGCTCTCCTGATCTTGACATAAACTCATTTCAGACCACCGATAAGGTCGGTAACAAGCTCTCCCAGACTGATCCCAACGGAGACATCACCACCTATACGTACGACAATCTCAACCGTCTCACGGTTCAGACTAACCCGGCGGTGGAGAACCCCGCCGATCCCACGGGGCCGGATATTACCAGTACTTCCCTCAGTGAATACGACCTCAACTCGAACGTCGTCACCTCCACCGATGACAACGGCAACGTCGTCACCAACGAATACGACCAGATGAACCGCAAGACCCAAACGCGGGTGCGCATGGTCGATCCGAACGCCGACAACGCCGCCGACCTAATCACCGCCTGGCAATACGATGCCCGCGGCCTTATGACCAAGGAAACCGACCCCAAGGGCTACGAAACTGACTACGAATACGACGAAATCCTCCGTTTGACCAAAACTATATTCCCCACGGTCGCCCTCCCCGATTCCACCACCGTTCGCTACGAAACCACCAACACCTACGGCACCAACGCCGGGTCCGGCGCGTACACGCTTGGCGGATGGAACGCCACTACGACCACCGATCCCCGCGGCTTCGATACCGACTACACTTTCGACGATGCTTACCGAAAAACCCAGGAGATTCTCAAGACCGGAGTTTCCGGGGTCGCAGAGCCTCAAACCGACTACGAATACAACAAAGTTGACAATGTCGTTAAAACGACTGTCAAAAATGAAGATTCCTCCAACAGCCCCGCCGACCAGACCACCTACACGTACTACGACCAGCTCCACCGTCCCACCATCGTCGACGACGACTTTACCGGCGTTCCTAATGCCAATCGTCCAAACCCCGCCAGTACATTCGTGAACGACGCATCACAATTCAGCTTCACCGGCGACTCTGCCGACTTCATCACACGCACGACCTATGACAACGCGGGGAACGTCACTGCCGTAACCGACCCGTTGGGGAATGCCGTTACCACCCTCTTCGACGGCGCGGGTCGCACCACGACCACCACCCAGCCCCTCGCCCCGACGTACGATCCGGCGACCAACCAGACCAGCAACGCCAACCCCGTCTCCACCGTCGAATATGACAAGAACTCAAACGTCATCATCGAAACCGATCCCAACGGTAACCAGGTCAAACACTTTTTTGATGCGCGCAACCGAAAGATCAAATCCGTCATCGACCTCACCGGCGACGCGCAATTCACCGACAACGGTACGAACATCGTCACGGAGACCCATTACGACCTTCTTACCAATGTCATTCGAGCCGTCGACGGCCGTGGTAACGAAACGGAGACGGAGTACGACCGTGCCTATCGCGTCGTCAAAGTCATTGAGCCGGAAGTGCCTGATGCCGAAGACAGTATGACCCTTAAGCATCCGGAGACCGTCACGGTCTACGACAAGAACTCCAACGTCGAAACCGTCACCGATCCGCGCGGGGTGGTGACCAAGAACGAGTACGATGAACTCGATCGTTTGCGTTTTACGACCGCCGCCTTTGGCACGGCCGTGGCCGTGAAGACTGAGAATCAATACGACGCCGACAACAATGTCATCGCGATGATCCTCCACAACACCGTTGGCGGATCACCCAGTCCTCAGGAAACCACATACGAATACGATCCGCTGGATCGCCAGATTAAGGAGACCCTTCCCGACAACGGCGACGCCATCACGCGTGAAACCGTCACCACCTATGATCGCGTCGGGAACGTCCTTACGGTCACCGATCCCAGGGGCATTGTTGTGGAGAACGACTACGACCGCGACAACCGGGTCACCGAGACACGCTTTCGTGTATCCGCCGGTGAGGCCATTGAGGAAACGCGCACCTTCATCTACGACAAGGTCGACAACGTTCTTGAGTCCACCGACCTTAACGGCAAGTGCTGCTACACCTATGATGATCTCTATCGCAAGACCACCGAATCACGCGATACCAACGGTCAGATCATCTACAGTGTGACCAGTGCGTATGACGCCGTCGGCAATCGCACACGCTGTGACTATCCTGCTGTCACGCGTGAGGTGAGGCAGTTTTTCGATCGGGCGAATCGATTAACTCAGATAAAGGATGTGGTCGTGGGGCAAACCGACCGCGATACCACCTACACCTATGACCACAATTCCAACCGTCAGACGTGTACGCTACCCAACGGTGTTGGGACGACCAATACCTATGATGCGCTGAATCGCCTGACGGCGGCTGTCAATCAGCACATCACGACCAATATCTACTCCACAACCTATACCTATGACCTCATCGGCAATCGCAAGACGATCAGCGAAAACCTCGGCCAGCAGCAGTTCCGCAATCTTACTTACGGTTACGATGACCAGTATCGATTGACGAATGAGTCGTGGGGAACCACCTCCTATGACTACACCTATGATCCTGCGGGCAATCGCTTGAGCAGGGCCGTTGATACAGGCGGCGGCCCGGTCGACACGACCTATACTTATGACAAGCTCAATCAGCTTAAAGACACGACGACGTCCGGCGTCACGACCACCTACACGTATGACGAAAATGGCAATCGAACGGACCGGGCCGTCGGTGGGGGTGGGACGAACACCGCCTACGTCTATGACACGTCTGACCGCTTGGTGCAGGTTGACAACGATGGGAATACTGTCTTTGAGGCAAGTTAT
>JANQQT010000074.1 GCA_028284925.1 Phycisphaeraceae bacterium | reverse complement strand
ACTCAAACCTTATCAAGACCATCCACCACGCTCCCCTCATCCTCATCATCGACCACGCCAAAAAATCCTCCCCCCGCGCCATCGCCCTCCAAAACGCCGGCGCAACCCTCCTCCCCGTCCCTCGCCTCAGATCCAACTCCCTCAACCTCAAAGCCGCCATGAAATCCCTCGTCCGAAAACACAACGTTACCAACCTCCTCCTCGAAGGCGGCTCCAAAACAATCGGCCACTTCCTCGACGCCAAACTCATCAACGAAATACACGCCTACGTAACACCCAAAATCCTCGCCGATCCAAAAGCAATCCTCCCTCCCCTCACCTCCGTCTCACCCCCTTCGCTCATCAAAAACGCCACAGACCTCACACTCCTCACAACCCGTCGCTTCGATGGCGATATCCTGCTTCAATACGGTGTAACTACCTCCTCACGCTGATTCTTATAGGTCCAATCTATGCATTTTTTCTTACCTCTTCATTAAGAGCCGTCCTTAATCCGTCGATGTCGAATATAAGGCTCGCTTGCGTGCACTGTTGACACTACACCAACAGCACGCTTGCGCAGGGGATTATCAGTGGTCGTCCGGAGGATTGTTCGCCGGTTGCGTCGGCGACCAGGAGTATACGATGAAGCACGGCAATACCTTACGATTGAGAGGATTCACACTCGTGGAAATCCTCATTGTCGTGACGATTCTCGGCATCCTCGCCGCCATCGTAATCCCGAAATTTACCAACGCTTCCGACGAAGCACGTTCCACAACCACCAAAGCACTACTCAAAACCCTCAGAAACCAGCTCGAACTATACAAACAACAGCACGGCGATGAATACCCCGCCCTCGTTGACCTCTGGGACAACATGACACTCAAAACCGACGCCGACCACTCACTCAACGTCAACGGGAATTTCGGCCCATACCTCCAGCAACCGCCCGTCAACCAATACACCACCAGCTCCGTCGTCAAAGCCATCGGTGCGGGAACCGCCTCCGACGGCTGGGAATACGACGAAGACACCGGTGAAATCAACGCCGTCGGTTTCAACGAAACCACCGGAACATACACCGCCCCATAAGCAACCGAAACACCCCAACCTCCCCCCAAAAAGACAACCGACCCGTTACACCGCGTAACGGGTCATTTCATTAAAAAAACATGCTTATTCGACACCCACACAACCCGAATCCGCACACAGCGAACAGGCCCTACAACCCCTACATCTTCCGGTCTTTCCCCAGTTTATCACCTTTAACATTCGCTTCGCTCCCCGTCGAATTGGACAGTTATTCCGCAGGGTACAGCTAATAGGGAGCACACGATGATCTGGGCAGATCTTCAAAGCAAAGAAAAAAGCGAACAAATGCCATCGCGTCGTCGCGGACGCCGGCAAAACAATCGCTTAAACCAAATCGATGACCGGTTCACCACACTACAACCCCTCGAACCGCGCCAACTCATGTCCGTCTCCTCCATCGAAGCCCAACACCATCACTTCGTTGGCGATGGGCACGACCACTCCCACTCCGATGGCTGTAACTGCTGTGGCTGCTCCTCCGTCACCAAAAAAATGACCACCGACCAGATCATCAAACTTCTCAACGAGCAGTCCAACAACGCCTCACAACAGGATGTCATCGAAGCACACCTCTCCGGACACCACTCCTTCATCGACGAAACCGGCGAGACCATCGACGTCCTCCCATACCTCAGCCCCGAAGCCGCCCCAACACAACAAGGCTCCGAATCCGACGAAAACGAAATCCTCAACTCACTCAGCAACCTCCCCATTCTCCACTCAGACCCCTCCGCAACCGTCAAACTCTACCTCGACTTCAACGGTCACTACGAAGCCAACTGGGGCGCCTACTCCAACGCCACAACGCC
Organism: Phycisphaeraceae bacterium; assembly: GCA_028284925.1. GTDB lineage: Bacteria > Planctomycetota > Phycisphaerae > Phycisphaerales > Zrk34 > JANQQT01. The sequence continues at coordinate 19,708 of JANQQT010000074.1, read as the reverse complement.
CGCATACTCCACCGACGGCGATACCACCACATTCTCCAGTTCAGAACTCGCCAACATTCGGGAAATCTGGGAACGCGTCTCTGAAGACTTCGCACCTTTCAACGTCGATGTCACCACCGAAGACCCCGGCAACTTCGTCGCAGGAGGTAACCTCCGCGTCGCAATCGGCGGCTCCTCCTACGACTGGTACGGCGCAGGCGCCGGAGGCGTCGCATACGTCAACTCATACTCCAGCTTCATCGCCAATACCGTCTACGTCTTCACCGCACAGCTCGCCAACGGATACGCCAAATACGTCGCCGAAGCCGCCTCCCACGAAGCCGGCCACGCATTCGGCCTAAGACACCAGTCACAGTGGTCCGGAAACACCAAAACCGCCGAATACCACCCCGGCTCCGGAAACTGGGCTCCCATCATGGGCGTCAGCTACACCAAGAACAATACCACCTGGTACGATGGCAAAAACTCCAGCGCAATCTTCCAGGATGACATGGCCCTCATCGCACGCAACACCAACGGCTTCGGCTACCGAACCGATGATTACGCAAACACCAATTCCGGCGCAACTACACTCTCCACCACAGGTGGCGTCGTCGCCGCACAGGGCGTCGTCGAAACCAACTCCGACATCGACGTCTTCGAACTCAACGTCGGCACAGGACAATTCAACGTCGATGTCGACGTCGCAGACACCGGCGCCAACCTCGATGTCGTCCTCGAACTCTACGATTCAAACAATAACCTCGTCGCCTCCGCCAACCCCTCAACACTCAACGCCTCCCTCTCCGAATCCCTCACCGCAGGCAACTACTTTCTCCACGTCAAATCCACCGGAACCTATGGCTACGTCGGCCGATACGACATCTCCGGAACCGTCGTCGCAGGCTCCGGCGGAAACAACGGCGGCGGACCCTCAGGCCCCGAAGTCACCGTCACACAAAACTCCACCAACATCGCAGACGGCCAGGCAAGCGCCATCAACTTCGGGAACGTCAACTCCAACACCACAGGCCCGTCCCTCACCTTCACCGTCACCAACGATGGCGACCAAACCCTTAACCTCGGCGCAGTAAGCCTCCCATCCGGATACACCCTTACAGAAGCCCTCGACACCACCATCGCAGCCGGTAACTCAGACACCTTCACCGTACAACTCCAGACCAACACACTCGGAACCATCCAGGGCCAACTCTCATTCACCACCAACGATTCCGATGAACCCATCTTCAACTTCAACCTCACCGGAACCGTCCAGGGCACACCCGATGCCTATGAGGAAAACGACACCACCACGCAGGTCGACAACCAAACCCCGGGCGGCCTCAACAGCCCCAACCTCGGACTCCTCACCCAACAAACCGTCATCCAAAACCTCAACACACTCGACGATGCCGAAGACTGGTACAAATTCCGAATGAACGGCCTCGGCACACTCGACGACTTCATCCAGCTCGATTTCCAACACAGCGATGGCGACCTCGACATGGCACTCTACCGCGCCTCCGACATGGCCCTCATGGGCTACAGCCACGGCGTACAGAACTACGAATACATCCGACTCAACGGCATCGGCGCGGGCGAATACTACATCCGCGTCTATGGCTACCAGGGCGCCCAAAACCCCGATTACACGCTCACCGTCAATCCCTCCGATTCCACCATCAACTTCAACGGCGGACAAGGCGTCCAGTTCCAGGATGGCGATGGCGACACCGTCCTCATCGGCCTCCTTGGAAACGGAAACGCCACCGTCGAACTCTCAGATTCAGGCGATGGCGACCCCAACTCCATCACGCTCAACGGCACCGACGACCGGTCCATCCTCGTCATGTTCACCGGCGGAGCAAACAGCGCAACCTCCATCTCAGATGTCACCATCAACGGCTCACTCCGAACCTTCTACGCCCCAACCACCGACCTCACCGGCGACCTCAACATCACAGGCGGCGCACAACACATCCTCCTCAACAACGTCTCCGGTTCCTCCCAACAAACACTCACCATCGGCGCCAACGCAAACTTCACCTCCGGCGTCTCCCTCCGACTCGGCAACGTCAGCGACCTCACCATCAATTCCGCCATCGACATCCGAAGACTCGATGTCCAGAACTGGACCGACACACTCAGTCCCGCCGATCAGATCACCGCCCCCTCCGTACAGGCCGTGACTTCACGCGGTGACTTCGCCGCTGACATCACCATGACCGATGGCAACGGCAACGACATCCGCGCCAAAATGAGAATCCAGGGCCAGATGACCGGCTCAACGTCATACAACAACTCCGCCGACACCGATAACAATAACGACAACCCCAACAACGATTCCAACACCAACGACAATACCTCCAACGATTCCTCATTCACCGACAAAGATACCGCCAAAATCATCGATGCACTCCGACTCATCTCCACCAACACTTCCGCACGCGGCATCGTCTCCTTCAGCAACAATATCTTCTCCAACACCCCAACCTTCTCCACCAACTCAAACGCATCAATCAGCGATAACGAAAATACCGAAGCCGCAACTCCCGCCAAACTCACCCAGCTCGATGGAATCCAAAGACTCTTCTAAACCACCCCAACGCCGTGCCCAATCAGCGCCGTCGCGACACGGCTAGCTGTACCCCCGGATCGATGCGCCCACATCGATCCTTTTTTATGAAAAATATACCTTGACACCTGCTACATTAGCCCCCGACGCCCTCGTCGGGGGCGCGCCGCAGAAAACGAAATTTCGCGCGCATCAGAAACCTCCAACCACCAATCTAATCTCCCACAGAAACATCCTCCCATCACATAGCCTGACCAGGCGCGCATACTTCCGGGGGCCGGGGGGGGTCATACATGCTGATCCACCAAAATCACATTCCCATCCGGATCCAACAACGTCAAACTCCCAGGCCCGCTCCCACCCTCATCCACCTCGCTCGTCAACGCCACACCACTCCCCTTCAACTTCTTCTGAATCTCACGCACATCCTCATAACGCTCCAGCTCCTCCGCCTCACTCGACCAACCCGGGTTAAACGTCAGGATATTCTGCTCAAACATCCCCTGAAACAACCCGATCGTCGTCGTCCCGTTCCGCAGGATCAACCAGTTCTGCGACGCATCCCCGCCAACCTGCCCAAACCCCAGCTTCTCATAAAACGCACGCGAGGCCTCCAGGTCCTTCACCGCCAAACTCACCGAAAACGCGCCAAGCTCCATAACAAAACTCCTTACTTCAATCACAGACCTTCCGGTCTTGTCCATTCAAAACCGGGCATGTACCATGCCCACTGCAACGAAACACAGATTCCGCCGCCGTCCTTTTCCCTTTCTACCTCATCCGCCCAACCCCGTCTTGACAAATCTTGCGAACCTTATGAAAAACGCCTCATCTGATAAATCCCTCAACTACACCGACCGCATCAACCGCGCCATCGACCACATTATCCAAAACCTCGATCAGCCTCTCAACCTCGAACGCGTCGCCAAAGCCGCCCATTTCTCACCCTTCCACTTCCACCGAATCTTCAAGTCACTCGTCGGCGAGTCACTCAACGAATTCATCAAACGCCTCCGACTCGAACGCGCCCTCGCTCTCCTCTCCCAAAAGGACTGGAAATCCTCCCGAAACCGCTCCCTCACCCAAATCGCCCTCGACTGTGGCTTCAACTCATCCGCCGACTTCTCCCGCTGCTTCAAACAGCAATTCGGCAAACCCCCCTCCAAATTCGACATCCAGGCCTACCGCAACAACCAGCGACACGACTGGCAATCCGCCGTCGCCGACCCCCAGCGCCACCATCTTATTAAAGGCCTCCTCCCCGGCGAAAACCCCGACAACTTCCAGGTCAAAATCCGCAACCTCCCCCCACGCACCGTCGCCTACATCCGCGTCCACAACTCCTATCAGCCCAACGCCGTCCTCGACGCCAACCATCGACTCATGCAATGGGCCCAAAAGCATGGCCACGCCCAAAACCAATGGCTCGGCTACATGTGGGATGACCCCGAAATCGTCCCCCACAACAAATGTCGATACGACGTCGCCGTCGAAATCCCCGACCTCAAACCCTCCGGCGAAATCGGCCGGTTCCAGTTCCCCGCCATGAAAATCGCCCAACTCGAAATCGACGGCTCGATCGACCTCGAAATGCGTGCCCTCGACTACCTCTTCAAAACATGGCTCCCAAACTCCGGCTACCTACCCACCAACCATCCCGGCTTTGAAGCCTGGATCGGCCCCCCCTTCGCCCACGGCCACAACCACTTCCACCTCCTCCTCCAACTCCCCATCCAACACCCCTAACTATCCAAACATCCTTGACACGTCGCGCATTAGCCCCCAGCCTCTCTTCCGGGGGTGCTGGGGGCCCGTGGCGGAATTCTAAACATGCGCGCGAATGTTTAACCACCAACCACCAAACCAAACTCCCAAAGAAACATCCTCCCCAATCCCTCTATTCACCCAAACCTCGCAACCTCAAACTCACAACCCCGTTAGCCCCACCCAAACTCCAAGTCGTAGTTTGATGCGGTAAGGGTGTGGCCGCTCACAGGGAAAATGAAAAAGCTGCCGGAGTGTCATAGTTCCGATACGACTCGGTGACCATGGATGCATCTCTTGCTTCAGCCGGGCAATTGGCCCGGTGTCCGGCAATTCCTGAATACAAAGAGCGGCCGGAGTCTACGAATCTCTGGCCGCTCTTACATTCCCGTTGACGGGATTTAATGTTGGGTGACTTCTCGGAGGCGGACTGCCTGGGTTAGGTCGCGACTGTTGAACACTCGCGAAACTGTATCCGGCAATCCTCCTGGATCATCGCCACTTGATCGAGCAACCCATGCTGGGAAATTGTTCTTCCGGCCCTTTTCCAGTTTCCGAGATAAGACGCAGGGCGTTCACCAATTCTCTGGTCCGGCCTTCGCCACTGCCCATATGAGCGTCGTCAAGTCGCCCTCGATACTGCAACGCTCCGTCGCGACTGAAACCGAAGAAGTCGGGCGTGCAGACCGCCCCGTAAGCCTGCCCTACGGACTGGTCTTCATCAACCAGGTAGGGAAAATCAAAACCGTGCTGGGCTGCAAATCGTTTCATATGGGGCGGTGAATCAGTTGGCACATCGTTGTAGTCGTTGGACATGATCGCCACGACGTTGATGCCCTCGGCCTTGAGAGTCCTGGCGTCCTCCGCTAAACGATCAGCGATGGCTTGAACGTAGGGACAATGATTGCAGATGAATGCAACCAGCAAGCCGTTCTTGCCCATGAGTTCTTTCAGTGAATACGAGTTTCCATCGGGGTCATTAAGATCGAAGTCTGGAGCTTTCAACCCATTTTTAACTGTCGGTGTATTGAGAAGCATGACATTTCCTTTCTTGGATCGTGGGATGTTGGTGTCCCGGAGAAGACTGTTTGGGTTTGTTCACGCCGTACTTCAAGTGACGGGCATCTCGCGATGGAAGTCGTGGACGGGCTCTTGTTGGTTGAAACAGGCGAGTGTCCGATTCTTGGGCTTACATGCTGGCGAACATCTCTTCGACCGCTACAGGATTAGATCGCCAGGTGGCAACGACCTCTTGGGACATGGCATCTGGCGTGATGTGCGTTTCTTGTGCTTCAACACCGTCAAGAATTACCTTGGCGGCATCGCTCGGAGAAGCCTTGTCCATCGGCATGTCCTTGGCCATATCAGTGTCGATCGGTCCCGGATATACGCCGTAAACAGAGACGTTGTCCTTGGCCAGTTCGGCTCGAAGGGCAAGGGTAAGGGAGTGTGAGGCGGCTTTGCTGACGCCGTAGCTTGCAATCGGGGCCATGCTCGCCAGTGAAACAAGCGAGTTTAGGTTGACGATCGTTCCCTTGTTGGCTTTAAGCGTATTGGCCAGGGCCTGGCTAACGCGAAGGACGCCGAAGTAGTTGACTTCGAGGTCGCTGCGATGGCCTTCGATGTCTCCAAATGCCGTACGCCCCGCGTTGACACCGGCATTGTTGATTAGCAATTCGACATCGTTGATGTCCTGCGTTGCCGCTTTGACTGATTCGGCATTGGTGACATCCAGTTGAACTTTCACTACGCGGGAATCACTGAAGGGTAGTTTGGCGACATCGCGGGCGGTGGCGTAAACCTTCTTGGCGCCGCCGGCAAGAAGGGCGTCGACGAGGGCTTTGCCGATGCCGCGATTGGCGCCGGTGACGAAGGCGATGGTGTTCTTGATCTGCATGGTACGGTTCCTTTTTGGTGAGGTGGTGGGGTGGATGAAAGGGATGCGCGACGCCGTTGCCGCGAATCCCTCAGAGTTTCGACTTCGAGGTTCAGACTCCGACTGCTTGCTTCGGTGACCACTCGTTTTTGGCAAACACTTTGTCCAGAGGCGTGTCGGCAACATGGTTGGTATAGTTCGAGAGCACCTTTAAGCTGGTTCCGAGAATGACTTCAAGGACATTCTGTTGCGTGTACCCCGCATCGAGAAATTCATTCAGTTGGGCTTCGCTGGGCCAACCTCGCGTCTCATTGATGACCTCCGCAAACTGGCGAAGCGCCTCAAGTTTCCTGTCTGCGATTGGCGTGTCTTCACGCAGAGCCTTGATCACATCAGCGGGCACGCCGGCCCCTTGCGCGATTGTGGTGTGTGCCGCCATGCAGTAAGTGCAGCCATTGAGACGGTTGTTGGTCATCAGAATGATCTGGCGTTCAGTCTCTGTCAGATTGGTTTTGTCAAAGATGCCCGCAAGTGTGGTGTACCCTTCCAGCAACGCAGGGGCTTCGGCCATCCCTGCGAAGAGGTTCGGAACGAAGCCGAGCGACCGCTTGGCGCCTTCCAGAATCGGCTTCGAGTCAACGGGTGCGGATTCGATGGTGTGGTTGGGGAATGAAGACATTGGGTTTCCTTTCGGTTAAGGGGTTATTGTTTCGAGCGGCACTGTTTTTACCGATCGGTCAAAACTATGCTGCAACTTTAGCAGGTTTATACCGATCGGTCAATACTCGGGTAAAAAATTTTTATGAATGGGTCAAAACAGGCGATAGGAGCGCCAAGGCCTGGTTTTTGATCGCATGTAAATCGGACTCATCAAAAACACCCCGTGCCAGTGTTCGCAAGCCCACAACAAGGGTAAGTAGGGCCTTGGCCGTCTCCGATGGAGGAACAGCCTCGGATACCTCATGACGCCCCTTGGCGATTTCGATAGACCGCCGGAAGAACCCCTCGACGTCTCTGAACCCGGCCGAGACGATGGCCCGAATCTCACCATCATGGGCAGGTAATTCAAGCGCAGTGTTGACCAGCAGGCACCCCTTTCGATCCTTGTCAGATAGGCTTTCATCAATAATGGCGTCGAAAAGCGAGGATATTGACCTGAGCGGATCGTCCAGAGCTTCGAACTGAGCAAGGACCTCACGTCGGTTCTCCACATCGTACTTCATCAGCACCTTGACGAAGAGAGATCGCTTTCCACCGAAACTGTTGTATAGGCTGCCCTTGTTGATTCCCATAGCGTCGGTCAGATCGCTCATCGATGTGGCTTCAAAGCCTTTTTCCCAGAAGACCTCCATCGCGGATTTAAGTGCGCAGTCTGTATCAAAAGTCGCTTTCCACGGCATGATGTGCCTCACATTCTTCTGCCATTGAACACTAGGATTATAGCATATATACACCGATCGGTCAAAATATTGGATGGGCTTACCTTACGCTCACACCCAATTCAGTACCTCCCGCAACTTACTTGGCCGGCTTGACTGAAACGGGTACACGTACATCGGGCGAAGTCTCTTGTCTAATGCCGGATCAGGCATGGAGGAATAGGCCAATGGCCAAAGTGATTTCGTTGTTGTTGTTGTTGTTGTTGTTGTTGTTGTTACAAAACATGTCCATCAGATTATTTCATACACCACCTGGCCGCATGCCACCTTCCCTCAATGATGCAATGAGGATGGCGTCATTTCATGATGTACATATATATGCAATCGACCCATTTATCTATTGACATTCACAGCCATCCATGTTAATCTCCCGCCGTTCGGACCAGATTAAGGAGTCCAGATATTCCTTACGCCGTACCATCTCGTCGAATTGTTATGTAGGTACTAATGCCGCCGTATAGTTGTTGGTATGGTGGTGGCGTCTAAGGAATAGCAACTCTTCTTTTCTGTGTCACACGTCGTGACGCGCGAATGGAATCGCCTCAACAGTTTAAATGCAGGTTTTTAATCCTTTGTAAACCCCTTACAGATCGGAGTTGCTATGTCATTGAATTTGAAACAAATCGTAGGTGCAGCCACCCTCACAATTTGCACAATCGTCGCATCGGGCTGTAATGACGCGACAAAGACAGACGTCCAGAGGGCGAAAAAAGACATCATCAACAATGACAATAAGAATCTTGAAAAAGTGCTGCAAGGGCAGATCAACATTCTCAAAGACGACCTAGACGCACAGAAACAACTTCTTAAAGATGTCGAGGAGGCAAACGTAATACTGAAGGAGAAGCTCGAAAAACAGGTCGAGGCAACAAAAGCCAATGAAGTCGATTTCGAAGACCTGGCAGATGCACTCACCACTGGAATCGGGTCAGTGGGCCAATTGGCCGCAGGAAATCCTGGCGGTGCATTAAAGACTGCAATGGAAGCAATAAAAACGGGGGCAAAAGAGTACGCAGACAACAAGGCTATTGCGACAGAAGATATCGTGTCGAGCAAATTCGACAAACTTACATCCGAAATTAAGACTTCAAAAGAAAACAACGCCGAAGCCAATGCTGAGATCAAAAAGGATCTGGAGAAGTTAACAACCGACCTTGCCAAACTCGATCCTGAACTTAATAAAAAGGTTGAGAAAATCAGAGAAACCAACGATGCCGCAAAAAAAGACTTGGAAAACCGACTGGCAAGTGCTACAAGTGAAGATGAAGCTCAAAAGATGGTGAATAAGTTTCTTAAAGACAAAGGGCTTTCGGATGATGAAATCAAGACGTTGACGGATAATTTCAGCTTCGACCAAATCCTGATGATGCTTGGTATCGGTGGCGCGTATGGCTACCGCAAATGGGGCAAGAGCGGCTCTGACGAGAAGGTTAAGAAGCTGGAAAACATGTTATTTGGCTCAAATGATAACCGTCTAAGCGCAACAACATCAGCACCAAACGCATTCTCATTATCCGCTTCATCGACAACGGCCCCCCATACAAACCATGGACAGGGACAACAGTCTAGTTCTGGATCACCAGGGACATCCACCGCAACTGGCCATGGAGGTGGAGTGCCGGGTGGAGGGGGACAGCAGGGTGGAGGGAATTGAACAGATTCACCACAGGACAGACAGGCAACATTGAAAGATATTATGTAAATTTGATATCGATGTTTGCAGTACCTGGGCGGGACGCTGCGACGACTTGAAATGTATCATCACGCCGCTCAATCGTGATCGCCTGTTGTTGTCTGTTTCGATGGAATTCGCATTTGCTAAGTTTAGTGACATTGAAGGTCTTGGGAGACGTTTCGGAAACGGCAACTTTGTTGCCGTCTTCGATATAGTATCCTTCGAACGCTTCTCCATCGATACCGATGACATTGATAACCGTGACATCGTTTTTAAGATGTGATGCATCGATAGCCTTACCTCCCGAGTGATTATGGTATGAAAACTTGGCCGTCATGTCGGATAAATGGATTGTAATGTTTTGCCTCATCGTTGTACTCCAGGCGAGTTAAGTTTGTCTTTGGGCACTGATGAACTTCTTACAATTGATGATCGTCGCATAGTGGTTGTGGAAGACGATGGCACATGCGGAGATATCATTGGCGCTCCGGTATCACATAATAAGCAATCGGAAAAAACCGAGCATTTAAATCCAATCTCACAACATCCTCTTTATTCGAAATTCCCATGGACACATCCTTCTGAGGTGAGGCGCATTATAGGCAAAGCTGCAAAATCCGACTACCCAATCTTCCGAGGCCACATCGCCATCAACACACCAACCTCCTCCACCCCCGGCCCACCATCCGGCCAAAGCGGCCCAAAAACCGATTGACTTACCGTCATCCGATCACCCCATCCCCCCGCCAGTACATGCTTCAACAAGTCGAAATAGTCCTCCAGAAACCGATCGCAGTATTGATGGTTCAGCAACGATGACATGGAATCCATGACCTGATACGTAGGCAGAAAATCACGCGGACTTCGCTTCATATTCGTACGCGAATGTGCGGATCTGACAAACATATGTAGCAGTCGCAAATAGACAACGCGACTACGGTGGGCAAGAACCGGCGAAGAACTCTTCCTGCTAACAAATACTTGTAACGAATAAAGTAAATTCGCCAGCGCAGATCTGAGCAACCCCTCATACATCCTCTTCCCGGATGCCACACCGTCAATAACCTCCATCGCCGTTTGAATCACGCGCGAATGAAGATCCTTCCGCTCAGACAAACGGACCAGCGATGTCAGTCGACTCACACAACGTCGAATAAACGCCAATCGCGCGAGTCGCGGAAGTGCTTCAAGCTCTTCTAAGGTAGGCAGTCCCATCCAAGACTACTCCGTGTGCAGCAACCCCGATTATACTCAATGCCACAAATGGCGAAATAGTCATTCCCTACCGACTTCCCTCGGAATCTGTCACAGCCGTCACTTGGACCCAACTCAATACAACCGGCTGCATGAGGCTTGTACTTTTTTCCGTTCAGACTTCCCAGGGCGCAGTGATGCTGTATACCCATCTGAATTCTTAATGAAAGCCGACTCTCATCAAGCGGCCGACCGTAACGCTTTGGCAAGTAGCGAGTCCTGTTTGCCCTCTTTTTTATCTTGACATCAAAAGGCGCAATACCTGTGCGCACCAAGTATTCGCAAAATGAACTACATTACCCTAACTTCTTAAATCACAACACATTACATTCCACCACTTAACAGTCTTAAATAGTCCAATCCAAATTCCGGGGGCGCACAATTGGGTCGCTATTCGCGCCTAAAACACGTCAAAAAACTTACTTTCGCGCCTTTTCGCACCCGAAAACCACTCGAACTTTATCGTTTCACCCTATTTCGAACCCCAAATTTCACCTCTCAGCTCGCCGAACTGCACGCAAACCCACCTCCGTGCTGCTAAACTTTCACACCGTTTTCTCCTTCATCCTCCTCCTCTTTTCCCCAATTTTCCCACAGTTGAGAACCCGATTGAACCTAATTGAACCCAAAACCCCTGTATATTCGTACTTTTCTTGACGTAATTGCGACTGAGTCTCTATAATGAACGCCTTCGCAAACGGACCACTTAAGACTCCAAAAACACACCCTCGACAGGCATCCTTAAATACTTGCCAAAAAAGGACTTACAACATGAAACGCGTTACAGCGCTCGCTCTCTTCGCACTCTCCTTCTTCACCTTTACAGGCTGCGGCTCCGAGTCCAATAACAAGGCCGGCGGGGGCGGCGAGCCCGGCGAGGCCGAAATCACCATCTACTCCGGTAGATCCAAGGAACTCGTCGGCCCCATTATCAAAGCCTACGCCCTCGCCACCAAAAGCAACGTCACCGTCAAATACTTCAGCAACAGCTCCGAACTCGTCAACACCCTCAAAAGCGAGGGCGACAAGACCGCCGCAGATGTCTACTGGCTACAGGATGTTGCCGCACTCGGACAACTCGCCAAAGATGGCCATGCCGGAAAAATCCCCGATAGCGTCCTCAAAAACGTTCCTAAGCAGCTTCAAAGCTCCACCGGACACTGGATCGGAACATCCGGTCGTGCCCGCGTGCTCGCCTACAACACCGAAAAAGTTAAGCCCGCGGACCTACCCAAATCCGTCTTCGACCTCACCGATTCCAGGTGGAAAGGTCAGGTCGGCTGGGCACCCGGAAACGGTTCCTTCCAGGCATTCCTCACCGGCATGCGTCTCGTCCACGGCGATGACAAGGCCGAGGCCTGGCTCAAGGGCATGATCGCCAACGAAGCCAAACCCTACCCCAAAAACACCCCCATCGTCGCCGCACTCGGCGAAGGCGAAATTACGCTCGGCATCCCCAATCACTACTATCTCCTGCGAAAAAAGGCTGAAAACCCCGATTTTCCCGTAAATCAGACGTTCTTCGCCGATGGTGACATCGGAAACATGTTCCTCGTCGCCGGCATCGGCATCACCAAAACCGCCAAGAATGCCGATTCCGCCGCGAAATTCATCAATTTCGTCAATTCCAAAGAGGTCGCCGAGAAGTTCGTCACCAACAAAAAGCACTTCGAATATCCACTCGCCAAAGGCCTGAAGACCAACGACAATCTTCAGGCTCAGGACAAACTCGAAGCCGTTGCCCCCAAGGTTGAACTGGACAAACTCAGCGATTTGGCAGGCACCAAGGCACTCTTGAAGAAAGTTGGCCTGTAATATCCACCGTCGAACCCGTCTCAATACCGCCTGATTCAACACGGCTACCGGCCGGGCCGCCGGGTGGTCAGCCAGGGGGCTTCGCACCACTTTCCAGTTCATCGCTCCGCAGACATCGCGCGCCATGGTACCTGTTCGTTCCTGTGCTCATATGTCTGTTTTCCGTCCTAATTCCCCTTGTAATGCTTATCATCGATGCGTCCAGAGCGGATGCATCGGTGCTCACGGATGTCGTCTTTCGCTGGCGAAACCTCGTCCTGTTGGGTAAAACCCTCGGTCTAACCGTATCTGTACTCATTGTTGTTACGCTTCTGGCTCTTCCTTTGGCGTGGCTGACCACTCGCTCCAACCTGTACGCCGCCCGATTCTGGACTATTCTCTGTGTCATGCCTCTGGCCATCCCCGGCTACCTCATGGCATTCACTCTGCTGTCGTTCGGGGGACGTTTTGGCATGCTCAATACCCTTTTTGGCATCCATATCCCCCGAATTCAGGGCTATTGGGGCGCGTTGATTGCATTGAGCATGTATTTACTTCCATACATGTTTCTGAATCTCCGCGTCGGTTTTCAGCGTATGGACCCAGCTCTCGAAGAGGCCGGCCGATCCCTCGGATGTTCCAGATCCCACGTTTTTTTCCGAATAACCCTGCCTCAGCTCAAACCCGCCTTCGCCGCCGGCGCACTTCTGGTCACCCTACACGTCATCGGCGATCTCGGTGTCGTCAGCCTCATGCGTTTCGATACGTTCACCTACTCCATCTATCAGGAATATATGGGCTTTGATGCGCTCTCCAAGACCTATGCCGCATGCCTTTCACTTATGCTCATCGCCATGACCATTGGCCTGCTTATTTTGGATTTGTACTTCCTGCGTGGTCTGCGCATCGACTCGGTTCGCAACGCCCCCATACGAAAATGTCCGCCCACGCGTCATAAGGGATGGTTTTTTGCCTCGTTCGCTCTTCTCCTGATTATTGTTCTGGTCGGTTTGATTCTTCCGGTACTCAATATTGCTCACTGGACATGGCGCTGGGAAGCTGACATACCCGATCAGACGGTATTCACCGAGGTCTTCAGTTCGCTGGCCAGTTCACTCAAGGCGTCAATTCCTGCTGCTCTGTTCGCGGTAATCCTCGCGACGCCCATTGCTTTTCTAGCCATGCGATATCCGTCAAAGCTCACAAGATCTTGTCAGCAATCAGCTTATGTGGGTTACGCCATTCCCGCGGTTGCCTTCGGATATAGCCTGATCGTTTTGTTCTCCCAACATGTCAATGCACTATACCAGACGATTTACCTGTTGATCTTCGCATACGTTATTCATTTTCTGGCCGAGGCGCTGGGTCCCATCCGTTCCAGCCTGTTTTTGGCTACGAAACGATTGGAAGACGCCTCACGATCATTGGGGCGATCGCGGTTCAGTACCTTTATTCACGTGACGTTGCCCCTGCTCCGTCCGGGCCTGATCGTGGGGATGGCGTTCGTGTTTTTGTCAGCCATGAAGGAATTGCCGCTTACACTGTTGTTGTCGCCGATAGGGTATGAAACGCTTGCGTGGCAGGTTTGGTCATACGCAGACAACACCAGTTATGCCAAGGCCGCGCCCCATGCGTTGGCCATTTTGGTCTTTTCGGCGGGATTCGTGTGGCTGCTCCTGATGCGAGGCCCTGAGAAATCCAGATGAGCGTTCTTGTCGTTAACAAACTGACTCGACAATACCGAGCCGACGATGTTCCGGCTGTGGATGATCTTTCGCTCACGGTCGAGACCAATGAACTGTTTGCGCTGGTCGGCCCCACGGGATGCGGAAAAACCACGACCTTGCGTGCGATCGCCGGTTTTGAGCGGCCGGATGGGGGTGTGATCTCCCTCGGTGATCAGGTTTTGGATGACGGTAATATGCATATTCCGCCGGATAAGCGGGATATTGGTCTGGTTTTTCAGGAATTAGCCCTGTTTCCCCACATGAGCGTTAATCGCAATGTCGAATTCGGGCTTAAGGGGATGGCCAAGGGTGCAAGGCGGAATCGTGCGGCGGAGGTCCTTGAGATGGTGGGAATGAGCGAATTTGCGGATCGGCGACCCCATGAGCTGTCCGGCGGACAGCAGCAGCGCGTGGCGCTGGCGCGTTCGATCGCGCCGTCACCCCGACTATTGCTGCTTGACGAGCCGTTTTCGAGCCTGGATCCGGGTTTACGCGATGACATGCGGCTACAGATCAAAAAGGTGCTCGCTGAGACCGGGACGAGCGCGTTGCTGGTGACACATGACCATGAAGAGGCACTAAGCATGGCGGATCGCGTGGGTGTCATGCGACTTGGGAAGCTCTGCCAGGTGGGTAAGCCGGATGAGGTCTATCACCGGCCATGTTCTGCATTTGTGTCGCAGTTTCTGGGCCGGACGAATCTGCTCGAAGCGACCGCGGTAGGCGATGTGGCCGAGACGTCAATTGGGCGCGTGGAGTTGACTTCTGAATCCACAGGGCGTGTGACCGTGTCCGTGCGGCCGGAGCATCTGCGTTTGGAAGCCCCCGGCAATGGTGAAATGACCGGTGAAGTGATTGCGCGGGAATTCAAGGGGCATGACTTGACGTTTGTGGTGCGGTATGGCGATCAGACCTATACGGTGCAGACGGATTATTCGTGTCCGTTTGTGGTAGGGCAGTCCGTACGATTGCGGCACGCCGAACCCGCAGTGGTGGTTGAGGAAGATCGGGATGTTAGCGGCGCTGACTGCTGATCGGTTATGGAGCGGTAGGGTTGTCGGGTAGCTCAAAAAGTCTGATTTGATCGACGTAGAGGTGGTTCTGTCGAAGAAGCCACCATTGGTAATACTGGACGCCGATTTTGACCTGTTTGGAACTGGCGGTGAAGGCCAGGGCATAGGGGCGCCACGTTCCGCGTGTGCTGAACCATGACGTGACGTGGTCTTCTTTGATGCCTTTTGTGGTGGACCAATTCTGCATATTGTCGGGATCGGCAATGAGGCGTATTCGGTCATTGCGATTCCAGCCGCCTTCGCGTTCATCGGTGAGAATGTAGGCAGTGAGGAGATACTTTTTGCCCCGGGTAACGTTGACGGTCTGGTAGACGGCCCGTGTGACGGGGGGTTTGAGCTGGGTGGGTTGGTGTTTGGCTTGGGGTGGGGCGATGTGTTCCCAGCCGAGGACAGTTTTGCCTTGGAGAATGTCGTAGCCGTTGGGTTTTTGGATTGGGGCGAGGCGACCGACGGTTGGGGGAGTGTTGTGTGGTGGCGTGCCGGTGGGGGTTGAGATGTTCCAATGTTGAAGATTTTGCTCAAAACCAGAGTTTTTGAGTGTGATTTTGTGCGATTTGGGTGTGTTTTGGCTAATTTTTGATGTTGGGGTGTTTTGGGGATTGGGATAGTTGGTGAGTGTGACGGTTGGGGAGAATGCGGTGGCGCCGTTCCGGATGGGCTGGGTGGCTATGCGGATGGTTTGCCTTGAGTTAGGAGGTGTGGGGAGGGTGGCGGTGTGTTGCGTGCTTGAATTGGAGGATGCCACGCTGATGGTGTGCGCGGATGGATGGTCAGTTGGGTGGAGGGTGGTGTGGATAGTGGCGTATGCGGGAAGGGCGGTTTGCCAAGTGAGGCGTACATGTTTGTTGGGGAGGGAGGTCTTGGTGATGTTGGTCGGGAGGCAGGAATTGGTGGATATACGTTGGCCTCTGAGGTAGAAGGTGAGGTCCATGTTGGGTGTTTTAAGCTTATAGCGATGGGCGGAGCCGTTGGGGTAATCGTTGGGGGCCAGGTACGCGTAGAAGGGTTTCTGATCGACGCGGGCAATGCGGAGGGCGTAGGTCTTGCCGCGTGTGAGTTTGATTTGGTCAGGGAACCAGAGTGCGGCAGCACCCCAGTCCTTAATCATCGTGACGATGCGTGACGGGCCGATCTGGGGGCCGTTGGGCGAGTCTTCGTGGATGGAGTAGATGAACTGGTGTTTGATGCCTTCGCTGCTCGGCCAGCCCGCGTTGGCCCATGCGGTGGTAATGTTGCGTGTTATAGCTTTGAAGGTCTGGGCGGCCCAGGTGCAGTTGCCGGAAGTGGGGCCTGTGGACTGGTACCCATAGCCTTTGTGGTAGGAGACTGAGGCGAAAGTGATCTGGGCATCATCGTCTTGCAGGATGGAGATTCCCATATCGACGTCGATTTGGGGTTGGTCGTCAAACCAGGCGCAGCCATGTGGATAAACATCACCGAGCGCGGGTGTGCCGAGTTTGAAGGGTTGTTGGTTGGTGGAGGCGATGGAGAGGTAGTATTTCTTGCCGGGGGTTGTGGTCCATTGGTAGGGTTGGAGGTCGAGGTGGACAACCCAGGATTTGGGTTGGTCGAAGGTGAATTTTCCTATGATTTTGCCATCGGGGTTGGATTCGTGGAGTTTTACTTGCAATGGGATGGGTTTGGAGGGGATCCAGAATGTGATGCGTCGGATGAATGGGCCGTTTGCAACGAAGGTTTGGCCGAATTTTCGCTTGGCGGGGGACCATGTCTCGAAATCGGGCTTGATTCCGGGTTGAGGAGCGAAGTTGATAGTGGTGTTTTTGCCGGGTTGGATTCGGATGGGTGTGGAGGCGCCACTGGAGTAGGCCAGGTAGATTCCGGGGGTGAGTGGTTTGGAGGTGAATTTTCCGGTGGGGCCGGTGTAGGTGAACCAGACTTCGCCGGTGGATTGGTTGAAGATGCGGATGACGCGTTCGTTTCCGCCTGAATTACCGGTGAGGCGGCCGGGCGATTGGGAAGCGCATGCGATTGTGAAGAACGGAATGACGGATAAGAGCGTAAGAAGCGTGGTTTTGTCGGCGAAAGGCGTGTTCATGGGGTTATTGTAAGAGATATGCAAATGCGGACACGATGAGGTGGGGATGCGCTAGAATGGGAGGCGGATTCCTAATCAATTATGCCGAAAATTCCTAGTCAACTGCGAGGGTGTTTTCATCGTCCGAGTCGCATTCGGCGCGTGGTGGTGGTGATTCTGCTGCTGTTGGTGGTGTCGAGCGCATCGGCGTACTACCACTTTACGCGGCCTGAGCGATTGGCGGAGATTGCGCGTCGCTTGATGGAGGATATGACTCGTGGCGATGTGAAGATTGAAGGGGCGTGGTTCAGTTATGACGGGGCGATTCATTTGCGGAATGTGGGATTTCGTGTGCCGGGGGTGGACGGTGAGGCGGGTGAGTTGTTTTTTGCGGATGATGTTTTGTTGCGTGTTGATCCATGGGATGCGCTGACCGGCGTGTTTGAGGTGAAGGAGATGGTATTGGATCGACCGAGGGTGAAGCTGACGGAGGTGTCGGAGGGGACGTTCAATTATGATTTGCTGCGGAAGGTGGAGCGGAAGACGGATGGGAAGATGGGGGATCTGCCGCGGATTGTGATTCGTGAGGGGGAGGTTCAGTATGGTGAAGTACGCGACGGGACATATCAGTCGACTTATTTGATGCATTTGTCGGGGATGTTGTCTCCGGGTCGGGTGATGGGGGGGCGATATCGGTTTGATTTGAGTGTTTTGGCTTCAGGCCGGCGGGATGATTTGACGGAGTCGCGTGTGACGGGACGGGTTGATCTGGAAGATTTTTCAGGTCATGTGGAGTTGAAGGGATTTTCGTTTGACGCGGCGCATCGTCATTTGTTGCCGCGATCGATCAGGAAATGGTGGGATGAGTACACGCCGAAGGGGAAGGTGCCGGAGGTTCGGTTTTCGTACGATTCGAAAGAGGGTGTCAATGGGGTGTTGATGTTGGAGCGGATGTCGGTGCGCTTGCCGATGTTGTCCTCGCCGGGTTATGACGGGGTTTTGAAGGATGTTGCCGGCGAGTTTCGATTTGATTCGAAGGGTGTGGATGTTGAGGGGTTAAGGGGAGAGGTGGAGGGATTGCGAATCGAGGTGGATGGTCGGATTGACGGGTATGCGGTGGATGCTCCAGCGCGATTGACGGTGAAGACGCATCCGTTTCGTATACCCCGGGAGCCGAGTTACAAGCCGGGGCTACCGGAGGATGCGCGGAGGGTTTTGGATCAGTTGACGCCTGAGGGATGGGTGAGTGTGATGATGACGGTGGATCGGAAAGCCCGTGGGGAGCGGATAGCGTTGCAGGGGGCGGCGACGATTATGTCGGGTGATGAAGTGCGGGCTGCGTTGGTGAGGTCGGGAGTGAAGGATCTCAAACCTCGCGGATCTGAGTATTATGTGAGTCACGGGTATTACTATGAGTTTCCCTACAAGTTGACGGACTGTCGGGGGTTATTGACCTTCAACAATGAACGTTTGGAGATCAAGCGCTTGGCGGGTCGGACACCTTCGGGGGGGAGTGCGTCGATTACGGGGCGGATCATTCCATCGAGAGGTGGGAATCGTCCCGACGTGGATATTGTGATTTCGGCGGTGGATATTCAGATTGACAAGAAATTGCGTGAGGCGTTACCGGAGGATGTGCGTGAGGGGATGGAGGTGATATTTAACCGGAAGAATTATGAGCGATTGCATAAGGCTGGGCATTTCATCACGAGGGATGAACAGGCATTGTTGTTGAAGCGACGGATGGTGATGGCGGTTCAACTTGAGGCGATGCGGAAGGAGGGTGAGGGAGCGGAGAAGATCAAGGAGGTCGAGCGTGAGTATGAGCTGGTAAAGACGAAACTGGCATTGCCGATGTTCGAGTTGGGGGGCGTGTGTAATGCGGAGATTCATTACAAGCAGCCGGGTGATCGCAAGAAGGATCGGACGTTGATCACGCACCTGATTGCGCGCGAGACGAACCTGGTGTTTGAAGAATTTCCGATGCCTGTGACGATGACGAGCGGTCGGTTTATCTTTGGAGAGGGTCGGGTTGAGTTGCAGAAATTGAAGGGGCGATCCATTCATGAGGCGGCGGCGGGGGTGGTGGGGTCGATTATCCTGGAGAGCGAGCGTCGAAAGACGTTATTGACGCCTGATGTAACGGTGTTGATTCGGGGGATGAAAATCAATAGGTTGTTGCGGGATGTGTTGCCGGAGGGGAATCGGCGGCAATTGGAGTTGATGTCGTTGGGCGGGGTAGTGGATGCGGACGTGGAGGTGTTTCGAAGTGAGAAGGATCCGGTTGATTTTTTGGCGAAGATTGATTTGAGGGATGGTGAAGCAAGGCCCAATGGTGGGAGGTTTGAGTTGAAGGGGTTATCGGGGAAAGTTCGTGTCGATTCGCGGCTGATAAAGCTGGAGGAAATAGAAGGGAGGGCGAACGGGGGAGTGGTGAAATTGTCGGGCGTGGTGGATGGGGGGCGGAATGACGCGATGTCGTTGGATGTTGAAGTAATGGGGATGAAGTTGGATGAT
>JANQQT010000244.1 GCA_028284925.1 Phycisphaeraceae bacterium | reverse complement strand
ATCGTAATCCCCTGACGTATCCAGAATCTCCAAAGATGACCCCGTCCCATCCGCACGACCCGGCCAACCACCACCATCACCATAACTGAAATCATGAATGATGGTCTCGGTCGGATCAACCAAAACGACTTGCTCGCCGCCGTTGTCCAGCGATGACTCCGGTCCATACTCACCCGCAATGTTGTATCCAGTACCATACCGGGCTTCGAATGCGGTAAGATTCTTGACCACCAGGACGCGCTCGCCCGGCGCCAGAATCATGTGTGGGAACGTAAACTCGATGCCGTCAATAAACCGGTTCGCGGCGATATTCAATGGGGAGGCGCCATAATTGATCAATTCGACAAACTCAAAATCATCATTGTCCAGATCAGGAATAAGACTAAGCTCTTCCGGTGTCGGCGCCATGGGGTTGTAATTCAACTCAGTGATCGCAAGCGTCGGGGGCGATTCGATGACATAGGTCTCCGTAACGCGACCGGACCACTCATTGCCGGCGCGCGTCCGGGCAATGATCTGAGTATTGTCATTGATCATGATTGGATCGGTATAGAGTTGGGCCGTGGGCGCAATCGAGCCATCCGGTAGCCTCGGGTCCGACCCGTCCGTGGTAAAGTAGACAGGCAGAAATTCAGATTGGCTCAATGAACGACTGACCAGTTCATATTGCATCAGATAGTCGGAGCTCGTGGTGCTTTCATTCAAAGCGTGCATGGCCAAAATGTTTTCGCCATTGACCAATTCGTCTTTGAAATCGCTGATGTCGAACTCGACAAACTGTTGAGCCTGGTTGTCATCGTGAGTTGCGGTGGCGCTTGAAAGGTGGTTGAGTGTTCCCGGAGCGTTGGCCGAATCTACGCGAACGCCATTGATGTAAGCCACAAAACCATCATCGTAGCTTACACGCAGGATCAGGTTATCCACGTCGTTCACATCGGCGATGTTGAAACGCGAACGCATATAAGTGGTGACGGTAGGGTCGGGGACTTCGACGTCGATTTCATCGTCATACGTCGTATTTCGGTCGTACCCGAGTCCACCGCTTCCGGTTGTCCAACCGGCCTCATTAAATGGTTCGTTACCGCCGGTCCAGGATGTACCGATGTTGGATGTCGGTATGAGATACTTGTAACTGGCTTCACGATTCAACACGACCGTGTCCGTCGCAATCGGAATTCCGATCGGTCTTTCGATTTCCACTTTATCGCCCGGCGTCACCAGTGAAGTTCCGGGTGTCATGCTTGGGGCATTCCCCAGTTGCTTGTCCATCCATTCCAGACGACCATCGAGCCAGGTTTTCATGATCTGGATCTGCTGATCCCAGGTCTGAGGATTCTGGAATCCATTTAATGAACTGGACCAGCCGTTACCAACATTGCTGGTATAGAGGATATTGGGCCAGGTGTACGAGCGGATCAGGTTCCCATAGGGACCAAAACTGCCAAAGTTTCGCGCTGCCGCTTCACCCAGCAGAGTGTGATTCGCGTCAATGTCGCCCTGAAGGGAATCATTGCTCCAGAGGCCCTGTCGCAATTCAACCCAACGATCTCTCAATTGCTGTTCGAATGAAGGATCGGAGAACAACCGGTCAAAGTAATGGTAATCTGCCGGATTGACGTCATCGCTGTACCAGCCGTCGACGTGACCGCCGCGGAGATAGTTGGCATTGGAAAGCGAAAGGTTGTAATCCCACGCCGGCCCCATGTGAATAATGCCGTCCGTATCCAGGTAGTAATACGTACTGATCCTGAAGCCATCGATATTCTTGGCCATCTCGAATAACAGCCACTGGTCGATGAATGACTCAACATCGAGATACTGACGATAGCCGAGATCCGGGTCCATCCAGTTCGGGCTGTTGTAAAGGACATTCTCCATCTCATTGATGTAGTTGATGAGATAGGTTTTCTGCTGTGTCGTAATAGACTGGTCATCGGGATCGTGCACGCGATACTGATAACCTCGCGAGGTATTCCAGGGAATGTCACCGGCCCCGTTCTTGTCCTTCTTGAAGATATAACCGATTTCTTCCGGCGCCTTATCAGGCGACGGATTGGGGACATCCACGCGATTGTTATCGATCTTGATTTTCTCAGTGAAGATGTAGACGCCGCGATAGTCGCTCTGATCAATGGTACCGCCGTTCTGGTCAAAATAAACTTCGACAAGAATCGTGCGCGGTGACCAATCACCCATCTCTCGCGCCCAGGTGTACGTCAGGTGATTGCGCATCAGCGTCTTGTCGGAGTGCGGACCGTTTAACACCCAGTCCGACTCTTCCGGCAAACCCAGAATGGAAACGGCACGGTCCTCAGCCTGCTTGGCGTCGATCTGGTTGATTCCGTCTACCGTCTCCGTCCAGGTCTCCACCGCATACTGCTTTTTGGGGAATCCCTGTGAAGACTGCCCGCGAATACGAATGCCGCCGATTCCTGCAAAGTCAATATCTCCGCCGACCAGATGTGTACGACTGTCCTCTCCCGGTTCAAGTACAACCATGGACATTGGGCGTAGATTCAGATCGCTCAGCGAGCCGTTGCCGCTGATGACAAAGACGGGAAGATTGGATGAAAACCCTTGGACGTTTGAGGCGACAGGCATAAACGTCTCTGAATGTACGGGACCACGTTCCAGTCCAGGTTCAAATACGGCGGCACGGATCTGTGTCGATGTTGAAGTGGGAATCGTGATGGGACCGGTGTATTCAGTCGAACCGGAGGTGGGGAGTGAACCGTTCGTCGTATATCGAATTGTTGCCGTCGGTGAAAGAGCGGATAGCTCCAACTGGAATGCGTTGACGAACGTTTGCGTAGTGTGCGAGAATTGAACAATTTCACCGACAACTGCATTGCCTTCTCCGTTGGCAGAGAGAGGAGTCGGATCGTCAAAGAACCTTCGCGTTGTGGCGTCAAGGTCCCCGATGGATTGCCCCGAGAGTTCCGCATTGATAAAGAAATCAGTATCGGAGGCGCTTTCATTCAGTCCGTGAATAGCCAGAACATTTTGACCGGCTTGCAGAAGGTCGACATGGCTCGTCAGGTCAAACCTCTCTGCGGCAAGGCCCAGTTCACCGAAACCAGACTCGAATTTGAAATCGATGACTTCGTGCGTATTGCGACTCACACCGGTGGCGGCGGTGAATCCGACCGTAAGGTCCGTCGTGCCCTGAAATACCGCCTCCAGATCGACGATCGTACTGAGCGTTGAAACCGCCGGTTTGGAGGGCGTATCGGAAAAATAGAGTTCGAAAAGATCACTTAGGCCGTTGTACTCCATCCAGACATAATGAATGCCGCCCTGATTGAAAGGGAGGAGTTCACGTTGGAGAATATTACCTACGCCATCTTGATCGAATCGTTCGGATGTATTGACACCGATATGACTCGGGGGACTTCCAGGTGGATCCCATTTGGTGGTATTGGCGGTCGTGCCCCAACTGTCGAAGTCAACAGCGAAATACGTTTCTGCTCCAAAGCCCAGGCTGGCTGCGGAAGGCATGGGTACATCCAGACCATCCGCATGAATACCGAATACGAGTCCCTCTCCGCCTTTCGTGCCGTCCGAATCGGTGGACAGGCCGTCAGGGAGGGAAATTTCAAAAGCAAAGCTCGCGGTAAAGCTGAAATCGTTGCCGAAATTGACGGTGTCATTTAGCCAGAGAGCGCCTTCTTCAAGAATATTGGCCGGGAATGTTCCGGTCTTGGTGAGTCGAACGCGATCGCCGTTTTGAATCGCGTCGCCGCGAAGGGCGAAGTCCGTTAGATCTGAAAAATTAGCATACTCCACGCTCTCGTTGACACCACCGTGACTGCCAAGAGCCGCACTGTTCCATGTTGGACCGATCGGCGCATTGCCGGAGGCAACTTCCGTACCGTTGAGATAGGCGACGAAGCCATCATCGTAATTCACATCGAGAAAGAGCGAATCAAACAGGTCAGGATCGGGAATATTGAAGGGAATACGCGTGTAGGCCGATGCGTTATTGCCTTGCATAGGACCGAGTAGATCAAGGCCGATCTGGTCGGTATAGGTTGAGCCTGTGTCGAACCCGACACCTGTTGTGCCGCTCGACCATGCACTGTCATCAAATCCGATTTGAGTCCATGCGCTGCCCAGCGAATCATCGGACGGAACGAACGCCTTGGCGGCATCACCCGATTCAACAATGGAGGCTTCCTCAACACTTTGTTTCAGGCCAAATGAAACGTCATCGTCGAGAGAAGGAAAATTCGGAGCAAACTCAAAGGATATAGTTGTGCCATCCGGCTCAACAAGGGCAAGGTATTCGCCATCCGATGTGAGTCGGAAATTGGTGTGGAGCTCTTCCGTGGGATCATCTCGATCTTTATCGGAAGCAAAGACAAGCAGAAATCCCTTGGGATTGATGGAAACGTCGGGAAACTCCCATTTGGTAAGATTGTCCGGATTATCCGTAAGAAACCACCCATTCATGTTTACAGCCGCTTCTTGCGGGTTGTAAATCTCAATCCAGTCAGAAAAGTCACCATTCTCGTCCTGAATCGTTTCATTGTTGGCCGCCATCACTTCCGAAAGAAGAAGTGTGTTTGTACCGCTCAAAAGGACGCGCTGTTCGAGATGATCAATGTTTGGAATGAGTTTCTCAATCTCAACCAGTGTGGAATTGGCATGGGCACGGGTTCGTCGACGACGTGCACGATAGGCGTCCAATCGCGTCATTGGGGGAATCCTCCGTTGTGTTTTCGTCCTCTACAAAACTGGCTGGTTGGGGACGTGGGGCCTCTCACGGTGACGTGCGCACAAATCAACTTTCGGTCAAACATAGCGAAAGTGTTGCATAATCACCTATTTGAATTATATCACGAATTAGAAATGTGCAAGGGGAATGTGGGCAATATCCCTAAATTTGGTTAAATTTCGTGCTATACCACGCAATGAATGCATGTACAGGTATTAAACCACTGCAATATTTGCAGATCGGTGGATTGGGGAATATGCCCTGGATCTTCTCAATTCAATAAAGGAAAAGGTGGAATATTGGGATCCGGTCTGGGATTGATGACTCGAAGGTGGGTTATATGAATCTGGTTGAATTTGGTCGAAATGACGATTGGCGGATCATTGATCGAGTCAACGGCGGCGAAATGGGGCGAAATGCGATGAACATTGCAATATAGCGACACCTCTGTGCGCCGTCGGTCAGATTTAGGGTTAGAGGAGTGATGGATTCACCTGGAGTCGGCCATGAGGCGTTTGATGGTGGGTTCCATGGCTTTGGCCCAAATCTCGTAACCTTTCTGGTTGGGGTGGAGGCGGTCGGGCATGATGGACTTGGGTAAATCGCCGTTTCTGTCAAGAAAAACGGGGTTAATGTCAAGGAAGAAGATGGATTTGTTGTCGGCATATTTGGCGATGATTTTGTTGGTGGCGACGTTGAGTTTTCGGAGGTGGTCGTTGGGTTTGGCGCCGCGGGGGAAGATGGCCAAAACGAGGATTTTAGTCTTTGGGAGGCGTTTTTTGAGTTCCTTGAGGATGGTTTTGATGCCTAGGGCGGTGTGCTGGGATTTTTCGCGTCGATGGCCGGCGTTGTTGGTGCCGATCATCAGGACGGCGAGTTTGGGTGAGATGCCAGATATAGCACCGTTTTGGAGGCGCCAGAGGACATTTTCGGTACGGTCGCCGCTGAATCCGATGTTGAAGGCGTTGCGTTGGGCGTAGTATTTTTGCCAGGTGGCTTTGCCGCGGCCTTCCCAGCCGTGGGTGATGGAGTCGCCGATCATGAGGAGGTCAACCCGCTTTTTCTTGGCCAAATCGGCGATTTTTTGCTTGTGGCGGGGCATCCACCATTTGACGGCCCACTTGGCGGTCTGGACTTCGGGGGTGATGGCCTTGATTTTTGAGGCTTTATCGGGGGTTTTTGATTTTTCGGCGGGGGAGGTGGGGGTGGAGGCGGCGAGTGTAAGGAGGGCGGTGAAGAGCGTGAGGAGGGTTTTCATTGGGGAATCCTTGTTTTTGGTGAATTATCAGGTGTTTTTGGGCGATTGGGCCGGAGATGTGGCGAGATTATACAGGAAGAGACGGGGGATGGGGGGAGAGATTGGGTGCGGGAGAGTGGTGTGCGTGGGGGCCGAATTTTGGGGTGAAATGGTGACGAATTGGCAAATTTGGGGGTGCGAAAGGGATCAAAATGGGAAAAATGGGGGTGTTTTTAGGGGGGAAACGGTGCGAAAGTGTGTTTTTTGGGGCGTTTTTGGGTGGAATAGCGACGAGAAAATGCGCGCCTTATGTTTGAGAAGGCTTTTTTGAAAGGCAGCGCGGCGCGGGTGTAAGGTGTTGGTGTTTAAGAGGTTAGGGTGTTTGCAAGGTTTCGGCGCAGGTTTGGTGCGCATGGGGGGTTCGTTTTTTGGTAGATAACAAAGAAGTGGGAGAAGGGAAAGTTGGCCTGATTGTGGGACGCTGATTTTTCGTTGGTCACCCCCTGATTCCTCAACTTGACAGGGTCAGCATATCATTGGTACGCATCCTGCCAGGCATTAATTGTTGTATATGCACTAATTCGAGAATCACGCAGCCGGTTCCACGCGTAGGCCATATGGATAATGTGTATTGAGAGCACTCGTGAGATGCAAGGGAAGTCGCTATATCTGATATGAGACCAATTACGGAATAAGGGGTTGACAGAAAAAGCAAGTGATTGTTATTATCCTCCTGCCAACTAGTGTCGTAGTGAACCAAAGGGCTGTGATTAATTTCGTAAAGTAACGCTTGTTGTTTATCTAATCATTCACAGTAACACCGAATTATTCGGGAGCCAAAATCATGGCAGATGACGTTAACTCGAATGAGCCGAAAATTGTTAGCGAACATGCGTTTGCCGTTGCGCTCCAACGCGAACGCAAGAATGGTTTCGGGATTGTCCCCCTGGCAGGCGCCGGGTTGTCCGCACCGTCCGGTGTGCCCTTAATTAATGAATTACATCAATACCTGCAAAAATGTATTGCCCTGGCTTTGGGCGTCAATCGATATCATGCAGAGGTGTCAACTCTTCCGCAATTCCACCGGGAATGGCGATGGCATCCTCAGCGTGATGAGTGGCCGACCATCCAGTCCGCACAATCCTATCGGTTGGATGAACAGAACTGGCAAAGACAGGTTGGGCATTTCGCTCGACGCATGTCATACGACACGGAGTCAGGCGTGCTGAGCTGGGATGACTACCCTGAAACGGAGGTGTTTCTGGAAGCATATGGGGCTTGCGCGGAGTGGCGTTCATCCCTTCATTTTTTAGCACGACTGGATGAGCGTATTGAGGACCAACAGAGGATGCTTCGGCTAGGGCCTGTTGATCCTGACGTTATTGATAATTTCTTCCTGAACGTGGTTTTGGGGAAGGCTCCGACGCTTGGGCATCAGATGTTGGCGCGCCTTGCGGGGCCTTTGGGGATCAACACGGTCTTGACCCTTAACTTCGAAGACCTGATTGAAAAGGCATTTGCGGATGTGGGTAATATATTGACGGTGTATGGTGTGCATTCGAATGCCGGGTTGCCATCTTATCATTCTCACTTTGGAAAGAATGTATTGGTGAAGATGCATGGTGATCGTTACGGGCTGCGTGCAGATTATTCACTGGACGCCATGCCAGACGAAAACGATCGACGCCATTTTTTGTCATATCTGTCGGGGCAATTCATATCGCGAGGAGAATTTGCGGATATGTCGGGTGAGGATTCCATGCACATGCAGAATAAGTCGGGGACACAAAATCACCTTTTGGTAATCGGCGTATCGGGGAAGGAAGATCGAATCCTGAATCTGATTAAGGCAGGTCAAGAAAAACTCAGCGGATTTAAGGTTTTCTGGATATCGTACACAAGGACTGAAGCAATTAAGGCATGGAAAATACTGAGAAATGTATTTTCCGATACACGGAGGTTTTGTGTTGTCCAGCATCATTTTCCGGGACTCTTGTTTTTTAACTTATACCAGACACTTACCGGCGCAATTCCTCCAGACGGATCAATTTTCCCTTCCGAGTCACGCTTGTCTGTACCTCCCATGCCTTACTTTGGGAAACTGGCGATTAATGACAAGAAGCAGTCAAAAATTGATTCCTATGTATCCAAATGCAATTCCGCAATTGAGTCGTTTCGTAGATCCCCCGCGCGTAAGAGGATACCCAAAGATCGACTGGATAAATTAGTGCTATTGCACGGTGGCGTAAAGAGTTCGCTTTCCACGATCCATGTTGGATCCTGCAGTTTTCAAGATCAGTTGGATCATGGATGTCAAGCGGTGTGGATCGATCTGAGCGGAGTGCTGGATGCGAACGAGTTGTTTGAGGTTCTGTTAGCAACGATTGCGAGGAAGGCTGGTGTGGTTGATTGGTTTCCGGTCCTCGCGCAGGTCCAAGCTGATGTGGCTGATTCAACAAGTCTTCCGCCGAAAGAGATATTAATGTTGCGAGCTCAAGAGATCGCACACCTCACCAACAATCCAATGCGTGACTGGGTTGTATTCCTTAACACGTGCGGAGGAGGCGCAGGGTCCAACCTGAATGACATTAAGGAGGGAGAAGAACCGAACGGATGGGTTGGGAAAAAACATCCTTCAAAGCCGGGTGGTACCGACTGTTGTGAGGCATTTCTGGATTTGTTGAATTGTCTTTGCAGTGATGACTGCCCGAACATCACCGTTGTAATGGTGTGCGAAGATCATGAGTCGGATGATTCGCTTGTGAATACGATTCAGAAGCGTAGTTGTCTTAATCCAAAGAATGACATCGAGATTTTGCTCAAGTCTGATTTGTTGGAGGGCAAGGACGCGATGCAACGCGCGGAAGACTGGATTGCAGCCGGAGATCTCAGCCAGCGGGAGGACCGTGAGCATTTTTTACACGCACTCGTATCTGTAAATCAGACACGTTCAAAGGGGATGTTGTATACACGGGTATTTCACCCGAGATGTGGAAAGTCCAAGCGTCGAATGCGTCGGACGAACGGTTACCTGAAATCACTTGAGCGGGAAGGATTGATACAACGACAGGTCGGTGGATTCTGGTGGATGTGTAACGATGTTCGGAGTAAGTTGCGTGCTCGCTGCCGGGGATCATTAACGTCAATTTCACCAGAACGGAAGGCAGAGTGTCTCAGGCGATCAATACAGATTCATCATGGACTTGGCGAATGGTATGTCAGACTTCATATGAGTTCGAAGAGTGCTCGTGCGGCGACTGAATCGGTGTATCATCACCTTATTCAAGTTCGCCGTGTTTTTGAACTTAATTCATTGGATGAAGAAGCAGAAATTGGAAACGTCATCCATCGAGTATTTCAGGGTTTAGGATCTTCGCTGAGGATTCTGCGGCAGGCTCGGCCTTCAATCCTGACTGACGGATATTCACAGGGAACATGCAGGCGACTGATCAAGCTGAGGGAAGATTGTGACCAGTTGGGACGAGAGCTCAAATGCTTCTTTGACGCGAAAGAAGAGTATGAAGATAAATGGTTGGAGGGCTTGAAAGGTATATCCCCGACTTTATGCCACGAGGGTGTCAAGCGTGTACTGAGCACTCATGAGGGTTGGGAAGAGATTGCGAAGGTAGAGTATGCACTTTACCAATTGCACAAGCTAACCCTTGCTTTGAACATGGATATTGCGCAGGAAATTGGATATCTAAGCCGTGCCGAAGATCGGTGGAAAGAGTTGTGGGATGAGAACCCGGAGTCGAGTTCCTGCTATTCTTCAGATTACAAAGAGTGTATACCGCGTGCTGAAATTCATCGCAAAAACAGGCTAGCCACAATGGGGATTGCTCGTCGAAGCGATAAGACGGCTGACAAGCATACAGGAGAAATTTTCGAAGAATTTAAGTTTCCGTTTTATGGTTACTGGAATGGCGCCAACGAAAAGAGCATATCCTTTACGGAGGGAGCCACGATTGGGACCAAGGAGGACAAGAACAAATTCTATGACTTGATTCGTAATAAGAGTCGACAGTGGTTGGAGGAAGCTGCAGCGAATGAAGGCGATGCGTATGGAAGAGAGAACGTGAAGCTGCAACTGGCGGAAGGGCTGATGAAGACGCTCCAGAGGCGTATCCAGATGGATGCCTGTAAGGTAAGTTATCTAAGGGTAATGAAGGTTCGATATCTCATTGATGGTCAATCTGACCAAATAGACGAGTGCGAGGAACAGATTAAACATGCTCTGGAAGAGGCGGATCATTGCAGTGAAATAGCCATCGAGCTGAATCGTGCCGTTCAGAGAGACAGTATGCGTTATGCGAGACGAGGGTCAACCCGAATGGTCGTTCGTGACCAGATCACGCAGTGGTATGACGATCAACAGAGGCTAAAGACGCAACAGGCAATGTGCCTGGCATTCAAGGAAGACTTTATCAAGGCGCACAGGCGACTAAACGAAGCTGAAGCAGCACTGGTCGAGCTGCGTTATCCTGATGGCCTGGAGAAAGGGATCATAGAGTTGCACCGTGCTGACCTGTTGTTTTGCCAGGCTGTGAATGTGGATTGGAAAAAATCGGGGGGGCGGTCGCTTCGAAACGACTTATTGAAAGCGTTTTATGACAAGATCAAAGAAGGCAGGCCCGTTTTCCCCAATATTTCAGAGGATCTGATCGATATTATCAGAAGAAGGAAGCAGAAGGAGGAGGATATCCAAAAGTCGTTGTCTTTCATCAAGGATTCGTGGCAAACGCTAGATCGTGCGGAGCCGATTCTGAAGCGTTTTCGGAAAAATGCGTGGTGGACGACGTGGTATTTTGAACTTCGCATGAAGCTGATTGAGTTTCAACTGTTTGCTTCGCTGGGATTAGAAGGCGGATCAAGCCTGCCTTATGTTGGGACACAGGCGACGCCTTACAATTTTCCGACGGTCGTGGACAAGTTGCTGGATAATTCCCGGCGGATCATCCGGGGCGATATTTATCGACTTTCACGGATTGTTGAGGCTTACAGCAACTGCCTGTTAGTGTTAGGTCTGTGGCGTTATCGGGAACTGAGTAAGGGAATTGATCATTGCCGTAGTCTTGAGAATGAGGGGATCTGCACCATCTTAAAGGCAAACGAGTTGCAGGACCGTGAGAGGAATATGTTGAAGTGGCTGACCAATTCAGAGCCCTGCGCCGGGGAAAAGACGCTGGTGCGAGGTCCTCTTTTAGGTCTGGAAATCCTTTTGAATCAACGAAATGAACTGGACAAAGGACGTGGAGGTGGGGGGCTGGGAGATATGCAGCTTTCGGAGCATGTGCGTAAGTACGCGGAATTTGTAATTGAACATGGATTTCACATTAAGATGTTTTCAGATGGCAATCTGCGAGAGACAAGCCTTTTGTGGGGGAGGCTTAAACCTTTTGTGTTCAATGGTGAACGAGAGTCTAATAACGGACCAATGCCATAAACTCAGCCATGGCCGAGTTGGTTGGCTTCACCGATTTTCAGATGTCGAGCATTTCCTAAACTTGTAGAATTTTCATGAGAACCTTTGCGTATTCTGGGAGATAAGATCAGATTATTCAACGGGGTTAGCGTTCTTTAGGGGTGTATTTGGAGTGGGCGTTGAGGGGTAGCCTGGTCGAAACGGGAGAGGAGAGACGATTGGACTGACTAATCGCCTGTTACCTCGTTATACTGATTGCCTGGTGCTGCTGCCTGGTTGGGCGCTGGGGGAAGTTTGTGAGAACTGCTTTCTGGTACTCGCCGATGATTTTTCCGGTCCAGACGTTTTGTTTTTTGGAACGCTTGTCGGGTTCAATCTCGAAGACCGGCCGGATTTTGATTTCGCGGAATCGTAAATTGGCCTTTGCTTTTTTGAGCAGGGAATCCAAGTTCCAGCCATAGATTGATTTGGCGTTCAGATTGTCGAAGTAGACGTCGATGACACGATGTTTGCCGGGGGCGAGCGTTTGGTGTATGGCAGCGTCTGCGCTCCAGGCCTTGATCCATCGTTTTTTGATGGTGTGTTTTTTGCCTCCGGCATCGATTACCTCGAACGAGAGGTTGTAGTAACCCCATGAACATCGTTCCTGCCATAGCCGCACGGGTTTGTTGGTGTTGTTGGTGACGACAACGTGGAAGTGTGAGCGGATGTCCTGGACGGATTTGGTGCCGGGGCTGAGGCGAATGATGCTCCTGCCATTGTTTTTTCTTGCGACCAAGTTAATAGACAGGGCGGACTTTTGGACGGGCTTTTGGGCTACCTGGGCAGGCTTTTGGGGAAGCTTTTCAGCGATATTCCCGGGCTGAGGTTTCCCGGGGGCGTTGGCGGGATCACGATCGACGCCGACGGATTCAACGGCAAGAATCGCTGATCCTGCAGTGATTACAAACAGGCTCAAAGCCACAATCGATATACGATGGTTCATATGGGCGTCTCCTTTGGAAAACAGGGTGCAATATGCAGTTGCTACACAGGCATAACGGGCGAAAGCGCTGGCTGTTCGGGATTCGAATGCGGTGTGTAGAGAAAAGTCGTAAGTTCGGCGGTTGCGGGCGAGGTCTTCATCGTTGCAAGACGGCCCTGAATCACCTCATCCAGGTGAGGTAAGGCGATCGTGGATTAGGGGAATGTGCTAGGGGGGAAGGTATTCATTTTTTTTCGACTCTGCGCGCATAATCGGGGATTTTGTGGCGTACTCAGGGTGGAAAGAAGCGGACTACAAACGCACGTATTTGAGCCGCCAATCGTCTTTGGCGGAATTTCAGGCAGAGAGCATATACCACTCATCTTTGGGTCGAATGATGAAGCCGGCGACTAGTCGCCGTCGGCTTCGCTTTTACATTTCGCGTTTGACAATTGAAACGTTGGTTATATCGTATACACATTCACCTAGAGGCGTTCGGCTCCGAATCGCCGGTTCTCCAGAATAGTGACGATTTGTATGTGGATCGTTTGTAACAAGATTGATCCAGTGTTCGCGTAGGAAGAGGCAAGGACTTACATGGACAAGGTAGTTGTTTTCGAGAGTGATGCGGTTGTCACTGCGCATTTGACGGAGGCATTAGGTGGACTTGGATATGAGGCGATCCGGTATGAGAGTCCCAAATCGTCGATCTCGGAAGTTCAGGAGGTGCAGCCGGTTGGTGTTTTTGTAGGGTTGACCGAAGACAATCTACGTTGTATTGATTGGCTTTGTATTGCCTCGCCGATCAGTCCGATTGTTTGCACATGCGAGACCATTGAGCTCTGGATGCAAGCTGATGCGATCAGAATGGGCGCATTTCTGATTTGGGAACGTCGATCCTGGCAGGAGATGGAGGGTGTGATGCGGGCTGTGAGAAAGGAATACGAGATTCGTGTTGAGGGGGACCATGCTGAAACGCTGGAACGGATCAGAATGAGAGAAGCGTGGTTTCGGTACTCGATGAACGGATTCAATTTGGGGAAGTCGGCGGACGACCTTGGTATTGATCAAGAATCTTTGCGTGATTTGTTGAGAGTGGCTCAGGTGTCTTAGGGAAGGAGTAGGAGGGCAAAGTTAAGTTATACAGAGATGACGGCCACCGACTTGTACAAGAGGTGGTGCGGGAACCGGGGTACGGTGAGCGGGTGGATAGATGGATTGGGTTTTGTTTTAGTTTAACGGTTTGACCCAGACGTTGCGGTAGCGGACGTCCTGGCCGTGTTCCTGGAGTTTGAGGCCACCGGGGGCGGGGGTAAGTTTGATGCCACCGTTGACCTTTTTGATGGGTACGTTGTTGTGCACGATGATGCCGTTCCACCAGACGGTGGCGCGAGCGGGTTGGGTCATTTTCTTGCCGTTCCACCTGGCGGCCTTGAAGATGATGTGGAAGGAGTGCCACTTGCCGTTCTTGCGCCATGCGTTGTGATCGGGTACACGTTCCATGCAGAATGCGCCGATGCCGTGGGGGCCGATTTTCCAGTTGTAGGGGTCTTTGGCGTTTTTGCCTTTGGGTGATTCGATTTGAATTTCGTAACGGTTCTGGAGGTAGACGCCGCTGTTGGTGTAGCCTTCGACTTTGTTGTCGCCGCGTTTGCCCATGAGGACGAACTCGACGTGAGCCTCGAAGTCCTTGTATTTCTTTTTCGTGACGAGGTCGTGTGTACCCCATGATCTTCCGCCGTTGGTCATAAGGACCTTGGTGTTATCGGTTGGGCTTTTGACGAGGGACCAGGTGATTTTCATATCTTTTTTGGGCCACATTTCCCAGTTCTTGTCGATGGATTTTTGTGTGCCGTCGAAGAGAAGGTCAGCGCCTTTGGGTGGTTTGACACCGAGGTCTCTGGTTTTGTCGTATGCGGGTTTTTTGGGGGCTTTTTTGGCTGCCTCAACGGTAATACCCGGGAGGATGAGGATGGTGAGGAGGGCGATTATTGTGGTGGTGTATTTGGTGGTCATTGCCGGTGATCCTTAAATGTTTTGGTAAAGTGTAATCGGTTCTGAGAATAGTATAAACGAATCGAAGGGACTCGGGGCGATGAAAGGCGCAGAACCATTGCGAGTGGTGCACCATTTGAGATGGATGGTTTAGAGGCAATGCAGGACTGCGTTACGCTATTTCCGAATCATCCTCCGAGGTGGGAGGCATCGAGTCACCGCCATCAGACTTGCTAATCCCCCGTAATGCGGATTCAAGGGAATCCAGCCTTGTGATTAGGGCTGAATGGTTACATGCGATGACGATGATTGTGATGATCGGTAGTCCAATCATCAGAAGCATGAGTATAAAAACCAGTTCACTGCCGGAAGCAAGCATGAGAGGACTCCAAAATGTGGTAGGCAAAGGGACGTAATTATTTTCGTCGATTTGTCGGCTGGGTCAATGAAATGGACTCGTTTCAAATGCTCGACATCTTGCTAATGTGTTCCACGATACGGAGAGTGGCTGAATGCACAGTGTGAATTTCCGGGATGGGTGGCGGAAAGGGGTCGGCGGAGGGCAATTGTCCAGGTGATTGGATTGGCGTTTTGGAGAAGGTCGATTTCGTTGAGAGGGTTGGCGGGGGTGGGGATGGAAGTTGGAAAGCGCGTCAGGGTGTGAGGTGTCTATGGGAAATTGGATTGACAGAATGGGTGTGTACGGTTAGGGTGTATAGTGATGTTTATGGCCGGTGTTTGACGGCAGTTGAGTAAAAGGAAATGGAAGCAGGGGCCATGTTGATGTTTGGTGAAAAAAGATGCGTTGGATATTGGATTGGTGTTTGTTGGACAGGGGTGGTGGTGATGGTTTGTGGGGGAAGTGGTGTTTTGG
>JANQQT010000205.1 GCA_028284925.1 Phycisphaeraceae bacterium | reverse complement strand
TGAGGATGAGGGTGTGTTGGGGCGTGTGGCGGCGGCGGCGAAGTATGTGGAGGGGGTATTGGAGAATTGGAAGGTGGGAAGGGGGCGTGTGGTGGATCGAGAGGTGTTGGTGGCGAGTAAGGCAGTGAGTGATTCGTTTCTGGATCGGGTGAGTGAGGTGGCGGAGGATGTGGGTGGGGATGCGAAGGAGTTGATTGATGCGCTATTGAGTAAGGAGCGGGGGGTAGCGCGGTTTACGGGGAAGAAGGTGGAGGCGTTGTGTGCGTGGCTTGAGCGTGAGGGTTATCTGGATCCTGCTGATGTTCTGAGTGAGGAGATTGTGAGGTTAAGGGCGCGTGCGGGGGTTGCGAAGGAAGAAGGGGCGGGGCTGATTGATGGGAAGAAGATGAGACGACTGGATGGGGCGGTGGTTGGCTTGTCAAGTGGAAAAAGGGGGGGTGGTGATGAGTCGGTGGGTGAATGCGTTGGGCCGGAGATTGTGGTGACGGTGGAGAAGGGAAAGCGGAAGAAGACGCGAGGCTAAGGGTTTTTGTTTTTGGGTGTGCGGCGGAGGATTTTGTACTTGATGAAATCACGCAGGGGGATGAAGGGGTGTTTGAGGCGTGCCCATGCGCGTCGGATTTTGTTTCGGCGGATGGCGGTGTGAATGGCGCGGACCCAGGATTCCGAGGAGAGGTTGTTGAGGCGAGCGGCGCGGATGATTTCGTGGAACATGCGGTCGTCGTAGAAGGACTGAAGGCGGATATTTTTGATCTGACCGTCGGTAACATCGGCGGGGAAGCAGGGGGGGCAGGGGCAACCGGCAGCTCGGAAGGAGAGGGTGGTTCGGATGCATTTGGTGCACTTGCCGCAGTTGGTGTGTTGGCCGGGGTTTTGGAAGCAGACCCGGAGCCATTTGGATGCAGCGGGTGATTGGGAGACGAGTTTTGCCTTGTGCCATCGGTCGAATTCGCCGCCATCGTCAATGGCTTTCATGGCGGCTGTGCTGAGGAGAGGGTCGAGGACGGGGTGTAGTCCGTAGGCGCGGTTGAGGCGGAGGTAGGGTAGGCCGTTGTTGGTGAGACAGGCGGCGAATTTTTTCTGGAATAGGAGGAGGTTTGAGTAGAGGTGTGTGCCGTGTGAGTCGGGCCAGTGGGTTTGGAGGTCGTGGTAGTTGGTCTGGATGGGGATGATCTGCATGTTGAGGTCGGTGGTGATGTGTTTGCAGTGGGTGAGGAGGCCCTGGTACATGGCGTCGGAGTTGGGTTCGTCGAGCCAGATGTCGAAGCCGTGGATGGTGAGACCGGCGGTGATGTTGTGGGTTTGGCGACCGGCGAGCTTTTGGTGGTGACGGAGGGCGGTGAAGGTTGCGTCGAGTCCGCCTGAGAAGGCCATGATGGATTCGGAAGGGTGGGTTGGTGGAGGAGGTTCGGATTCATCATCGGCGGTGATGTGTATGGGTTGGTAGGTCTCGTGTTTCCATGCGTGCCAGATGGCCATGTATTTTTCGAGATTTCTGAGGAGCGTGGGGGAGGCTTGTGCGCGGACGTGCAGGGGGCGACGCCATTGGAGGGCAGGGAAGAGGAAGCCGACGATGAAGGGGTCAGCGGTGTGGGTGACATAGGAGGAGAACTCGGTAGGGATCTTGAACCAGAGGGTGTGGGTTTTGTTTTGGGGGTCGGTGGTGGAGGCGGCGTAGGTTGTTTGGCCGTCTTGTTCGGTAGGGGGATGTAGGATGAGTTCTAGTGGAGGGATGGACATTACCAGATGACATCGGGGGCTGGGAAGACGGGGCCGTCGGTGCATGCGAGGCGGTATCGCCAAGGTGTTCCATCGTCGAGGTGTCCGTGTGCGATTTCGCCGGGTTTGAGGCCGCGGATTTTGACGATGCAGGATTGGCAAGTTCCCATGCCGCAAGCCATGGCCTGTTCGACGCAGGCCTGCATCTGAACGTTGAATTGTGTTGCGATTTTGCCGACGGCTTCCATCATGGGTTCGGGGCCGCAGGTGTAGATGATGGTTTTGGGGAGGTTTTCGATGGGCTGGTTTTGGAGGTAATTAAGGAGGCCATCGGTGATGAGGCCTTTGAGTCCGTGGGAACCATCGTTGGTCGTGATGACGGTGGGTATGTTGTGTCTGTTGAATTCTTCGGCGGTGGGAAGCGGCGTTCCGGTGGTATCGGGCGGCGTGTCTGTGGGGGTGATGGCGAGAAGGTCGTGGGTCATGGCGCCGACGAAGGCGCAGCCTGTCCTGCCGGCGGTGTTGAGCGCTTCGGCGAGGTAGAACATGGGGGGTAGGCCGACGCCGCCGCCGACGAGGAGGCCGATGGATTTGTCGGTGGGGAGTGAGAAGTCGTTTCCGAGGGGGCCGATTATTTGTGTTTTGTCACCGATCCGGAGGTGTTCGAGCCATTCGGTGCCGATACCAACCACGCGGTGGATGATGTCGATTTCGGCACCATCCGGGGTGTCTCTGCGGCCAGCGAGAGAAAATGGGCGTCTCAGGAACGCTTGGGGATGGAGAAGCTCTGCTTGGGTGGTTTTTGGGGGGCCATCTTTGGGCCATTCGATGGAGGATTGGCATGATTCGAGGGCATCCCAATCCTGGGGGCCGCAGCCGAGTTGGACAAATTGGCCGGGTTTTGTGGGTGGGAAGGGGTCCGGTCCGATCATTTTGAGTGTGATCAGGTAGTGTTCGCGGCATAACGGGGTGTTTTTGGTGATCCTTGCGTCAAAGAGTCCGCGCGGATGGGTTGTGTGTGTTGTGGTCATGTTGGGAGTATATGATGATTGCGTCTAAATGCCTATTTGGGTTTGACCGCGGGGAATTTGTCAGTAGACTGTGTGGATGTAGCTGACGGCCGAGGTGCGTCGTCGGGCTTTTGGCGCCTGGAATGGAGCCCATGAAGATGAATCAGCCAGTGCAAGTACGCATGGCCGAAACGGGGGCCGGTCGATGAGGCGATTATCGCTTCATGTCGGTTTGTTTTCGGTCAAGGACATGGCTGGGACTGTGGGAAGGAGGTCGGTGTTGACCTGAGTGGTTACCGACTATCCTGAAAGGATCGCATGAGAGTGCGATTTTCCCACAGGCCGCGCGGCGTCAGACAGACGAGCGTGGCCTTGCTTTTTTTAAGCGAATATTTGTGGTTTGGCATTGAAGCAGGGCCGAAATGGACAACTGAATAAACGACAATTGAATAGTAAAGAGAGTACGGCATGAATCAGGAAATGTTACGGATCATAGACTCGATCGCCCGAGACCGGAACGTCGATAAGGAGGCGTTGTTTTTTGATATTGAGCAGGCGATGGTTTCGGCGGCGCGTAAACATTTCAATGCGGAGGATACGGATGAGTTTACGAGTACGGTGGACCGTCTGACGGGTGAGATCAAGATCTTTCGTTCGGAAGAAGAGATTCCGTTGGAGTCGTTGGGTCGAATTCCGGCGCAGACTGCGAAGCAGGTGATGATTCAGCGGTTTCGTGAGGATGAGCGGGCGAGTATTTATGAAGAGTTTTCGAGTCGGGTTGGGGAACTGGTGACGGGTTCTGCGCAGCGTCATGAGGGTGGGAATCTGATTGTGCAGATTGGTCGGGCGGAAGCGATTATGCCGCGTTCGGAACAGATACCGGGTGAGCAGCAACAGCCGGGTGAGCGCGTTCGGTGCATTATTATGGAAGTGCGGGACATGGGGCATCAGGTGAAGATTATTGTGAGTCGGGGGCATGAGGACTTTATCCGGCGGTTGTTTGAGGTGGAAGTGCCTGAGGTTTCGGAGCGTGTGATTGAGATTCGGGCGCTGGCACGCGAGCCTGGCCATCGGACGAAGGTGGCGGTGAGTTCGATTGATTCCAAGGTGGATGCGGTGGGGGCATGTGTGGGTGTGCGCGGTAGCCGTATCAAGAATATCGTGGATGAACTGGCTGGTGAGAAGATAGACGTGGTGCGTTGGAACGAGTCATCCCAGGTATTGATTGCCAACGCGTTGCGGCCGGCTGAGATCGTAGAGATCAGTTTGTGTTTTGAGCTTGGTCGGGCGACGGTGGTGGTGAATGAAGATCAATTGTCTCTTGCGATCGGTAAGCGAGGCCAGAATGTGCGTTTGGCGGCGCGGCTGACGAAGTGGGATGTTGATATTCTTACACCGGATGAATTCCAGAAGGGTCTGGAGATCATGGAGACATCGCTGAAGGAGGTTGAGGGTGTTACGGAAGCGATGATCGACCGTATTGCGGCGCTTGGGATGATCAGTGTGTTTGATATTGAAGAGATTGGGCTGGAGGTGTTGCCGGAGCATCTGCGTGATGTGGATATGACGGCGGAGTTTGCTGAGAAGATTGTGGATCATTGTTCTGAGCGAGCGAAGGAAGTGGCGGAGCTCCAGCAGCGTGAACGAGATGAAGCGGAACGTAAGGCCGCGTCGGAAGCGGCTGCTGTTGTGGACGAGGCGGGTGGTTCGGCGTCCGCGGAGCAGCAGGCTGCTGCGATTCTTGGGGAGATGGGTGAGCCCGTTGCGGCGCCGCCGTCGTCAGGCGGCGGTGGCGGTGGGGATATTATGGACATGTTGATCACGCGGTCTGAGGATGGGGCAGAGGAAGGGGCATCTGACGAAAATAGTGGTGAGGGTGCATCTGATGAGCCGCATGATGTGGCGATTTCGGAGGAAGTTCGTGAGGAGGCGCATGAAGCCGAGGAAGAGCAGCGCGCGGTTCCGGCGGACGATGATGAAGAGAACATTGCTCCGGAAGTTTATGAGGAGGAAACGAGTGCGGAGGTGGTGGTTGAGACGGCTCCTGAACCCGCGGATCCGAATATGGCGGGTGCTGTGGAAGAAGGATCGTCGTCGGATGATGAGAAGGCGAGCTGAGGTCTTCTGAAGAAGAGGCACGCACCGGCGATGTAGTCGGTGAATGATGTACGAATTTGGCCGCTTGTAGCGGTCGATCACCAAGATGTGACAACCGCAAGGAGTTTGTTTTGGCGAAATCCAAGCGCATCTTTGAAATCGCACGTGAGCTGGGCGTTCAGTCCAAGGCGATTCTCGACAAGTGTCGGGCGGAAGGGCTGGAAGTCAACAATCACATGACCGCTGTTTCGATAGGTCTGGCGGCAACGATTCGTGATTGGTTCAGCGCTCAGCATGATGACGGGGGCGGTACGGCGGTTGAAACGGCGGCGGCGGTTGATTTGTCGAAGGTTAAGGCGCGTCCGCGTCGTCGGAAGGCGATTCAACCGGAAGATGCCGGGGAGGAGACGAAGGATGAGGGTGTGAAGACGGAAGAGACGCCGGTGGTGGAAGAAGCCGGTGTGGAGGCTCCGGCGGAAGTGGATGCGCTTGGCGATCAGGCTCCTGCTCCTGCGAAGGCCAAAGCGAAGGCGAGGCCCAAGGCCAAACCGAAGGCGAAGCCGGATGTCGAGACTGCGATTGATGGTGAGGCTGTCGCGGATGAGGTGAAGGATTCCGGGCCTGCAGTTGAAGGGCCGGGTAAGGGCACGGCGATCGTTGATGATGCGACAGATGAAGATTCAGAGGGCGGTGAACCCGGCGCCAAGAAAAAGGAAGAGAAGTCGGAAGAGGTCAAGCCGGCGGGGCCACAGATGAATGCACCTGCGAAGGCGGTGATGAAGGGGCCGAAGGTCGTGCGTATTGAGGCTCCTGAAGAGATTCGACAGCCTCGTCAGCGGCGTGGTCCTCGTGCGGAGCCGGATAATGCTCCGGGTGAGATTCCGGACATTATACGTTCAACGGGGCCGGCGCGGGGTAAGGGTGTAGGCGGTAAAGGCGCCGGTGGAGGGATGGGCGAGGGTGATAAGGCAGGTGCGAAGAAGCGTAAAGGGCAGTCGACGCGTCGCAAGTCGCGTGGCGGCGAAGCGGCGGCGTGGTATAAGGGGGCGCGTGGTGAACAGGATTTGATTGAGCGTGAAGCTCGGCTGAGTCATGCGGCGGGCTTTATGAAGAAACGTCGGATGCAGATGAAGGCGCGGGGTGTGGGTGTACAGTCAGAGATGCCGGTTCAGACGGGCGGCAAGGTGGAGATTTCTGAGCCGTTTACGATCAAGGATCTTTCTTCGGCGACGGGAATTAAGGGCGCTGATATTGTCAAGTATTTATTCACCAAAGGGATCATGACCACGATTAACCATGCGATCGATCCTGAGGTCGCGATGGAAGTGTGCATGGAGTACGAGATTGAGCTGGAGGTGAAGGAAGAGCAGACGGCGGAGCAGCAGGTGGTGTCGGAACTGGAAACACGGGATCGTACGGATGTTCGGCCGCGTCCTCCGGTGGTGGCGGTATTGGGTCACGTGGATCACGGTAAGACGTCGCTTCTGGATCGCATTCGTCGTGCGGACGTGGCAGCGGGTGAAGCGGGTGGGATTACGCAGCATATCGGTGCATTCAGGACGACGATTACGAGTGAATCCGGCGATAAGACGGTTGTGTTTTTGGATACGCCGGGTCACCAGGCGTTTACGAATATGCGGGCGCGCGGGGCAACTCTGGCGGATGTGGTCGTGGTTGTAGTTGCGGCGGATGATGGGGTGATGCCTCAGACGATTGAGTCGATCAATCACGCCCGAGAGAGCGGTGTGCCGATTGTGGTTGCGTTGAATAAGACGGATCTGCCGCAGGCGACGGATACGAATATCCAGCGCATTTTGGGACAGCTTGCGGAGCAAGAGTTGAATCCTGTGGAGTGGGGTGGTTCGACGGAGGTGGTGCGCGTGTCGGCGGAGACCGGGGATGGAATCACGGACCTGATTGAGGTGTTGGATTATCAGGCTGAGTTGCTTGAGTTGACGGCGGATTATTCGGGTTCGGCACATGGGCAGGTGATTGAGGCGGAGCTTGATCCGGGTCGCGGACCGATTGCGCGCGTCCTGGTTAGGGAGGGTCAGTTGTCGGTGGGTGATGCGGTGGTGGTGGGTCGGTCGTTCGGCAAGGTCCGAAGCATCATGGACGATCATGGCCAGAATTTGGATACGGCGGGGCCCGCAACGCCTGTCGAGGTGAGCGGAATTAACGAGGTTCCGGATGCGGGTGACAAGATGTATGTGACGGAGTTGAAGAAAGCGGAGCAGATTGCGGTTCAGTTCCGTAATCAGGAGCGCAAGCATGAACTTGCGGTGAAGAGTAAGGTCACGCTTGATAATGTGTTTGAGAAGATGAAGACGGGGGATTCGAAGGAGTTGCCGATTGTGTTGAAGGCGGACGTTCATGGTTCGCTGGAGGTCTTGCGTACGGCACTGGAAGAGTTGTCAACGGATGAGGTGAGGGTGCGGGTTGTTCACTCGGCGGTGGGTGGCATTACCGAGACCGATGTTGATCTGGCGGCGGCGTCAACGGGTGTTGTCATTGGATTCCAAGTGATTGCGGGGGCTGCGGCCCGGGCGAAGGCGGAGCAGCAGGGTGTTGATATGCGACTCTATCGTGTGATTTACGATATTACGGATGATGTGCGTAAGGCGTTGGAGGGGTTGTTGGATCCGGAGCTTCGGGAAGAGGTTTTGGGTCATGCGGAGGTTCGGGAAGTGTTCCGCGTGTCGAAGGTTGGGGCTGTTGCGGGTTGCTATGTGACGGACGGCGTGGTGAGAAGGAACGCGTTGATTCGTGTGACCCGAAGCGGGATCGTGGTGGAGCACGATCGCACGTTGGAGCAGTTGAAGCGATTCAAGGACGATGTGAAAGAAGTTCGAAGCGGGATGGAGTGTGGCATGAAGATCAATGGATACGACGATATTCACGAAGGCGATGTGCTGGAGTGTTATGTGACGCAGGAATTTCGTCCGACGCTTTCCTAGTTGAGTTGGCGCGGCGTGAAAGAGGGGGAGCGGTATTGGGCTTCGGCTTAAAGCCAGGGGCGTTCAGCACGAATCAACATGGTAATAGGCATACTTCAGGCAGAATTGTTTATCGGGGATTCGGGGTCGCTGAAAGACAAGCGTCGGGTGTTGTCCAGTCTTAAGGACAAGCTCCACCGTGATTATCAGGTATCGGTGGCGGAAGTTGATCGGCAAGAGGCCCATCAGGTTGCGGTGCTAGGGATAGCGACGGTATCGAATGAAGCGGCTCATGCGCAGGGTCGGCTGGATCGGCTTGTGTACCAGTTGCGGAATGATCGCCGTATTGTCTTGACGGATCATTCGACGGAGATCCTGACGGGTTATTGAGAGGCCTGATTTGAGACGCGTGACGCGTTGTAGCAGATTGGGTTTAACAGGACAGGAAATCGGGTATTGAGTCATCGTCGTGAAAAAATGGAATCTTCGCTTCAGCGGATTATCGGTCAGATTATTTCGGCCGGTCTGAATGATCCGCGTATTTGCGGGCTGATCTCGGTGACGGAGGTTCGGATTTCGACCGAAGGGCGGCGTGCGATGGTGAAGGTTTCGGTCTTGCCGGCGGACAAGGCGAGTGCGGTGATCCATGGATTGCGTGATGCGTCCGGTCATATTCGTCGGGAGGCGTTGAGGCGTTTGCATACACGCTCGATTCCGTTTCTGGAATTTGACGTTGATGAAACGCTGAAGAGACAGGCGGCGGTATTTGATGCGATCAATCAGGGCGTGGCGGAGGACGAGGCGCGAAGGGGCGCCAGTGAGGAAGAGGTATCGGTTGATGAAGAGGCGGCTGAAGCCGAAGGTTAAGTTTGTATTGGAGAAGTATTTGTTGTGAAGAACGCTTCTGAATATTCCAAACGTTTGGGGCAGTTGTTACGCAAGCTTCGTCCACAGGTCACCGTTCCCGAACCTCCGGAACTGGACGTGGTGGAGCAGATCATCCATTCGTTCCTGTGTTGGGATACGAGCAGGAATCAGGCGGATCAGGCTTACAGTCGGCTTATGCGGAGTGTGGTGGATATCAATGAGTTGCGAGTGTGCGATCCAGCTGAGATTGTGGATGTTATCGGGAAGGGTTATGCAAGGGCGGAGGAGCGGGCGGAGCGTTTGAAGGCCTCGTTGAATTCGGTGTTTCGGCAGCATCATACGATGGATTTGTCGTGCCTGAATGAGATGTCGAAGCGTGAGGCCCGAACGTTGCTGGATGGGTTTGACGGGATGGTTCCTTTCGTTTCGGCATCAGTGTGTTTGCTGTGCCTGGAGGCGCATGCGGTTGCGGTGGATGATCAGTTGCATCAGCGATTGATCGGTGACTCGGTGGTGGATGATGAATCGACCGTGGCGGATGCCCAGGCGTTTCTGGAGCATCAGATCAGGGCGGATGACGGATATGAGACGCACTTTCTGTTGCGTGCATATGTGGAGCGGCCGATCAAGGTGACGCTGCCGGCGGCGAAATTCAAG
Organism: Phycisphaeraceae bacterium; assembly: GCA_028284925.1. Taxonomy (GTDB): domain Bacteria; phylum Planctomycetota; class Phycisphaerae; order Phycisphaerales; family Zrk34; genus JANQQT01. The sequence continues at coordinate 18,830 of JANQQT010000205.1, read as the reverse complement.
AAGGTCAAAACGGCGTCTGCGAAGAAGACCTCCAAGAAGACGACCAAAAAGACCACTAAGAAGACAACCAAGACGAAGAAAAAGGCGGGGGTAACCAAGAAGGCCAAGACGACGAAGAAAAAGGTTGCAAAGAAGAGTACCACCAAGAAGAAAGTTACGAAGAAGAAGACGACCAAAAAGAAGTGAACGGTTGTCTGACATGGAAAGAGTGATTGAGCGTTGTTGGATGACTCGACGCGTCAGATAGAGCAGGATTTATGAATCAGCAGAGTAGTGAATCGATATTGAAAATAGGCTTGCCGAAGGGCAGTTTGCAGGACAGCACGGTGAATCTGTTTGCCCGGGCGGGTTATCACATTCGGATTCCTTCGCGGAGTTATTTTCCGGAGATTGACGAGTCATCGATGTCGTGTGTGATGTTCCGTGCGCAGGAGATGAGTCGCTATGTGGAAGACGGTGTGGTGGATCTGGGTATCACGGGGCATGACTGGGTGATCGAGAACGGTTCGGATGTGCACGAAGTGATTGAGATGTTGTATTCGAGGGCGACGACGCGTCCGGCGCGTTGGGTTTTGGCGGTGCCGGCGGAGTCGGAAATTCACAAGCCGGAGGATCTGGAGGGTGGTATCATCTCGACGGAGTTGGTTAAGACGACCCAGCGTTATTTTTCCGAGCGTAACATCGATGTAAAGGTTGAGTTTTCGTGGGGGGCGACCGAGGTGAAAGCGCGTTTGGTGAGTGGTATTGTTGATGTGACTGAGACAGGCTCGAGTCTTCGGGCAAATAATCTTCGCGTGATTGATGAGATTCTGACATCGACCACGCGTTTGATTGCGAATCACGATGCTTGGAACGACCCCGCTAAACGCGATAAAATAGAGAGCTTGGCGCTTCTTCTGCGTGGCGCACTTGAAGCGAGACATCAAGTCGGGTTGAAGATGAATATCCCGCGTGATCGTCTGGAAACGATTCTTGAGATGTTGCCTGCGGAGCGATCTCCGACGGTGAATGAACTGGTGGAATCGGACTGGGCGGCGGTTGAGGTGATTGTTGAGGATCGTGTGGAACGTGAACTGGTTCCTCAATTGCACAAGGCCGGCGCCACAGGGATTATCAGTTATCCGCTAAACAAGGTCATACATTAGGGGCCTCTACGGTGAGACGGAACCAACGGAACGGCGGCGCGAATGAAGCGAGAACTCTTTTACTGGCTTTGTTGTTGTCGTTTGGCGTGTTGGTGTCGTTGACAGCGGCGCAGGACAAGGGGGCGGCGGAAGGTGGGGTCGTTGATAAAGCGAAGGAAGTAGAAGGGGCGGCGAAAGTCAAGGCCAAGGTGAAGCCGCTGGAGCCGCCGACGTTGTTGAGCGGTTTGGGGTTTCAGCTTAAGCCATACGGTGTGGATGCGAAGAAGAAAGCGAACCTGAGTATTGATGCAGCGATTGGGCAATTGAAGGCGCCGGGCTATTTGAGGCCTCGAATTCCGAAGCCGGGGCCGCGTGTGGATCCGAAGCCGAAGGCCAATGAAGGGGGACGTGAGGTTACGGCGAGTATTGCATTGAAGACGTATGTTCGCGGTCTGGACGCGTATCGGAACGGTCGAAGGTTTGAGGCGATTAACTGGCTGGAGCGGGCGCGTCGTCTGGATCCGAAATCGGCAGCGGTGGCGCGGCTTCTGGGTATGGTGTATTTTGATGCGCATAACGAAATCAAGGGGGCGCAGAGGCTGTCAGAGGCTGTGCGTCTGGATTCGGATGATGCGGTGAGTTTGTTTTTGTTGGGGCGATTTGCGTATAACAAGCGCAAGTGGGAAGAGGCGGCGGTTACGATTGCCGCTTCAGGCAAGGCGAAAGGTACTTCGAATCGACAGATTGAGGTTTTGCGACCGTATTACCTGGGGCAGTCATTGTTGACATTGAAGTATGATCGGGCCGCGATAGGTCAGTTGACGACTTTTCTTGGGCTTGAACCTCGGTTGGCGCGAACAACACGTTTGTTTAATGAGGTAGCGTATGTGATTCGTCAGCGCGGGCGTGTTTGTGCCACGGTGGGGGATGCGTATTGCAGATTGGGTGAGTATAAGGCTGCGTTGGCGATGTATGAGAAGGCGGCGGGTGATCGATATGTGGATAGTGCATTGCTGACGGCACGTCGGATTTATGCTTTGTTTGCCTTGGGACGGTATTCGGATGGCGAGAAGGTTTTGGTTGCACAGTTGAACGGGGAGAAATTTGGAAATCGCCTTTTGGGCCTGGTGAGTTATGCGGCGGCGTACACGGATGGGCGTGAGCGATTCGGGACGTTGTTGCAGGATGTGTATAAGTCGAAGAATCGACCGGCGGCGCTCGCGCTGGCGTTGGCACGGATGTTGAGGGGGAAGCAGGCGACGGCGTTTTTGCTGGATCATCTGGCGGCCCAGCCGCGTGATACGATCGTGTACGAGCATGTGGTTGAGCAACTGGCCAAGAATGATACTGAGGCGTTGACTCATACTGTATTGAGCATGATCAAGAGTCGACCAGATCGCGCGTCCCGTTATGTGGACAGAATGATCAAGGAGGTTTCGGACGGGCATGTACTGCGGGGGCATCTGGACAAACTGGAAGAGCCTTTGAAGTCGTCGGCATCGGCGTGGTATTTACGGGGTCGGTTGTTGCAACTGGATGGTGAGACAGGGAATGCGATTAAGGCATATGAAGCGGCATTGAAGGCGGATGGGAAGTTTCGGACACCCCTGATGACGATGATTGAGTTAAGGCTTGGGCTTGGACAGGCGAGTGAGGCTGAGAAGCTTTTAAAGCAGTTTGATCGGGATACAAGTGCGCGGATTCAGTTTTACCGTGTGAAGGTGAAGGCGTTGCAGGGGGATCATGGAGCGGCGCTGGTTTTGTTGAATCAGTTGCTTGCGGCTCAGCCTCGGAATGTGGAGTATCGACTGTACAAGGCGGATATGTATTTAGGGCGAAAGGATTATGAGAATGCCCGTCGGACACTGAATGCCGTGTTGGACGTTGATCCGATTAATGAGGCGGCGTTCGAGCGTTTGTTTCAGGTGGTGCGGGCGGATCATCGGGCGGATGAGACGGAGTTGCTGGAATTGTTGCGGCGTGTGAATCGTGTTGCGCCGAACAGCCGCGTGGCAAGGTTTTATACTGCGGAGGCCTTTGTGGGCGCGAAGCGGTATGCTTCGGCGGAGCGTGTACTGACGCGACTGGTGACGGAAAACCCGGATGATAATGAATCGATTCGGCTTCTGGTGTATGTGTTTGTCAAGTCGAAGCGGATGCAGAAGGCGGAAGAGGTCTTGACGGGGTTGATCAAGCTGCGACCGTACAGCGAAGTGATAGCGGGTAGTCTGGAAGCGGTATCGGAGGAGTTGGGGAAAGTAGATGAGTATCGGGAGAATCGTGAGAAAGCTTTGCTTGGTGGAGAGGGGACGTTGCGAAATAAGCAGGCGTTATATGACCTTTATGTGGGGTGGCAAAAGTGGAAGGAAGCGGCGAAGGCGATCGAGGCGATTTTCAAGATGGATCCTTCGAGATACGGGCAATGGGATTGGGTTCGTCGGAAGGTGGCGGTGCATATGCGGGCGGAGCAGTGGGATCGCGGGGTGGATGCAATTGATCAGGCGTTGAAGTTGAATCCGGCGAAGGAAGATAAGCTGAAGTTGCTTTACCAGAAGTCGAATATTCATACGTTGAAGGACAAACGTAAGGATGCGGAGGCGACTCTGCTTGAGATTCTGAAAGTGGATGAAAAGCACGCGGGTGCGAATAACGACCTTGCGTATATGTGGGCGGAGGATGGGAGGAATCTGGATCGTGCATTGAAGATGTCACATCTGGCGGTGAAGGCTGAAGAAAAGAACTATGCGTACTTGGATACGTTGGGATGGGTGTATTACAAGCGAGGGGAATTCGATCGGGCGATTCGTCAACTGAACCGCGCTTATGCGACGGGGAAGGGACGCGAGGATGCGGTGATTCTGGATCATCTGGGCGATGCGTATTGGCAGGCGGACCGGAAGCCCCTTGCGATCAGCTATTGGAAGCGTGCGATTCGATTGGCGGAGCAGGCGGATAAGACGGATCGACCCGATCTTGTGGATCTGCTCAAGACGTTGAATGGTAAAGTGAAGGCTTATGAGGCGAAGAAGGAACCGAGCGTAGCGCCTTTGGGGAAGAAGGAGAAGGATGGCGGTGGCGAGGGAGATGGTGAGGCGAAGCCTGAATAGGTGGGGTTTTTGTGAAATGAGAAGAGGGAGGTGTGACTTGGTATTACCGTTTGTGTGTCTCGGGAATGTGAGTAGATCGGTTTGGAGCAATGGCCGATTGTAAGACTATAATCGTGTCTTGAATTGGTTTTATGTAGCCAGGTTATTGGAGCGAAATTGGATGGCTGGTCATAGTAAGTGGGCGAATATCAAGCATCGTAAAGGGCGGCAGGACGCAAAGCGTTCCAAGATTTGGAGCAAGTGCGCTCGTGCGATTATTGTGGCGGCGAAGGCGGGTGGGGGCGATCCGGCGATGAACCTTACATTGCGATACGCGATTGATGAGGCCAAGGCGGCCAACATGCCGAAGGACACGATCTCGAATGCGGTGAAGAAGGGGTCGGGGGATTTGGGTGGTGAGAGTTACGAGCCGGTGGTTTATGAGGGGTATGGTCCGAATGGCGTGGCGGTATTGGTGGAGACGCTGACGGATAATAAGAATCGAACGGTGGGTGAGGTGCGGTATATCTTTGACAAGGCGGGCGGTAACCTTGGGACATCAGGGTCGGTGTCGTATATGTTCGCGCAGAAGGGTTTGGTGGTGGTAAGCAAGGATGCTTGCGATGAGGAGGCGTTGATGGAGGTGGCGTTGGAGGCGGGCGCGGAGGATGTGGTGGATGAGGGGGAAATCTGGCAGGTGACCACTGAGCCGAGTGATTTCATTACGGTGAAGGAAGCGGTAGAAGGGGCGGAGATCGCGATTGAGTCGGCGGAGTTGACGATGATTCCATCGAATACGGTGGAGTGTACGGGCAAGGATGCGGAGAAGATCCTGGCGATGATGGATGCGCTGGATGACCAGGATGATGTTCAGAAAGTTCATGCGAATTTCGATATTCCGGAAGAGGAGCTGGCGGCGATGGGGGATTGAGTGAGGTAGGGGAGCGGATAGATTTGAAATGGAAACCCGCCTTTATGGGCGGGTTTTTTTGTGGGTATGTGTGGAGGGTGTTGGTTGTCAGATTGCGGATGCCCCGGCGAGGAGATCGACTCCGCCGGGGCCGCCGGGTGGTGGTGGTGTGAATTCCGTTCTTGCATTGTCGGGTATTGATATCTGGCCAAATGGTTTGGCGAAGGCATCGAGGAGTAGCTGCCGGTCATCGGCATCGACGGTGTTGTCGTTGTTAAAGTCGGCCCATGTTGCGAAGGGGGGTTGCGAGCCACCGGGTATTTCGCCCAATGCAGGGAGGAAGAAGGCGAGGTCGGCGAAGTTGACGATGTTGTTGTTGTCGAAGTCAAAGATCACGGCCCGGGAGTCGATATCGGGTGTCTTGACTTCAAAGTTGGTGGGGACGGGGCCGAGGTTCAGGAGGGTAAAGGCGTAGGGGACGGCTTCGCGGTCGAGATCGGTATCGACCGGGTTGAAAATTTCGTTGACGGGGCCGATGTTGTTTTGTGAATTGAAGAGGACGCGGGCGAAGAGGACGTGTTCATCGTCGCCGAGGTCGGTGGAGAGTGTGTCGGCGGCAAAGGTAGCTTCGCCTTCAATAAGGTCGATGTTCTGAGACTGGTTGTCGGTGAAGTGTTGGCCGAAGTCGATTGAGATGGCGGTAGCGATTTCGGGGTCGAATTCGAGTGTGAGGCTTCCCCCGGCAATGGGGCCGGCAAGGCCGGTGAGTTGGTCGGCTTTGGCCCATATTTCGACGAAGTAGTCGGCGCCTTCACGGATGTAGAAGTCATCAGGTTCGCCGCCCGGAACATTGGGGAGGTCTGTCAGGGGGAGGGTTGTTGAGGTTTGGGTTGTGGAGGCGTTGAGGCGCGGGACGAGGAAGATATTGGTTTGAGCGCCGGAGCCGGTGAAGCCGGGTGTGCCGCTGGATTCGAATGAGGCGCGCCAGTTGTCGGCATCGGAGTAGTCGCCTTCGGTATCGATGACTTCGATGGATGCGCCGTGGCCGTCGGCTTCGATAGGCCATTTGCGTCCATCGTCGTACTCGAATTCGTGGATGGTGTTGCCGAGGGCATCGACGAGATGGAGGATTTCACCGCCGTTGCTGAGGTTGCCATCTTCGAATTCGCCGATGATCCGGAGGGCGTTGGTGTCGTAGCGTACGTCGAAAGCGGCGGCGTCGCGCACGATAAGTGCGGTTTCGGATGGGGCGAGGGTTGTGCCCTGGGGTACGGTGAATTCGATACCATCGGTGAAGTGGAAGCCCTCGATGTTGATTGCGCTGTCGCCGGTATTCCGGATTTCGATGTATTCGAAGTCATCGTTTCCGAGTGTGGGATCGATGGTGAGTTCTGAGTTGGTGGGGTCGGCGGGATTGTACATGAGCTCGGTGATGCGGAGGGGAGAGTCGGCGATGGCGAAAGTTGCAACGTTGGCGGCGGACCATGTGGACCCATCGAGGATTCGGGCGCGGACAGTAGCGTTGTCGGTGAGATTGATGGGCGAGCCATCGTAGATGACGGCGTTGGGATTGATGCCAGTGACGGCGCCTTCACCTGCTTCGAGTTCCGCGGAGAGAAGGAAGTCGGAGCTGGTGAGGCCGTCGTTCAGGCCATGGAAGGCGAGGATGTTTTCACCTTCCTCCAGTGATCCGAGGTGCGCGGAGACATCGAAGGTGACGAAGTCGACCGCGGCGCTGTCGGAGTGTCCGCCGGTGGCTTCAGAGGTCCATGTGAGCGATCCGGGCTCATTTTCGGCTTCAATCTGGACACCGTTGAGGAACGCAACGAATCCATCATCGTAGCGCACCTTCAAATTCATGAAGTCGAAACCGGCAATTTGTTGTGCGGTTAGATTGAATGGGATGCGGGCATACATGGTGGTACGGACATCGTGCATTCGTTGTGGGTGGGCGCCTTCGAGATTGAAATCCGGGGAGATAAGCGCATCGTAGGTTGTGTTTTCATCGTAGCCGATACCGCCAGTGCCGGAATGCCATGAGGAGTCGTCGAAAGCGCCGCCGCCGCGCCAGTTGTTGCTGATTAAGCTGGAGGGGACGAGGACTTTTTTGGCGGCATTTTCGGGGACGATGGTGGTAACTTCGGTGGGGGCATCGGCGGGGATTCGGGGATCTGAGCCGTCCAGCGTATAGTAGAGTGTTCCGCTGCCGTTTTCGTTGGTCATTTGGAGGTCGAAGCCTGAGGAGATGAGGCCGCCGTGTTGGTTGAATGAGGGGGCGTCGACGTTGGGATACAGGCCGACGTTGCGGAGTTGGTTGAGGACGTTGTTGGTGCGTTGTGGGAAGTAGGTGTTAAGAAGCCAGTCGCGTTCGTTGGCCCATTCGACATCGCGTTCGTAGGGATCGTTGGCACGCCGGTTGTCACCCCATCGGGCGGATTCCATGACGATGGACTGGTCTATTTCCGTGAGGCGTTGGCTATAGAGTGCAGCGGCGTTGTCGGGTGTGAGCAGTCCGTCGTTGAACATGTGTTGGTGGACGGCATCGGCGAAGCGAATGCGATACTCGGCGTTTTGACGGAGGGCCTGATGGAGGGAGCCGGGTGTGCCGTTGTCGTTTTCGCCGGTCTCGTTATCGTTGAGTCCCTTGAGGACGTGTTCGGCGTCCCAGGAGTGAAAGCGCCAGAGACCTTCGGGGTCGTGGAAGTTTCTGGAGGCGTACCAGTTGTGGTGGGGCCAGTCGGTGTTTCCGCCGTAGAAGTTAATGAGCATGTAGTCGATGAAGTCATCGATGTCGAGGTGTTGCTGGATGAGCTGGTATTGCGAGTCGGAGGCGAGGCCGCTGTTGGCGATGGAATGCAGGTTGCCGTATGAGCAGCCGGAGCAGTTGTGGCCCGGGGCGGCATTGTTGACGACGTTGCCGGAGGTGTGCTTGTAGATTTGGTATTGTTCATCTTCGCCGCCGTAGTAGGAAGCGGCGAAGTCTTCATCGGGTCGTTCGTGGATACCGTATTGACCCCAGTAGAGGCCGTTGATGTATAGATGGACGAAATTGCCTCGGAAGGACTGTCCGCCCATGGCGAGTTGGGCATCGGCCATGAACTGGTCGCGGATGTACTGGCCGCGGACGCGTTGACCGTGATCGGGGTGGAGAAAGCCGAGGTTGAGTGTGGCGTCGAGAATGAGTGTGTTGTAGATGCCGGCTCCGCCCTGGTCGTCGAAGATGGAGGTTTCGAGTTTGCCTGGGCCGTAGATGTCCTTGAAGACGAGCTGCATGGAGAGTTTGTCATCTTTCCAGCGGTTGGTGCTGGAGCCGCCCTGAATTTCAACACCTGCATTGACCTGAAATTCGGTTGTGCCATCGGGGTTGATGTATTCGGCAGAGACGGGACGCTCGACGTTTTTGCCTGATATATAAATACCCTGGCCGCCGCTGCCGAACATGTCATCCCAATCCATTACGAGTGATACGGTTGGCACGGCGCGTAGGTCGTCAAGGATGTTGTCACTGTATGCCGGGTTGTTGACGATGTCGGGGTCGATAGCCCAATCGGGGCCGGAGTGTCCCCAGCCTGCGAAGGGCGGTAGTCCCGAGCCGTTCTGCTGGAGAACGTCTTCGGGGAAGATATAGGTTTGCGTATCGACGTTGGTGGCGACGAAGCCGGGCTTAAATGCTGCGGCGCGAAGAGTTGTTGTTGTGGTGATGTCGATGGGGCCTGAGTAGATGATGCCGGTGGTGGGGGTGGGGGCCGTGCCGTCGAGCGTGTATCGGATTTCGGCGTCCGGGGTCGCGGTGGTGATTTCAACCTGGAACGGGTTGTAAAAGAATCCGCGATCGATGGAGAACTTGGTATCTTTGATGACACCCAGCGAGTTGGTGTTGTTTGCGGCGTTGGGTGTGGGCGCGTCGAAGTAGGATGCCTGGTTGGAGACTGTGGCGTCGCCGAGCAGGGATGGGATGAGGAGGAAGTCGTCATCGTCTGCGGTGATGTTCAGGGCGTGGATCGCGAGGAGATTCTCGCCGGCGACGAGGAGGTCTTTGTGTTGGGTTACATCGATGTTTTCGGAGAGTATGGCTTGCGAGTCGGGGCGTGTGGATGTCGCGGTGGAATCGAAGGTGGGAGATTCGGGGGCGTTGCGTGATGCGATCTCGACGCCGTTGAGGTAGGCGATGAAACCGTCATCGTATTTCATGTCCAGCGTGAGGGTGTTGATGGAGGACGGATCTGCGACATCGAAGGGGATACGTGTGTAGAGGGATGGGGAAATGTTGAGAAGATCGGCTTCGAGATTGGATTCGATCTGGCCGACGAAGGTGGTGGTGTTGGTGGAGGCGATGTCGACGTATTGAATTTTGGCGTCGACGGCTCCCGGCGCGGGGGAGATTGTCAGGCGTCCATCGGTGACGTTGACGGCGACGGTGTATTCATCGAAGGAGTCAGCGCCATCGGGATCGTTGGTAACGACGCCTTCAATATCGATGTTGTTAATGGACGTGGCGTTGGAGGGATCGCCGAATGAGGCGGTGACGATATAGGGGCCATTGGGAACGGCGATTTCCCATGTGCGATCATCGGTGGTCTGCATTTCGGCGAGTGTGTCGAGTCGCTGGTCGCTGGTGTTGAGTGCTTCGATGCCGCCGTTGAAGATGGTATCGATTTCGCTTTCGGAGATTGCGCCGCGGAAGACGGCGACGTCATCGAAGAAGCCTGTGGTGAAGCGGTTGAAATGGTTTCCGATGACGAAGGGGTCGTTGTTGACACCCATGTCCCAGTCGCCGTTGTTGGCATCCGGCCCCATGAGGTGCACGGAAGGTTCGCCATTGTCATAGTACATTCGGATTTCGTTGGCGACGCTATCGCGGACCATGACGACGTGGTGGAAGGTGGCATCTAACGTACCGCTGGTGTTGGAGGTTTGAACGCGTGGTGTAGTACCTGCGCCTTGTCGCGAATCGAAGCCGGGATTGGCTGTGCCTCCGTTGGACTGGATGAGGTAATAGCCATCGGTGTTGCGGGTGGTATCGGCGTAGCCTTTGGTGATGAGTCCCTGATTGTCGGCCTCCGGCGAGGCGGAGCCGCGGAACCAGAAGGAAATGGAGAATGATTGTTCGGCGGCGAACTCGAGGTCCGCGTGATCGGCAGCCTGAACGAATGCGGATGTTCCGGTGAGAAGCACGGAGCCACCAAATTTGCCGACGGTGGGGAAGAAACGTGCGCCGTCCATGAGTGTGGCGTCGTGCTGGTTTTCACTGCCTGAGGAGTCTGCGGCGAGCGTGCCGGTACTCTCATCGAATTTCCACCATGCGACGAGGTCGCTGAGAGCACCGCCGACAGCGCCGGCATCCCGGTCGTGAACTTCGGTGACTGGGGCATCCCAACCGTAGGAGACGTTGCCGGGCTTGGGGCCAAAGGTTTGGCCGGCATCCGGGAGGTAGCCATCGGGGAGGTCGGCGTCTGCCGGTTGGAAGTTTATTTTGGATTCAAACGGCGGTGTACCGATTTGGGTGTCGAAGCCGAGTCCGGTTTCGGCGGCATTCCACAAGTCATCATCGAAGTCGGGCTGGGTCCAGTTGGTACCGAGTGAATCGTTCTGGGGGACCAGGTAGGTGAGGTTAGTAGAGTCATCGACGAGGGTTTGGCCTACCACGGCGGTGCCGACGATACCGTAGGAAAAGTCCTCTAGCTGTCTGGGGAATTCGGGAGCGTATTCGTGTTCGATGGTTACGCCATCGGGTTGGACGAGGGCGAGGTATTCACCATCACCGTCAAGCCGAAAGTTGGTATGAAGATTACCGCCAGCGTCAATGTAGTTGTCAGTTTCCTGTCCGGTGGCGAAGACGATGTCAAATCCATCGTTCTGGATGACGATGCCGTTGTGGAATGTCCATTTGGTGAGATCGTTGGCGTCATCGGTGAGGTGCCAGCCATCGAGGTTCACCGGTGTGTTGGAGAGGTTTTTGATTTCGATCCACTCGGAAATAGCGCCGTCGCCATCGGCCAGGCCGGTTGCATTGATGGCGGCGAATTCGTTGATGAGGAGTGTGCCGGAGAGGAGTTGCCTGGGTTCCAGACTCTCCAGTCCTGGAAAGGCGGGTTGGGTGAATGCGCGTCGGTTAGGTCGACGTATTAGAAGGTGTGCGATTTTGGTATATGAGGAAAGACGTCTGTTAGAGTCGAAGCATGTGACGGCGTCGGTAGGGTGTGTGGTCCTTTTCATAGCCGGATTTACCTCGCTCCATTGAGAAAAGTGGCAGCATTGTCCCCATGTGTCAATCTATCGCACCCGTACGACCGGCCGAAACCGGGATTGTCGAACAGACCAAACGGGTCAATTATAACAGATATTGCAAAATACTAACAGTCTGTGCCATTGTATGGTATCACCATCGAGGATCCGGAGGAATGAAAAAACCCCCGGATTGACGAATCCGGGGGTAGAGGGATGATTTGGGAGTAAATTTTGTGTAGGTCAGGCTTTTGCGGCAGCGTAGTTTTCGGCCACTTGATTCCAGTTGACGACGTTGAAAAATGCGGCGATATAGTCCGGGCGGCGGTTCTGGTAGTTGAGGTAGTAAGCGTGTTCCCAAACGTCGAGGCCGAGGATGGGCGTGCCGTTGTCTGCGCCGACGCCCGGCATGAGTGGGTTATCCTGATTGGGGGTCGACGTGACCTGGAGTTTTCCTTCGGAATTGACGATGAGCCATGCCCAGCCTGATCCGAAACGTGTGGCTCCGGCGTTGGAGAAGGCTTCCTTGAAGGCGTCGAGCCCGCCGAGGTCGGCATCGATTGCAGCGGCAAGGTCGCCCGAAGGGGCTCCGCCGTCTGCGCTTAGACAGGTCCAGAAGAGTGAATGGTTATAGTGACCGCCGCCGTTGTTACGGATGGCGCCACGAATGGTCTCGGGGACCTGGTCGAGCTTGGCGCAGAGATCGGCGATATCGAGGGCGGCGAGGTCATCGTGGCCTTCGAGAGCGGCGTTGGCCTTGGCGATGTAGGCGGCGTGGTGTTTGCCGTGGTGGATTTCCATGGTGCGGGCGTCGATATGGGGTTCGAGCGCATCAGGTGCATAGGGAAGATCGGGCAGAGAATAAGCCATGTCGGCCTCCTTGTTGGGTTCGTCGGGTTAATGGTGTAGTGCGCCAGCGGGGCGCTCCGCTGATCGAAGCGCAAGGGTAGAAGGGAGGCAGGTACGCGTCAAGTCCCCCCGTGTTTGCATCCGGGATAAGCAGATGAAATTAAGTAAGGTGAAGGAGTTCGGCTGTCTGTCTTGGTGTTTTTTGCTTATTTGGTTTTGGAGAGAGATTGAATGACAAACCAGCCAGTGTGGGGTCGCTTGCGCGTGGTCTTGAGGGATTGGGTCTTGTCGGTTTCACGAGAATTGGTGTAGGGTTTGAGATTGAGGTAGACGCCTCCGACGGCATAGGTTCCGGCTTTGTAATTCGCGAGCGTTTCGCAGTGGGTGGGGACGGGGACCTGGCGTACGCGGTATCCGCCTGATTTTTGGATCCAGTCGAGGTTCCATGAGACGGCCCTGGCGAGACGGTCCTTGCGGATCATGGAGGCGACGAGGGCAAGGTCCGAGAGGTTTTGGAGGTCGGCGTAGGCCGGTTCGTTGTTGACGAATTTGGGGAAGAATTTGGTAAAGGCGGTGACGTAGCGTTTGGCGTTGGCGGGGGTGTTGCCGCCACCTGACTTATTGCCACTGGCGGCGAGTTTGATGCCCTGGCCTCGGATTTCGTAGGCTTTACCGTCTTCGGAGACGAGGATTGGCTCATAATGTTCCTGGAACCAGGCGCGATGGTATTGTTGAGAGCGGGAGAAGGTGTATTTGACATGGGGGTGCGGGGCGGGGTCAAGGCCGAGGGACTGGCGTTTCATGAGGTAGTCGGCTTCGAGGCAAACGAATGCGAATCTTGTATTGTTGGGGACACCGAAGATTCGGACATCCTGCGGGCCGACGTTCTGGACCATTTCGCGAGCTTTTTGTTGCTTGGTCTTCCTTCGCGCCGACGGGGAGCGCAGAACCGCATTGACGGCTTCAACGCCTCCCTTAGGGATGTCGATAGAGCAGCCGAAGCCTCGGCCTTTGGTGCCGGGGCCATTGATTCGAAGAGCGACGACCAGATCATCCAGTTGGAGGACGGGTCGACCGGTGTGTTTGCCGTAGGGGCGGGACGAGCGAGGTGATTCGATGGGTTCGGCAAGGCCGGCGATGACGATGTCCTTTTTCTCCGGGTAGACAAAGATATATTTGAGTTTGACCATACCTTTGAGGAGGCGAAGATCGGCGGGGAGTCGCTTGCCGTTGTCGACATGTTGTTTGACCTCGGCGAAGAGTTTGGGGAGGGAGATGTAGACCAGGTTGGAGGCGGCATTAGCGGGTCGTTTGCGGAGGCTATTGAGTTTGCCTTTCTTGTCGAGTTTGCGGACGCGCAGCACGCCGTTGGTATCGACATAGACACCCGATACGTCTGGCAGATCATCATCGTCATCATCATCGTCACCGCCCTGGGCAAGGACGGCGGAGTTGAATATCGCTAGCGAAAAGATGAGTGTGAGAATTGACCAGAGATTCCATTTGGAGGAATTGGGTTTGGGGGTGTTCATCGTCTTGCCTCGATTGGGTGGGTTGGATGTGATGGACGGAAATGACTAGCAGCAGTTGCTGCTGCGTAGTGCGGCACATGGAAAAAAGGTGTGCGTCTCATTCGTCCTCCGCGGACGTTTCATGATTGACGATACCGTTAATCATACCTTCGATATCGTGGGGTGAAGCTTCGATTGTTACACTCAGGCCCTGTTTTTGGATGCTGGCCGAGGTTTTAGGACCGATGCTGGCGATTTTGATGGCGTCCAGCGTATCGGCATTGACGCCTGAGTTGGTGGTAAGTTCCACAAAGTTACAAAAAGTGGATGAACTTGTGAAGGTGAGCCAGTCAATCCGATCGGTTTTGAGGTGTTCAATGATGTGTTTGGGGAGCGTGAGGATCTTGATATTTCGATAGATGGTAACGTCTGAGATGTTGGCGCCGTGTTTTTTGAGTTTTTCGGGGAGGGTTATGGGTGCTATGTCCGCGCGGAACATGAGAATGTTTTGATCAGCGAGGTTTTCCGATGCCAGAAGCTCATTGGCCAGTGCATCGGAGTTGAATTGTTGGGGGATGAGATCTGGTGTTATGCCGAATTGTTGGAGGGCTTGAGCGGTTTGGTCGCCGACAACGGCGATTCCTGGGCCTGTGAGGGCGCGTGTATCGAGTTGGCGTGCGCGAAGACGGTCGAACAACGCGTGGACTGCCTGGGCGGAGGTGAGTACAAGCCAGTTAAAGGAAGCGATCCTGTCGACTGCATCATCAACCTGTGACCAGTCGGTAATCGGTTGGATATCGATGGTGGGGGCTTCGAGAACGTTAGCGCCGAGATCCTCGAGTCGTTGTCTGGTTTGGGAGGCTTGCGTTCGGGTGCGGGTGATGAGGACGGTCTTTCCAAACAGGGGAAGAGTCTCATACCAGTTGAGAGCATCAGGTTGGTCAAAGGGGATGACCTTGCCGATGTAGATCATGGCGGGTGCTTTGAGATTATGCTGTGCCACTGTGTCGGAGAGTTGGTCCAGTGGACATTGAATGGATTGCTGCCGGGGGAGTGTTCCCCAGCGTACGACGGCAGAAGGCGTGTCCGGGGAGAGGTCTGCGTCGATTAATTCTTTGACAATCTGATCCAGCCGCGTCATGCCCATGTAGATGCATAAGGTTGCTCCGGTGGAGGTGAGTTCGGCAAGCGCGTTGTAGTCGATTTGCGGAGGGCCTTTGTCTGGATCTTCATGACCCGTGAGAAAGACGACGGCGGTGGAGATTTGTCTACGCGTAACCGGGATTCCGGCATAGGCGGCGGCGGCGATCGCTGCGGGGACACCCGGGACGATCTGAATGTTCACACCGCGCGATTTTAGGTAGGCGGCTTCTTCGGCTCCGCGTCCGAAAACAAAAGGGTCACCGCCTTTGAGACGGATTACCTTATTGCCCGCGAGGGCGCGATCGGCCAGAATTTCGTTGATTTGATCCTGCTTGACCAGGTGTCGATTGGCACGCTTTCCGACACAGATTCGTTCGGCATTCGGGCCGGCGTGTTCAAGTAATGCAGGGTTGGCAAGAGCGTCGTAAACAATGCAATCGGCTGTTTTAAGGAGTTGTACGCCCTTGAGCGTTATGAGACCCGGGTCTCCGGGACCCGCCCCGATAAGATGGACGCAGTATTTGTTTTGCGTTGGTTCAGTCATTTTCTATTAAAAGTCCAATTTGATTAATTATGCCGATTATTTCGCCGATGACACATGTATCGACAAAATCAATGCTACCGCCTACATGGCGCGAAGGAAGGTTTGTCAATGTCAGACGTGATAACAACATTTCCGAATACGGAACTCGAAACGAACGGGGCGGAGAGGATAGAGATGCCGGCGGTTGCCGAGGAACAGCAGGTGTTTCGGTTTGATCGCCGAACGTCTGAACGTCACGACCTGGAGGGTCAGGTGACGGCATTGCGACGGGATCATGATGTGGAGGCCTATACGCATCCGGTATGCACGTTGGATCTCATGAACATGAGTGAACTGGGCATGGCGGCACACAGCGAGATTCCGCTTGCGGATTCAGAACGTGTGAGCGTGTATTTTCCACCTCATGGCAGTGACATGGGTCTGGAACTCATGGGCCATGTGGTTCGATGTACACCGGTGACGCGAGAAGAAGCGGCTACGCGGAGGCAGCCGTTGGGGCGGGAGTATGAGATCGCTATTCAATTTGACCCACGGACAGCGGCGTAACGGATTACGCTGCAAGGCCTGTGGGGCCACCATCCGATGGCAGTGAGAAAGTAGACGTGACGGTCTTTCAACGGGCCGTCGCTTTTTTTGCGCGCCGGGATGTAGGGTTTGTTCCGATTTTTGATCGCTGGTGGGTAAGATATGCTGTTCAAGCCCATGACGAATGACACCAATAAAAATCTGGTTCTTTTCGATGATGGTTGTCCTTTGTGTACATTTCAGAGTCGGCTGTTGCGCTGGATGGACTGGTTTAATGTGGTGCGATTGATTCCGCTGTCGGACCCCCTGGCGAGTGAGGTGGCGAAGGGGGTCGATCGGGCGGATCTGATCGCGGCGATTCACTGTGTAAACCCGAAGGGAAGGACGTATAAGGGGGCACGGGCGTTACGGCATTTGGGGATGAGGATGCCGTTGTTTTTTGTATTTGCGCTGGCGCTTTGGATACCTGGTGTGATATGGTTGGCTGAGCATGCCTATATGTTTGTGTCGCGGCATCGACAATTCTTTGGTCGAATCTTTGGATGTAAGGGGGCGTGTAAACTGATGCCGGAACGGGATAAATCGAATGAGGTATCCGACGGTGCGGAAGTAGGTTCAGATGCGGCTGTCAAGGCGGATCGTGTGGACGTGATGAAACCGTAGATTGGCGAAATTCAACCCGGTGTGACGGTCTGCCTGGAATAGATGGACTGATAGAGATGGATGAAGTCGTGTTCGCTGATTTCTCTGGGATTGAATTGGGCTGTCCATTGTCGGGCTGCTTCGGAAGCGAGTGTGGGAATGAGTTCGACTTCGACGCCGGTTTCGCTCAGTGAGGCTGGGAGGTCTGCCTTAACAAACAAGTCATTAACGCACTGCAGGAGGGCGTCGATGGCTTCGTCGTCAGAGACGGTTGGGGCAACGAGGCGTGCGCTGACGGCGAGTTTGGCATAGAGGCGTCTGGCATCGGGCTGTTCGGCGTTGAAGCGAACCACGGATGGCAGCATGAGAGCGACGGCCTGGCCGTGAATGACGCCGAAGTGCGCCGTGAGAGGGTTGGCGGCGGCGTGAGCGGCGCCAAGCATGGAATTCTCAATGGCAAAGCCGGCGTAGGCGGCAGCGAGTTGCATGCGCCCGCGGGCATCCAGATCGTCGGGGTTTTCTAGGACGCGGGGGAGGGCGGCGACGATCAGCCGAAAAGCTTCGCGCGAATACATCATGGAAAATTCGGTACGCTTGGTGGTGACGGCCGTTTCGACGGCGTGGGTGAGCGCGTCTGCGGCGGTGTCGGCGGTGACCATGCGGGGTTGGGTAAGTGTGAGCGTGGGATCGAGGATAGCGATACGCGGGGAGGCCTTCGGATCGCCACAAGCCATTTTCATGTGGGTCTCGGCATCTGCGATGAGGGCGAAGGACTGGCATTCGCTACCTGTTCCGGCAGTTGTGGGGACGGCGATGAGGGGCAGCATGGGTTTGTCCGCTTTGCCGACACCCCAGTAGTCTTTCATTTCACCGCCGTTGGTGAGGAGGAAATTACAGCCTTTGGCGGTATCGAGTGTAGAGCCGCCGCCGATGCCAATGATGGTGTCGATATTGGTGGACTTGGCGACGGCCAGACACGCATCCACATCTTCGGTGGTGGGATTTTCCCGTGTCTGGTCAAAGATGGTTACCGCTATGCCTGCCGCTTCGAGCGCCTGATGGGCGCGGGGGGCATGACCGGCTTCGACAATGTGGGGGTCGGTGACGAGGAGCGCGTGTTTGCCGTTCCAATCGGCAATATGGGTGGCAATATGATCGATGGAATTTGCGCCGAAGATCAGGCGAGTGCGAGGCTGGTGATCGAAACCAATGATCGGTGTGTCGTGAGTCAGATGATTCATTACTTATTCAGTGCGTCTATACGAGCGATTGCGCGAAACTTGTAACGTACGGTTAATGTCAGTTTATGCAGGAAGCGAGGGCGCGGCAGGTCATGCGGAGGTTTGGAACGCTCGCGCTCTAAAGAGAAAGTCGACGATATTCCCTTCATGCGGTTGGAACCAGTTGAGCTGGATGGTGGGTATTTCACCGAAGTTGAGGCGATCGATGTTGGTGGCGTCCAGGAGTGAACGTTGGAATTCGGGATCGTCCGTGACGGCAGAGGCAACGAGCGTTGTGCCGATTTTCTTAATCATGTCTTTCTGGGGGCATTCGACGACGCTTCCGCATGGGAACATGTATTCGATGTTGGCCATGCCACGTTCGGGCGAGTCACAATGGAAGATGGTAGGGCGGAGGTAAGAGTAACGTTCATGCTGAATGAGTCTGTCGGCACCCCGATATTTAGCGGTGACTTCCTCGACACCATCTTCCTTAATACCGGCTTCGATCATGTTGTTAATGCCCTCGGCCTGCGCGGGAATGGTGAAGGCGGCGAGCGGCGCTTCGGGGTCGGTCGGCGGTGTTGGGGCGACGGGGCCAAGTCGTTCGGCGAGGGCTTCGGCGATTTCCCTGGTATGGCGTGATGCCCAGACGCCGGAGCAACTGATACAGGATCGACCTGAGTTGACAAAGATGCTCTTGGCCATGAGGTCGATGTGCTTTTCCCACTCATCGACTTTGTCATCGCCAAGGAGGATTTTGGAGAATCCGGGGCCGTGCACCTGAACGCGCGGGTCGCCCTTGTATTGCTCGATGGTCTGTGTGCCGCCAAACATCATGACACGCGGTGAGTTCTGGACGACAGCTGCCCCGACATCAGGTCCGCCCGGGTAAAGGCAGATGACTTCCTTGGGAATGCCCGCCTTGATAAATGCTTCGGTCATGCGATAGGGTGTCCACGGTTCCTGCGGACCGGGCTTGAGGACAAGGCCGATCTGCAGGGGGATGACCGGCAGCCAGAGACCGTGCACACCGGGCGAGTTGGAAGGC
>JANQQT010000181.1 GCA_028284925.1 Phycisphaeraceae bacterium | reverse complement strand
TGTAATCCGCATGACCCGGTCGATACTTATCCTTGATCTCCGAATAATCCCGCGACCTCTGGTCCTTATTCCGAATCAGGATCGCGATCGATGTACCCGTCGTCTTCCCCTCAAACACACCCGACAAAATCTCCGCTTCATCCGGCTCAGCACGCTGCGTCACAATCTTACTCTGACCCGGACGCCGACGATCCAGATCCGGCTGCAAATCCGCCTCGCCCAAAGCCAGCCCCGCAGGCACACCATCAATCACCACCACATTCCCCGGCCCGTGACTCTCACCGGCCGTCGTGATCCGAAAAACCTGTCCAAACGTATTACCCGCCATCAGCATTCCTTAATTCAAATAGAAAACTATCCATAAAGACATCCTACGCTCAACACCCCCCAACAAGCGAATAAGGCCCTGCGACATCCCGATTACGCCCGCCTTGATACCTATCGTCTCATTTCCCTTCCGAATCCTCAACCATCTGAACACGCAACGGAGATGAAGTATCCAGATGCACATCACGCTGCGGGAACGATATCTCAATACCCGCCTCACGAAACGCCTCATCAATGCGCCGATGTAACTCATGACGCGTCTGAACCCGATGCTCCACATCACTGATAAACGCCCGCAATTCAAAGTCCAGCGAACTGGCTCCAAACCCCGTGAAATACGCACCCGGTTTCGGCTCATCCAACACCAACGGAGACTCGTTCGCTACTTTCAGCAGCAGTCGCTCCGCCTCCACCGTATCCGATCCATACGCAATCCCCACCGGAATACAAATCCTCAGAATAGGATCAGACAGCGACCAGTTAATCAACTGCCCCGTCACAAATTCCTTATTGGGAACAATCAATTCTCGCCGATCAAAATCCGTAATCGTCGTCGCCCGAATGCGAATCCGTGTCACCACACCACTCGTACTCCCCACCGTCACCGTATCCCCCACGCGACAAGGTCGCTCAAACAGAATGATCAGTCCCGATACAAAATTCGCCACAATCTCCTGCAATCCAAACCCGAGCCCCACACTCATCGCCGCTACAAGCCATTGCAACTTCGACCAACTCACCCCGATCACGCTGAACGCAACGATAACCCCCAGAATCGAAACCGCATATCGCAACAAAGTCGAATACGCATAACGCGCCCCCGCATCCAACGGCAAACGACTCAACAATATCATCTCCAGCAACGCCGGCAAATTACGCGATGCCAGAACCGTCACCACGATCACCAGAAACGCAAGACCAATACTCGCCAGCGTCGTCGGCTCGTTCACCGTCTTACCGTCAATCTCCACACTGTTATCCCACAACGTCACCTGGTCCAACATTCCCAACGCAGGCAAAATAGACGCCCATATCACATACAGCCCCACCAGAAACGTCGCCGCCACCACAACCCGAACCAGCGATCGCGTCTGTTCACTAATCTGCGCCAGCGAAACCTCCGACTCATCCAGAACGATCGCCGACTCACCATCTTCCACGCTCACCCCCTCCCCCTCCTTCTCCTTCCGCTTCTCCTCACGCTTCTGTACCGCCTCCTCATACGCCAGACGTCGATGCGTCATAAACAACCAACGCGTCAACATCTCATGCACCAGCATCAAACCGATGATCATCCAGAACGTCTGCTCCAACTGATTGAAAAGCTGAAGCGATGCATACAGATAACCAAACCCCGCCAACACACCAAACACCAACGGCAACCCGATCAACAACGCGTACCACAGATACCGAAGTCGATTCAACCAGCCGCCCGGCTGCTTCGCCAATACACGCGCCATCATCTTCCCCGAAGGCCTGAACGTTCGCAGCAACAACCAGGCCATGACAACCATCACACCCATAAACGCCAACCGCCCCAGACCAACATCATGCTCCGAATCCTCCGCATACAACCCAACCACTGCAATCACACTCAGCGGCGTAACAAATACCAGAAACCGCGCCGAAAAGGCCCGCAATAATACACGAGGCTCTTCACGCCATCGAAAATGACGATCCGCCAATCCGTTTTCCGCACACAATTCCCGGATCAATCCCACCGTCATCCAGATTCCACCCGCAACCATCAATCCCGCACCAACCCCACGGGAAAAGTCCTCCACGTACAACGCACCCAACATACGCCATCCCACAAACAGCAACAACATGGGCCACCCCATTGCCCTCACCAGCGTCCATATCAACGCCCGGATCGTCAACCAGTAAGAGTCCGTCCGTATACTCCCCACACGCTGCGATATCTCAATGATCGAGCGCCGCCCCCGACGCCGAAACGCCAAGAGCAACGCCACCCCAAGCACCCCACAAACCCACGTCACAGGCTCACGCCCGGCCTGATCTCGCACATCCTCCAATACCCCACCCCAGTGACTCGGTGAAAACAACCACCCCAGACTCTTCCACGCCCGACCAAACGTCGTGGCTGAAATCGGATCAGCGCTGCGTATCCACAAAAGATGACGATCAATCAACTCCGCAAACTGCTCCGATTCCACAACGATATCATTCTCCGTTGCATCCAGCTCCGTCAATAACTTAATGCGATCGCCATACGACGCCTGCAATTCACCCAGTTGCTTTCGATAAGCCGTCAACACTTCATTAGGACGCGCCAACTCACCCATATTGATACGAATCAACTGCGCCTCGGTTAACCCTTCCGATATACGACCAATTCGCTCGGACAATCCCGGCAACTCTCGCCTTCGTAATTCCAACTCATCCTGTGCCCCCGTCAATCTCGACATCTCCTCCTCCCGCTTCCGCCAGCCGTCACGAAACTCACGTCGATCCGGCAACGAGCGGCGTATCGTCCTCAACGCCGCTACCAATCCCGTTGCCGATCGCTTCGATTCCAAACGCTCTCGCATGCGCTCATGGTCTTTCCGAATCTCTGAAAGTTCCGCCCCACGCGACGCAACACTCGCCTTCAAACCCGGATGCTCACCAATCAAACCCTGATGAGCCGTCGCATAGTCCCGCACGCGTCCCGCAAGCGTTCCCACCAACTCCGGTAAACCCTTCGTCCGCGACACAAGATCACGCCCCTCCTTAATCGCCGCGTCCGCCGCCTCTTCCTGACGCTTCTGCAAATACGCCTGCCACGCCCCCACCTTCTTCTTTTCCTCTCGTACCCTCCTCTCCTCTAACTCCAGCTCGGCACGCTTCAACGAAAGAAACGGACCATTGATCGCCGACTCCTGGTTCAACCGACGCTGCTCTGCTTCAAGCTCATAACGCTTCGCAAGCAAGGCCAGCCGATACGCCTCCACAACCTTCGGACCATAACCCTCCGGCGGAGCCCCACTCAAATCCGATTCCACCGCCTTCAACTTCTTCGCTCCCTCAGACAGCAATCCCTTAATCTGCTCCGGCCGCTTCTCCGTCTCCCCCAGCAAGGCCATCAACCGCTCCACACGACCCTCAGCCGATGACAGACTCATCTCAAACTCTCGTGCCTTCTGGACCACCCGATCCACCTTCCAGCCATCCGCCAACTCAGATGGCTCCGCAATACCTGCCGCCGGTAACGCCAGATCATCCTGCAACTTTTTCAAGTCATCCGACGCCGTCTTGGCAAACTTCACATCTTTCTCATACTTCAACGCATGCGACTTCGCCTGACCAAGTGCCGCCAACGCATCCCCATAAAACCCCAACAATCGCTTACGATCCTCCATCGAAATCGTCGCGTCACCCTCGACGTCCTTCTTCAGTTGTTCAAGCTTCTCAGCCGTAGGTGGCGCATCTCGACCATCTGCCCCGACCTTCCCCGCCTCACCCGCAAACAAATCACCGTTCAACGAACAGAGGCACACACAAAACGATGCGATCAAAATCAAATACACTCGTCCAATACACATAGCTCACCTCAATCAGAGAACCAAAAAGAACAGCCGATATAGCCATCCAGTTCCTCCGCTTCGCCCCATTCGCGCACACAATAATTCCCCCACCTCAAGATTGCCAATCCCAACCGCCACTCAATACCTCGAACTTCCGGACTCCCGTATTGCCTTCAACGCGTCGGTCAGCTTCTTAACCACATCCTTACGTTCACCATACAGATTCTTCTTCTCCGATGGATCATCCTTCAGGTTATAAAGCTGCCCAACCGGCTCGCCCTTCTTCAACTTATTCTTCGGAATCCGCTGAGGACGCGTAAATCCGCCCGACCCCCTCCCCTCGATCAACTTCCAGTCACCCATCCTGATCGCAAACATACCTGTCAACGAATGATGCACCGTCGCATCCCGAATCGGCTTCGAAAGCTTCTCACCAAGCATCGCAGGCAAAATATTAAAACTATCCTCCGCCTCGCCCTTCTTCAATGCATACCCCGCCATCGCCGCCGCCGTCGCCGTCAGATCCGTCAGACAAATCGTCTCTTCACTTATACTCCCCGCCTTCACCTTACCCGGCCACCTCACAATAAACGGCACACGATGCCCGCCCTCCCAGATGTCCGCCTTCTGGCCGCGATAGTGAAGATTCGCCGCATGACCATACTTCTTCACATCCCCAACCGGCCAGTGCGACCCATTATCACTCGTCACAATCACCATCGTATTCCCCGCCAACCCCGTACGATCCAACGCTTTCAACACCTCCCCGATCGTCCAATCCACCTGTGCCGTAAAGTCCCCGTAATACCCCACCTTTGTCTTCCCACGAAAAGCCTTCGTCGGCAACCACGGTGTATGCGGCGCACTCAATGGAAAATACAAAAAGAAAGGCTTCCCCTTATCCTTCGCCCGTCGCTCAATAAACGAAACCGCCTTCTCCGTTATCACAGGCATCACATCAATATGCTTAAACGATGGCGCAACAGGCCCGCCGCGCCAGAAACCACCACCCTTCTGACGCCGATGCCTGCTCCCCTTCACCGTCTCCGTCGGCTGCTCCACAGGCCGATCATTCTCCACATAAACATAAGGCTGCATATCCAACGATGCCGGAATACCATAAAAATAATCAAACCCCTGCGTCGTAGGCCCCGGCCTCAACGGCTTCGAATAATCCGTCTTCTTCGCCGTCCCAAATCCCAAATGCCACTTCCCAACAACACCCGTCACATATCCCTTCCCCTTCAACATCGACGACACCGTCAATCGCCTATCCTCAATCAGCGCCGCACTGTAACCCCACAACACACCCCGCTTTAACTTCGACCGCCAACAATATCGCCCCGTCAAGACACCATAACGCGTAGGCGTACACACTGCAGATGGCGAATGGGCATCCGTGAACCGCATCCCCTCCTTCGCCAACCGATCCATGTGCGGCGTCGGGATCTTCGACTTACCGTTGTAACACCCCAGATCACCAACCCCCATATCGTCCGCCATAATAAACACGATATTCGGCAACACCTTCTCCCCCGCCTCAACCCGAACATCCACATACCCAACCATCAAAAACAAAATCAAAATCAAACGCATCGAGCATTTCCTTCTACAAGTAAATTCCTTGCACCCATCATAACCCCCTTCCTCATCGGCTAACTCTCAAAAGCACAATCCCCAACCACGCCTCTTTCAATCCTCCCGATACCCCACATAGACACAAACCTCCTGATCCCAGCGCATCACTGTCTTCTCAAACGTAAACCCATTCCGTTTCGCGACATTAATCGACGCGGTATTATCAGGAGCAATCAGCGAAATCACACGTTTACATCCCAACGTATACATCGCGTAGTCCCGGCATCCGATCGCCGCCTCCGTCGCATACCCCTTACCCCAATGCGCCCTCACCAGCGAATACCCCACCTCCGTCTCATCCACACCGTCCACATCGATCTGACGAATCAAACCGATCCGCCCCACAAATTCACCCGTTTCCTTCAATTCCGTCGCCCACAAACCATGCCCATACTCCCGCTGATGCTCCTGCCATCTCTGAATGTCATCCAACGCCCCCTTCTCATCGCGCACGCCATGAAAAAACTGCATCGCGACCGGATCACTGAAAATCTTCATCACATTCGAAACATCATCCTCCCGAAACACACGCAACCGAAGACGCTCTGTTTCCACCATCGTCATGTCGATTTCCCGTCCCTATAAAAGTCCCGCCCTACATTGTAGCTCACCCTTCAGCCCCCACTGCAGCCCCCGCCTCCTCAACGTCAACCTCTCCCATCCCCACATCCTCATCACCCTCACTCGCAGCTCCATCCCCCACAACCGCAATCACCGTCGTCCCGCCATAAACACGCTGCCCAACCTCTACGCTCGCCTCCACCTCACCCGGACTCGGCAGATACACATCCGTCGTGGAACCAAATTTGATCAAACCATATCGCTCCCCCCGCTCCAGCACATCACCCTCCTGCATCCCATTCACAATCCGCCGCGCAATCGCCCCCGCGATCTGACGAACCGCCACCACCGGCCTTCCACCTCCCGCATCCGTCATCACCATCGTCAACCATTCATTCTCATCCGCCGCCTCCGCCTTCAACGTATTCAAAAACTTGCCCGGCCGATGCATCAACGATTCCACACGCCCCGCCATCGGCGCACGATTCACATGCACATTCAACACCGACATGAATATCCGGATACACTTCGCCCCCCCCCCGAACGCTTCAAAATGCTCCACATCATGCACCGATGTCACCACACCATCCGCCGGAGCAACCACCTCGCCCTTTCCCTGCGGAATCTCCCGCTCAGGATCTCGAAAAAACGACAGCAACGCCAAAGCCACCGCCACCACAACCCCCATCCCAACCCACCACTTTAATACACCAAACACCACCAGCGCAATCACCGCACACACCATGATCTGCGTCGTCTGAGGTTTACCATAAGGACTTAGCTTCATAAATTCACACCAAACAGTCTCGTCCTGTTTCCGGTCCACAAAAAAAGCGGCGGCTGATTCGTTGCTTAATCGAAAGGCCGCCGCTTTTTAACTTCAACATTCAAAAAGCTTCACAAGTTGTCCGTCGCACGATCAATACATCCCAATCTTCTTCGCTCGGGCCTTCCCGATGAAGTAGCCGATCACGCCAAACAACAAAGCAGGCAAACCCAGAATCAGCAGCGAATACAACACCAGGTCATCAGGATTCTTCGTAAAGAAATCCGTCACAGGACCAATCTTACTACTCGCCGCATCCATCCCGAGAATGACAATAATCACCATCGATGCAAACACACCAAGCATCATCCCGCCGCCAAAACCGTCACCGGGAGGATCAACCTCTTCGATCACATACCCGCCGCCCGCAGAAACCTGCGAAAGACCCGAAAGATCACCAGCCGAATCACCTCCAACCTGATTAAACAGGCCCGTCGACGATCCCGTCAAAGCAATATCCGATCCCTCACCCGGCCCAAGGTCGTCAAGCAGCTCAACCGCGCCCAGACTCGTATCATCCGCTTCACGCGTCAGATCCAAAAGGCCCGATCCACTACCCACCGACTCCAAAGTCAGTTCATCATCCTCACCAATCAGCGAACCACCCACCTGCGTCTGCGCAAGCGGATCAGCCGCACTCACTTCATCAGCGTCAAACACACTGATACCCGTCGCCGTCGCGCTCTTGGGCGATTCAGCAACGCTACCACGATCCGTCTCAGCCATCAGATCGATCGCATCCGTCTGCGACGCTCGCGTATCAATCGAATCGTCCAGCGTAATCTCGCCGGAATCCGCCGCCAGATCAATCGGCGAATCGCCGGAAATCTGCTGCGTTTGCGACATGCCGAAAAGCTCATCAACCTGCTCACGCTTAAACATTAACTTGTCACGATCGCGGAACTGCTGCAGTTTCCCGTCATCGGCCATCTGCCGAATCTCATCCTCGCTGACGCCGAGCTTCTGCGACGCCTCCTCAAGCGTATAAAACATCTTGGCCATGTGATACTCCCGTAAGAGCCATAATTCGCCGATAGTTAGGTATTCACCGCTGGGCTTGCTAGGCCCCGCCGTACGATGATACGCTACACGAAATCCAAAGGCTACACAAGCCCTTATCGCCACCTGCTAAAAAAATGTCACAAAAAACCACCTTTTTGACCCAATAACAACCCTTCGAGACCTTCTCACGTGATCCATCCGCTCGACATCCAGATCCCCAACCTCCCCGACGCCCTCCACGGCCTGAGGCTACTCCAAATCACCGACCTCCACATCAGACGCCACCGCCCCGTCTTCGATCGTTTGATCCAAAACATCAGAAACCTCGACATCGACCTCCTCCTCTTCATCGGCGATTACATGCACCACCCCGGCGATGAACCCGTCGCCCACGAAACCGTCTCGCGAATACTCGCCTCAATACACCCCAACATCGCCACCCTCGGCGTATGGGGCAACCACGATACCGCCGAACTCAGACACCGACTCCGCTCCACGCGCATCATCTGGCTCGAAAACGATGTCTACATCCACGAATCACTACCCCTCCACATCCTCGGCGTCGACTGCGCCGCTCGTGAACGCTCCGCACCCCAGGGCGACCTCATCTCCGCACTCCTCAACGAACCCACCACCCCCGATGGCGAAGACCAACCCTTCCGACTCCTCCTCGCTCACATCCCCACATGGCTACCCCCCGCCGCCGAAGCCGACATCCCCCTCGTCCTCTCCGGCCATACCCACTGCGGACAATGCCGTCCACCCGCAGGCCCCGTCCTATACAACGCAACACCCGGCTGGCCCAACAAACTCTCCTCTGGTATCCTCCAATGCCGAAAATCCTTCGCCGTCATCTCCAGAGGCGTCGGCGAATCCTTCCTCGACGGCCTGCGCTTCTTCTGCAAACCCCACACCCCCCTCATCACCCTCCAAAAAGCATCCACCCCAATCCAACCCACCGACACCACCACCTGCATCCAAAAGTGGTAACCCCCCACCCCCTACCCTTCTCCAAAACCGCTTAACCTAGTCCAATTCCCATCCACGAGCCACGACCATAAGCGAGTGGCCCGTCGCAACCCGCAGACGCCGCGTCACCTCCGCACTCTAACATCCCCAAAACAAAAAAAAGGCCCGCCACATGCGAGGCGGCATGCGACGGGCGCGTTGAAGGAGGTAGCTTGGGTAAAGGCGCTAAGCTAAATATTTCAGCCTCGAAAACTCCATTAACGCTTTACCTGCCTAACTCTTAATGACCTTACCGTTCCAACTGCAAGGCAACGGTCGTCTGAAAGTCCGGGTAAGCTTCCATACCATGCTCACCAACATCAAGACCTTCAATTTCCTCAGACTCCGATACACGAAGTCCCATCGCTGCCTTAAGCGCCAAACCAACGACCAGACAGAACACAATCGTCGCAACGCCATACGCCAGCACACCGACGGCCTGGTAACCAAGCTGAGCCATGGAAGCCTTGGCGCCAAAAATACCCACGGCCAGCGTGCCCCAGATACCACACACAAGGTGCACACTGATCGCGCCAACCGGGTCATCGATCTTGAACGTACGATCAATCGCAATCACCGCGAAGTAAACAAGCACACCGGCCACCAGACCGATCACAACGGCTTCCCAAACAGCCATCTGATCCGCTCCAGCCGTAATGCCAACCAGACCGGCCAGAATACCGTTCAGGCCCATCGAAAGATCAGGCTTGCCGTCATGCATCCAGCTGATCAATCCCGCAGCCAAACCACCAGCCGCGGCAGCCAATGATGTAGTCACAAGCACCAGCGAAACACCAGCAGCGTCAGCACTCAGAACCGATCCACCATTAAAACCAAACCAGCCAAACCAAAGTAGGAACACACCAACCGCAGCCAAAGGCATGCTCGAACCGGGAATGCTGTTCGCCGAGCCATCCTTGTTGTACTTGCCAAGACGTGGACCAAGCAGAATAACCATAATCAAAGCGCCCCAACCACCAACAGAGTGCACCAGCGTCGAACCCGCAAAGTCATAAAAACCAAGACCGTCAAGCCAACCCGTACCCCACTTCCACGATCCAACGATCGGGTAGCAGATCCCCACGAACAACGTCGAGAAAATGAGGAATGTTGAAAGCTTCACACGACCCGCAACAGCACCGGAAACAATCGTCGCCGCCGTCGCAGCAAACATCGCCTGGAAGAAGAAGTCGGTGTGATACGTGTAAGCCGCATACTCCGGACTGTTCGACGCTGCATCATTATGCGTAACACCAAAGCCGGCATAACCCAAGAACCCGTCAATGCTCCAACTGCCCGGATACATCAACGCAAAACCCGCAATCGCATACGTCAACAAACCAATACAAATGATCATCGTATTCTTGAACAGAATATTCACCGTGTTCTTCGATCGCGTCAGTCCCGACTCAAGCGAAGCAAACCCCAGGTGCATCAAAAACACCAAACAACCCGCCAACATAATCCAAAGGTTGTTCGTCGTAAAAAGACCGATATCAGCGAGCTCTGCGCCTACCTCGCCCATCACACCCTTCGTCTCTTCCAGCGTAAACTTAGCTGGCGACTTCTCAACAACACCCGTCGGACTCGTTCTGACAATCTCACCCCAAATCTCAGCGGACTTCACCCCCTCCTTATTCGCCTCCGCCTCACCCAAAGCCTTAATCAATCCCTCCTTGTCATAAAACCACTCTTCAGTGATTTGGCCCGCAACCTTCGTCACAGGCTTCGGCTCCTCCTCCTTTTTCTCCTCCGCCATCACATTCGCCCCCGAAAATCCAACAAACAACGCCATCACGACAATCAGCCATCGCATCATGCCGGGACGACCATACTCTCGTGTTTCTACGCTACGTAACATGGTCACTCCTTCAAACGGGTGGTTTCGATCTTCCAATTCAGTTCAAACATGCCACCGTGGCGAACCGAACTGTCCTCGTGCGGGCAAACACCGTTGTCTACCCACTGCCATCCCTTGAACAACACCCGTACCAAACCCGATAACAACCCAAAAACGCACTTTTCTCCCGTCACAACCCTCAAAACCCTCACAATTGCCCGTTTCCTGCGCGCATTATGATCGCACCCAATTCAACCTCGCCTAAAAATCGCGCAAACCGACACTAATCCTCATTTTCACCCGAAAACCCCCACTCCACTTTCCCCAATCCAACAAAAAATCATTGTGATTCCTATACCCCTCGATTAAAATAGAACCAGATCCGACTCACGCGTCGCGATACAGGAGCAGAAGGAGAATCAACCCCTCGGCAATCTCACCGCCGCGACTCTCCATCGAAAAAAAACAACACCACCCACCACGAGAACCGCCATGGTTTCCAGGTTCTACATCCCATTCCTACTACTCACGGCGATCCCCGCCGCATCCGCCCTCGCCGATTGGCGATCTGATGTCCGTTTCGACACACTCCAGGAAATCCTCCGCCAACACACACCACGCGGCGCAAACGTACGCGTTGCACAAGTCGAAGTCGCATCCGTAACCTCCGACATCAACGGCGACGGGCTCTCCGATTCCGGCCAATACAAATTCACGCCCGACCCCGCCAACGAGGAATTCGCAGGAAAAACATTTGACATCATCGACCTCGTCACGCCATTCGACCCCGCCGCACCCAACGCTCTCCCCTCAGGACACGCCACCGGTGTCGTCGGAATTCCCTTCTACGGAAACAACTCCTCCATCGCCTCCCAGGTCACCAACATACAGTCCTTCGGAATCTCAGATGTAGGCATAGGCCTCCCCGGAAACTACCTTGAAAACGGCTACATCCGGTTCGGCGTCGCCGGACTCCCAAGAACAAGCAGCCCCCTGGACGACCTCGCTAACGACTCACCCCCATCCCCACGCGTCTACTCGCACGGCTGGGTCGGCAAATTCTCCTCCAACGTCGGCAATATCGAAACGCTCGCTCGGCTCGACTGGACCATCCAATACGATCACGCCGTCCATATCGCAGGAATACCCAACGGCAGAGGCCAGGCATCCGACCCC
The DNA here is from genome assembly GCA_028284925.1 of Phycisphaeraceae bacterium. Classification (GTDB taxonomy): domain Bacteria; phylum Planctomycetota; class Phycisphaerae; order Phycisphaerales; family Zrk34; genus JANQQT01. Next base: position 12,533 of record JANQQT010000181.1, on the reverse strand, counting down.
CTCATGGGCGCAGCCCTCAACGTCATCAGCGTAGGCCTCACCAGCGGCGAACACCGCATCGGCACAAACCTCACAGGCGCCTCCCCATACGCACCCTCGCGGAACGCTCCTCACATCGTCGTCCCCTTCGGCTCCACAAGCTCCGGAACAGGCTTCCTCTCCGGGGCCGCCACGGCGCTCGTCGGTTACATGCACCAGAACCCCTCCCTCTCCAATGGCTCCCTCACCTCACGCGACCAACAAACCGTCTACCACGGTGAAACCAACCTCGTCATCAAAGCGGCCCTCCTTGCCGGTGCAAACCGCAACGCCATCACCGAGGCCGAAAACTCAGATACCTACCAGCTCAATACGACCAACAACCTCAACAACCGCTACGGCGCAGGCCAACTCGATATCACAACCTCCCTCCTCATACTCGCCGCCGGCGAACGCGATGGAACCTCATCCCCATCGCCATCCCGCAGAAGCGTACGCGGATGGGATTACCACCCGGGCCTCGAAGGCGGGGAATCCGCCCACTATCGCATCACCGTACCCAACGATGGTGAATTCACCGCAACCCTCGCTTGGAACGCCCATGTAGACATCTTCGGCGTCGCCGGAAGTTTCGGCTCGCTCATCGATGATGAAATCGAACTCAACAACTTCGACCTTTTCCTTTACCGCGAATCCGATGACACGCTCGTCGCCTCTTCCCAATCCACCGACCGCAACACCGAAAACCTCTACATCCCCGAACTACCGGCAGACAACTACCGACTCCAGGTCCTTTCCACCGACCCCGAAGCAGACCCCTGGGAATTTGGCCTCGCATGGCAATCCTTAAGAGACCCCATCGCCGGAGACGCCGACCTCGATGGCGATGTCGATGGTTTCGACTTCCTCATTTGGCAATCCAACTTCGGCACACCCGATGATGTCTCGTTCCTCGAAGCCGACTTCGACCTCGATGGCGACATTGACGCCGACGACTTCGCCCTCCTCACCGCAAACTTCGGCTTCGGCCTCCAAGATTTCATCCCCGGAGCCCTACCCGTCATCACCGTTACTCCCGGCCAAACCCCCGTCATCCCGCCCAACCACCCTTCAAATTCCATCTCCTCAATCCCCGAACCCGCCACATCCCTCCTACTCACACTCACCGCCACACTCCTCATCCGTAGACACCCCGCCTGACCCATCCTTTCAACCTTTTTTTCGCCTTCACCAACCCAACCGCTACTATACTCCCTTCATGCTGCCGGACCGTCATACCGGCCAGAATTCACCCCTTCAGAACGCCCCTCCCATGCTTCCTCAAGTCGCCATCGTCGGTCGCCCCAATGTAGGTAAATCAAGCCTGCTCAACATGCTCGCGGGAAAACGCATCAGCATCGTCGACCCCACCGCCGGCGTCACACGCGACCGAATCACCCACGAGCTTGATCTGCCCCCCGCAACCAAGAGCGGCCCGCCCCGCTTCTGCGAACTCGTCGACACAGGCGGCTACGGCGTCTACTCCGGCGATGACAAATACTGCGTCCTTACCGATGATGTCGAAACACAAATCCGCATCGCCGTCGACACCGCCGACCTCGTCCTCTTCGTCATCGACGCCATCGCCGGCGTCACCCCCCTCGATGAACAGATCGCACAACTCCTACGCGAACGCGTCGGAGACAAAACCCCCATCGTCCTCGTCGCCAACAAGGTCGACCATACCAATTACGAAGCACACGCACTCGAATCCACCAAGCTCGGTTTCGGCGAACCCGTCACCGTCTCCGCCACCACCAAGCGTGGCAAGTTCGACCTCATCGACGCCATCGCCGAGCACGTCGGTGCCGAAAAGCATGAAGTCGAAGACATCGGCATGAAACTCACCATCGTCGGAAAACGCAACGCCGGTAAAAGCACACTCACTAACGCACTCGCCGGCTCCGAACGCGTCATCGTCTCGGAACTGCCCGGCACAACACGCGACAGCGTCGATGTCAAGTTTCAGATCGGCAAACGATCCTTCACCGCGATCGACACCGCTGGCGTCCGCAAACGCAAATCCCTCGAAGACGACATCGAATACTACGGCCTCCACCGCGCCCTCCGCGCCATACGACGCGCCGATGTCGTCCTCTTCCTCATCGATGCCACCGTCCCCATCTCACAGGTCGACAAAAAACTCGGCAAGGAAATCGTCGACCAATATAAACCCTGCGTACTCGTCGTCAACAAGTGGGACCTCGCCGAAGACAAAACCACCACCGACAAATTCATCGACTACCTCACCAAAACACTCAAAGGCCTCGACTTCGCCCCCCTCGTCTTTATCAGCGCCAAGAAAAACGATCACGTCATCAACGCCGTCAACACCGCATGCGACATCTACAAACAGGCCGGTGAACGCATCACCACCGGCCAACTCAACGCCGTCGTCAAACAAATCCTCGAACAACGCGGACCCAGCAGCAAGGGCGGCAAACGCGCCAAAATCTACTACGCAACCATGACCTCCGTCCATCCACCCTCCATCACACTCTTCGTCAATCAACCCAAACTCTTCGACAACCGCTACCAGCGCTACCTCATGAACAACTTCCGCCGCATGTTACCCTACGAGGAAGTCCCCATACGTCTCAACATCCGCCCCCGCCGCAAGGCCGATGCCGATGCTATCCCCATCGCTGAAGCGTAATCCCACCCCTTCTCCCCCACGATCCCTTACAATCCCCTCCATGAGCAATATCAAAAACTTCGGCGCCATCGGCGATGGCAAAGCGGACGACACCAAAGCAATCCAACACGCCGTCAACGATGGCGATGGCCTCATCCGCCTCCCACGCGGTAAATACCGCATCACCAAAACCATCAACATCAATACCACTGCCAAAGGCCCCATCGGCATCGATGGTTCCAACGGCGCCGCCAAAATCATCAACGCCGGCCCCGGCCCCGCATTCCGCATCACCGGCTCACATACCGGAACCGCCGACCCCTCATCTTTCAAACCCGTCACATGGGCAAACGAAAGAATGCCCACCATCACCAACCTCGAAATCGAAGGCGCCCACTCCGAAGCAGATGGTGTCGAATGCATCCAGACCATGCAGGCCACCATCGAAGGCCTCGCCGTCCGAAACTGCAGGCACGGCATTCGCCTCTACAAACGAAACCGAAACGTCATTATCTCCCATTGCCACCTCTACAAAAACTCCTCCGTCGGCATCTTCCTCGACGCCGTCAACCTCCACCAGATCAACATCGTCGATTCACACATCAGCTACAACCGCCTCGGCGGCATTCGTATCGAAAAATCCGAAATCCGAAATCTTCAGATCACCGGCAACGACATCGAATACAACAACCACCGCGCACACAAATCCAAACCCGAACCCACCGCCGAAATATGGGTCGACACCACCGCCCCGCGCGCCTCCGTACGCGAAGTGACCATCACCTCGAATACCATCCAGGCCACACCCTCCCCCGCAGGCTGCAACATCCGAATCTTCGGAAAAAAAGACCTCGAAGACCTCGCCCCCGGCATGTGGACCATCACCGGCAACGTCATCGGCAACCAGGAAACAGGAATCCACCTCACCAACTGCCGAGGCCTCGCACTCGCCGGAAACTTCATCTACTCGCACTACACACACAACATCCGCCTCGAAAACTGCCGCAACATCGCCATCGGCGCCAACAGCTTCGGCCACAACTACTTCCCCAAAGGCAGACAGATCGCAACCGGCATCAAGATCGCCGACAGCCAGAATATCGCCATCTCCGGCATCGTCCTCCAGGACGCCCCCGCCGGACCGCCGGACCGCGCACGCGAAAAAGATAACATCACCCCAGCCAAAAGACGCGCACTCCTCGAAATTCACAACTCCAATCGCGTCAATATCACCGGCTGCCAATTCCTCGACGCCGTCCCCAACGCCCTCTACCTCAACAACGCCTCCTTCATCAACATCACCGGCTCCACCATCGTCGACACACGAACCAAACCCCTTATGCAACGCCCCATCCAATGGCTCGGCGACGGAACCGCAAACCTCCTCGCCAACAACGCCATCGCCTCAGGAACTGCCGGCTCACCAACCATCGCCGACTCCGCAAACGTGACCCAACAAAACAACCTCACTCCCTGATCGCCCCTCATCAACTTCCCAAATCTCTCGCACACCCAACGCCAACACGCTAACATCGTGTTATGGTAAGCATCATCATCACGATCCTCACCATCGTGGTCCACATCTCCGTGATCACAAGTCTCCTCATCTTTGAGCGTAGACATCCCTCCGCAACACTCGCATGGCTGCTCACCTGCATCTTCCTCCCAGGCCTCGGCATCGCACTTTATCTCATCATCGGGCGAACCCGCGCAAAGCGCGTCGCCAAACGCTGCGAAAAAGCCGCCAAAAAAATTGACCGCATCCTCAAACGCTTCGACATCCGCGACAAGCTGCGCCTCACCCACGACAGGAAAATCGACCACCGCACACAAACCCTCCTCAAACTCGGCGACGGCCTCAGCACAACACCCTCCTCACGCGGCAACCAGGTCCAAATGCTCGTCAACGCAGACCAGGCATATACCTCCATGCTCGATGCCATCGAGAACGCCCAACACCACGTACACGTCGAGTTCTACATCATCCGACCCGACGACACCGGAATAGCCCTCCGCGACATCCTCGTCAAAGTCGCAAAACGCGGCGTAGAAGTCAAAGTTCTCGTCGATGCCATCGGCAGCTCTAGCCTCGGTAGAAATTTCTGGACGCCCCTCATCGAAGCCGGCGGCAAAGCCGAAAGATTTCCACCTTGCCTCAACATCCTCCGTTGGCTCATGCGACGCGACAGAATCGACTTCCGAAACCACAGAAAAATCGTCGTCGTCGATGGCGCCATCGGATTCACCGGCGGAATTAATATCGGAAAGGAATACCTCGGCCTCGACCCCGACATGGGCAACTGGCGTGATTCCCACCTAGCCATCAAAGGCCCCGCCGCACTCTCCCTGCAGGAAGTCTTCGCAGAAGACTGGTACACCGCAACACAGGAACTCCTCGAAGACGAGGCCTACTACCCCGAACCCGATGCAAATCCCGCAGGCGATCTCGTCGTACAAATCATTGACTCCGGTCCCGATCGAAATTGGTCACCGATCGAGCACGTCTACATGCAGGCCTTCGCCCTCGCCGAATCCAGAATCTGGATCGCAAGCCCATACTTCGTACCCTCCGCCGTCATCGAAGAATCCCTCATCACCGCCAATCTACGCGGCGTCGATGTACGCATCCTCGTACCCAGGAAACCCGATCACAAAATCGTCGCATGGGCCGCCCGATCCTACTTCCCCCGCCTACTCGAAGCCGGCGCAAAAATCTACGAGTACGGTCACGGCTTCCTCCACGCCAAAACACTACTAATCGACCAGTGGGTCGGAACAATCGGCTCCGCAAACATGGACATGCGATCATTCCACCTCAATTTCGAACTGAACGCATTCGTCTACGGCCCCGAATTCGCCGAGACCCTCGCAGCTCAGTTCCAGCAAGATCTCAGCCACGCCTCTCCCGTCACCCTCGAATACCTTCAGAATCTCCCCTACCGCCGCAGGCTCCTATACGCCACCGCCCGCCTACTCTCCCCTATTCTTTAGTCTCCACTCGCCAAACAACGCCCCCCAAACACCCAATTCCCCCCAATTCACCAAAAAACACCATACCCACGCCCCGTTTCTGCTACAATTCCCCCCTTACAAAACATAAACTACTCCCCAAAAAACAAGCCGTTTAGTCCAATTCCCCGCCACGAACCTCAATTAATACGCAAACGTAAAACAACTTGTGACAAACCACGACCCCCGGTAAAATGACCCCCCCTTGAATCTCAGATTCATGAATACAAATAAAACACATGGAGAGTCTCAATCATGAGCAACCAAACCCGTCGAACCTTTGTCAAACACATGGCCGTCGCCGGCGCCGCAATGCCCGCCGTCGTGCCAAACCTTGTTCGCGCTGAATCACCCAACGCCAAGCTCGACGTCGCGTTCGTCGGAACCGGTGGCCGGGCCGGCGCTCACACCGGCGCCATCAGCAACATGAAACAAAACTGCGTGGCCTTCGCCGAGATCGACAAAGGACGCTGGGGCGGAGCACTCGGCAAAAAAGGTTGGGGCGGAGCAAAAGGCTACACCGACTGGCGAAAAATGTTCGACAAGCACATCAGGGAATTCGACACCGTATTCGTCGCAGTCCCCGATCACAGCCACTACGGCCCCTCCATGCGTGCCCTCAAGGAAGACAAAAACGTCTACACCGAAAAACCACTCACTTGGTCCGTCTGGGAAGCCCTCCAACTCGCCAAGGAATACAACCAACGCAAAAAATGCGTCACCCAGATGGGCAACCAGGGACACGCCGGCCAGGGTTGGCGTATCGCCTACGAACTCGTCAAGACCGGAGCCATCGGCGACATCAAGGAATTCCACACCTGGACCAACCGACCCGTCTGGCCCCAGGGTGGCGGACGCCCCGGCGGCTCAGACCCCATCCCCGACAACATCGACTGGGACGCATGGATCGGCCCCGCCCCCATGCGACCCTACAAAAAGAACGTCTACCACTCCTTCAAATGGCGAGGCTTCTGGGATTTCGGCGCAGGCGCACTCGGCGACATGGCCTGCCACACAACAGACGGCATCCACTCCATCATGAAACCCGCCTTCCCTCTCTCTATCGACCCCATCTTCCGCACCGGTCCCGTCAACGATCAGTTCCCCTCAGGAACCATCATCAAATACGAGTACCCCTCCGCCAACGGTCTCCCGGCATTCGACGCCTACTGGTATGACGGCAAGGGCCCCAAGGGCGGACACAACATGCCCGAAACACCCGCCGAACTCAAAGCCGACGGCCGTAAACTCCCCCGCACCGGCAACCTCATCATCGGCACCAAGGGCAAGATGCTCGTACAGGGCGACTACTGGAACAGCCCACGTATCATCCCCGAATCCAAGGCACGCCAAGTCGGTCGTCCGCCGAGACTCCTCGAGCGCTCACCCGGCCACCACAAGGAATTCGTCATGGCCTGCAAGGGCGATAAACCACGCGAATTCAGCCAGTCAAACTTTGCATACGCCGGCCCCATGACCGCAAAAATCCAGTACGGTAACATCGCCGTCAAGGTCGGTAAGAAAATCAAGATCGATCCCAAGACCGGAGACATCACCAACATCAAATCCGCAAACGCACTCCTCAACCGCAAGCCTCGCAAAGGTTGGGACGTCGGCGGAGCATCCTCCAAGGTCTAACCACACCCAACACAACCACAAAAACGGTCGGGCTTCTGCCCGACCGTTTTTTATTGCAAAATCATCCTTCTATACTAATTCGCTCCCCAACCTCAATCCCCCAAAAACAATCCTCACGACTCATTCGCAGCACCCGGATACCCTCATGTTCGACCTCAAAACACTCATCGCCGAAAAAGACCACCTTCGACTCGATCTCATCGATCAGCACATCAACCCCACCTTCGCCAAAGTCCTCCGCATCCTCGGCTACGACATCAACTTCACCAAAGGCATCGCCCAATACCTCTACGATCAAAACGACAACCGCTACCTCGACTGCATCGCCGGCTTCGGTACCTTCGCCTGCGGAAGAAACCACCCCGTCATCCGCCAGGCCATCACCGATGCCATGAACCTCGACCTCCCCAACCTCCCCAAATTCGCGCCACCCGCCCTCTCAGGCCTCCTCGCCGAAAAACTCATCTCACTCACACCTCCCAACCTCGACACCGCCTACTTCTGCAACTCCGGCGCCGAAGCTCTCGAAACCGCCATCAAATACGCCCGCGCCGCCACAGGTCGCAACAGAATCATCTACTGCAAAAAAGCATACCACGGCCTCACCCTCGGAGCGCTTTCCATCAACGGCGGTGAAGAATTCAGCTCAGGCTTCGGACATCTCCTCACAGATACCACACCCATCCCCTTCAACGACCTCAGCGCCCTCCAACATGAACTCCAAAAAGACGACGCCGCCGCATTCATCGTCGAACCCATTCAGGGCAAAGGCGTATTCGTCCCTGATGATGACTACCTCCCCACCGCCGCCGAACTCTGCAAGAAACACGGAACCCTCTTCGTCGCCGATGAAGTACAAACAGGTCTCGGAAGAACCGGCAAACTCTTCGCATGCCAACACTACAACATCGAACCCGACATCCTCTGCCTCTCCAAAGCACTCTCCGGCGGATACGTCCCCGTCGCCGCCGTACTCTCCAACCGCTCCACACACAACGCCGTCTTCTCCTCTCTCGACCGTGTCGTCGTCCACTCCACAACCTTCGGGCAAAACGACCTCGCCATGGCCGCAGGCCTCGCCACGCTCGCCGTACTTCACGATGAAAACATCATCGATAACGCTGCCCGCATGGGCCAATCCCTACACGAACAACTCGCCGAATTCGTCGATGAATTCGACCTCGTCAAAGAGGTACGCGGAAAGGGACTCATGCTCGCCATCGAATTCGGAGCGCCCACCAAGTTCAAACTCAAACTCGGCTGGCAAATGCTCCACAAAGTCGACGCCGGCCTATTCCCACAGGCCATCCTCGTCCCTCTCCTCAAAGAACACCACATCCTCGCCCTTGTCGCAGGCCACCACATGGACGTCGTCAAGCTCCTCCCCTCCCTCGTCATCAACCAGTCCGATGTCGACCACCTCGTCGCCTCACTCCGAAAAACCATCGCCGCCTGCCACAAATTCCCAGGCCCCACATGGCAAATCCTCAAAGGCCTCACCCCCCACCTCCTCAAATCCAAAAAATCAAAAAAGCCCAGCCCCAAAAAACTCACCACCCAAACCCAATAACCCGCCTCACTTCACCTCCAACGCCGTCAGCAACGCGCTCACACACTTCCCCAATACCGGATGCACCACATCCCCCGCAATCTCTGCCAAAGGCCCCAACACAAACCACCGCTCATGCATCCGCGCATGCGGAACACAAACCCCCTCCTCCTCAATCACACAATCATCATAAAGCAGCAAATCCAGATCCAGCGTCCTCGCCCCCCACTTCTCCCGACGCTCCCGACCCGCCTTCACCTCAATCTCCAGCATCCCTTCAAGCAACGCCCGCGCCCCAAGCTCCGTCCGCAAACCCGCCGCCGCATTCAAATACTTCCCCTGCACGCCGGGCCCCACCGCCTCCGTCTCGTATACATCCGAAAACGATACCACCTCCGTACCCGCCAAACACCCCAACTCCCTTCGCGCCATTTCCATATAACCCGCCCGATCCCCCAAATTCGTTCCTATCGCAACATACGCCTCTGCCATCCCCCATCCTATCGCAATACAACCCGCGAATCACAAACAACGGCGCCCACAACATCTACCTCTCACCCACACACACCCTGACTCACTCCCCCAACCGTTCCACCTCAGACTCCGCCCTCCACACACACTCTCTCCCAAACTCTCTACCTCGAACGCCCTCCCCAAAATTCTAAATCCCGAACTCCCTTCCCCCCTGAACTCAATCCCCACACCTCACCAGGCGCACCCAAATTCCGGGGGGGGTTATTCGTTTTCTTGGAATTCTTCATCGCGGTTTTGCATTTGCGCCTTCAATCGTGCCAGAATTGAGCTATGCATCTGGGACACGCGTGATTCCGATAGGTCCAGGGTGACACCGATCTCTTTCATGGTCAGTTCTTCGTAATAGTAGAGCACGACAATCAACCGTTCTGCACGACTCAACCCTTTCGTGATCAGGTCCTTCAAATCACGTTTTTGGACCATGGTTAGCGGGTTCACCTGACGCTCGTCTTTCAGAACATCAATCTCGCGAACATCCTTGTTACTATCCGTTTCATACCATTTTCGATTGAGTGATACCACGCCTGTAGGTCCTGCATCTTTCGCTAATTTCTGATATTCCGACATACTCACTTCGAGCTTCTTCGCAATCTCCTGATGCGTCGGCTCGCGACCGAGTTCCATCTCCAGCTTCTTACGCGCACCCTCCACCTTGCTCGTACGCGATCGCACCAGGCGCGGAACCCAGTCCATCGCCCGAAGCTCGTCCAGAATCGCTCCGCGAATACGCGGCGCACAATACGTTTCAAACTTCACACCCCGGTCAAGGCAAAACGCGTCAATCGCATCCTTCAAACCGAACGCGCCAGCTTGCTTGAGGTCTTCAACATCGACCTCATCCGGCAACTTCGAGTGAATACGCTCCGCGTTATACTTCACAAGCGGAAGGTACTTCTCCATCAGAAAATTTCGAAGTTCACCTCCCCCAACCTTTTTGTACTCTTCCCATATCTCAAGAATGGGGCGCTCGGATAACGGGACGTCTTTAGTTGCAGTCGTCTTTTTCTTTGCCACGGTCGACTCCTTGACCATACACGGACCATTCCCTGGTCCTGGCTGTTGAGCACACACATCCTTGTGTTCGCGCTCAACCTGATTGGGTTCATGCCGCCGCGCCATTCATGGGTGCCGCGGCAATCGCTTCATTTGAATCCACTCCTTCATTCACCACACCCCCGTCAGCAGCCACCACCTCGCCGGTACCGCCCGCCGCTTCAATGCCATCAACAGCCCCGGCAGCCAAACCTTCCGAATTCACTTCCGTAGAATCCCCAGGTGACGCTTCCACCGGAACCGCCGGACGGTTCAACGGATTCGCTTCCTTGTAGCCCTTAATATGTTCCGTCATCGCCACCTCCGCCATCTTCCCGATCACCCGACCCACAACATAACTCACCACCATAAACAAAAGACCCGAACCTAAAATAACATTTGGAGATTTGCCCGCGATCACGCCGAGAGTCACAGCAAGCGCAAACGCACACAATGCAAGAACTGTTGCAATCGATTTACCTGGCATCCGAAAAGCGCTCCATCGCTTTAACACATGCTTTTGCCGCAGCAATCAATCCGTTAATCACTGCTGAGGATAAAATATATCACCCATTTTCACAAAATGCAAATTTCCGACTTATCCAGATTCAACCCGCCAGCCACGAAGCAACCTTCCGAAAAAATCCTCCCGAACGCGGCTCCGACGCATGACGGTCCAGTTTATGAGCCAGCTGCTTGATACATAAGCTCGCAGGACTGTCCGGCACATCCAACACAAAAGGCAACCGACGACGAACAGCCCCCGACACACGCGGATCATGCACCACATGACCCGCATCACCAATCGATATCCCCAGGAACCGGCGACACACCACCGACACCCGATCATAAACACGACGCCCCTCATCACGATCACGAACCATGTTCGTCAACAAATCAACCTTCACGTTCTCACGCTGACGACTCACCGCCTTCACCAACGCATACGCATCCGTGATCGACGTCGGCTCAGGCGTCGTCACCACCAACAACTCATCCGCCGCCAGCAAAAAACTCATCACATTAGGACCAATCCCCGCCCCCGTATCAATCAAAAGCAAATCATAATCCGTCTCCAGCTGACGAAACGTACTCACCACACGCGCCCGCTCAAATTCACTCAGGTTCGCCATCTGCGATAAACCCGATGCCCCCGGGATCAGGTGAAACCCGCCCGGCGCTTCAACCACCGCTTCCGCCAACCGCTTCCGCCCCGCAACCACATGCGCCAAATTCACACGACTCGTCACATTGCACAACACATCCGCATTCGCCAGCCCCATATCCGCATCCAGCACCGCAACCTTTCGCCCCATCTTCGCCAGACGCGCTGACAAATTCACCGATATATTCGACTTCCCCACACCGCCCTTACCCGATGTCACCGCAATCACACGCGCAGCATTCTCAGCCTTATCCTTCGACAAGCCCTTCACCAACTCCCGCAATTCTGTCGCCTGGTCACGTGACATCCTTACAAACCTTCTCCTAAAACAAGTCCCACAAGTCGCTCAGCACGCCCCGCCTCAATCTGATGCGGAACCTCCTGACCCGTAGTAATATAGCTTAACTCCTTGTTCACCCTTTTTGCAACATTAAATATCACGCCAAAATTCACCGCTTCATCCAGTTTCGTAAAAATTACCTTGTCAATCCTCACCTGGCTGAATCGCTCCGCCGCCTCCACAAGCACCGATTCGCTCGCCGTCGACGACAACACCAGATGAACCTCATCAGGCTGCGCCGCCTCAATGTGGTCCGATAATTCAACCAGTTTTTCATCATCGCGCTGACTCCGACCCGCCGTATCAATCAGCACCACATCATAGCCCGCACACCGCTCCAACGCCTCCCGCATGTCATTCGGCGACAAAACCACCTCCAGCGGAACCTTGATAATATCCGCATACGTCTGCAACTGATCCACCGCCGCTATCCGAAAAGTATCCGCCGTAATCAACCCAACCTTCTTACCCTCACGCAACGCAAACGTCGCCGCCAACTTCGCCAGCGTCGTCGTCTTACCCACACCCGTCGGCCCAATCAACGCAACCGTAAATGGCTTACCCTCCTTCCGAACAACCTCACCCCCAACATCTTCACCCACCGGAACCAGTC
>JANQQT010000172.1 GCA_028284925.1 Phycisphaeraceae bacterium | reverse complement strand
GGGGGAATTCCGGGGGGGGGAATTCCCCCGGAATGTGTCAGCGATTCCGGCTGACTTGTCGAATCAAAGGGAAGATATAACCAAAGTGGACGCAAGAGATTTTGTCGTAAAAGTTTGTGCGGATTGCCCAATCGATACAGACGGAAATGGGAGGTGTATTTAAGTCGTTAAAAAAAGGGTCATGCCGCGTCCTGGGGGCATGACCGTTTTCGGAGGGGAGATTGGTAGTGACGCACTTCAAGTCAATCCCTATTGACGAAGGCCCGGTGTTGTGTGGGCGTGTCGTGCTTCATGACCACGAAAGGGCGGACCTATAAACCACCCCAGTTTCGCGCGCCTTAGAAATTCCCTCCGGCGAGCGTGCTTTGCGCGCACACGCAAAGCGGGGCGCCTGGCTCCTTGTTGATGGCTGGTAAGGAGATGTGCAAAATTTGTACGGTTGTCGCGTGCATGGTGTTCGTGGGTTGCTCTGAGTTTTTTGGTTGATTTTTTTTTCCAGCCTGGGGGAGGCTGGTTGTCAACAGGCGATGATGGAGATCAGGTCGCGGGTTTGTTGACAGTGAATTATGGCTGGGTGATTGGTTCATGTCTTGGTTGGGAAACATTTCACGGTTTTGGAAGAGTGCGTATGAAGTAGTGGGGTGTTTGCAACGTTGAGTTTGCATCGGGATGGATTGATGTGTGTTGGAAATAGGCGCTTTGTTATGGATGTGATTTTGTATAATGTGAAGCCCGCGCGGTATGAGGGAGCGGGGCGGACATAGATCAACTGGAGCAGAGTTATGAAACGTGTGATGACAGGAATGTTGGTGGTTGGTTTGTTGATAGGGCTGGTGGGGGTGTTTGGGGATGCGGGTGTTGTGGAAGGTGCGAAGAAGAAGTCGGCGGCGAAGGATGGGGGATGGGTGAAGTTGTTTAATGGGAAGGATTTATCGGGTTGGACGAATGCGGGGGGTAAGAAGCCGGGCGCGGGTTGGGAGGTGAAGGACGGTGCGATGGTGCGTGGCAAGCGTGCGGGTGATATCTGGACGAAGGGTCGTTATGGTGATTTTATCTTGAGTCTGGAGTTTAAGACGAAGGGGAACAGTGGGATATTTATTCGAACGGATAAGCCTCGCCAAAATGTTCAGACGGGGATCGAGGTGCAGGTGGACCGGCCGCGCAAGCCGGGCAAGCACAGTGTGGGGGCGTTGTATGATCTGGTGGCGCCGAGTAAGACGACGGCGAAGGCGGATGCGTGGAATTCGGCGGTGATTACGTGCAAGGGGCGCATGATTACCGTGGTGATGAACGGTGAGAAGATCACTTCGATGGATCTGGACAAGTGGACGGAGGCGAGGAAGAACCCGGATGGATCGAAGAACAAGTTTCGGACGGCGTTGAAGGATTTTAAGCGGGAGGGGCACATCGGGTTTCAGGATCATGGGGCGTGGGTGTCGTATCGTAATGTGAAGATCAAGTCGTTGAAGAAGGCTGCTGAGTAAGGCGGGGCAGATTTGAAGGGAAACCTGGAAATGCGTGGATTGCTTGTCATGTTGGTGGCGGTGGGGTTTGTTGTGCCGAGTTATGGGGCGGAGAAGGAAGGCAAGAAGTTGGGGAAGGTCAAGGGGTTAAAGGTGTTGCTGATTACGGGGGGATGTTGTCATGATTACAAGTATCAGTCGAAGCGGCTGGTTGAGGGGACGGGTAAGCGTGCGCATGTGAAGTGGACAGTGCTGCATGACCTGCGGAAAGGGACGAGGGGGAAGATCGATCTTTATAATAATCCGGATTGGGCGAAGGGCTTTGATGTGGTGGTACACAATGAGTGTTTTGCGGCGACGAAGGATCCGGAGTATATTCGGAAGATTACGAAGGCGCATGCGAAGGGCGTGCCGGCGGTGGTGATTCACTGTGCGATGCATACGTATCGTTCGGCGAAGATTGATGACTGGCGTGAGTTTCTGGGTGTGAGCAGTTATCACCATGAGCATCAGAGTCGTTATGAAGTGGTGGCGAAGGATAAGGACCATCCGATCATGAAGGGTTTTCCGAAGGTGTGGAAGACGCCTAAGGATGAGCTGTATGTGGTGAAGAAGGTCTGGCCTAAGACCAAGGTGCTGGCGACATCGAAGAGTGAGCGAACGGGGAAGGCGGAGCCCGTGTTCTGGGTGAGTGAGTATGGGAAGGCGAAGGTGTTTGGGACGACGTTTGGACATGGGAATGCGACGTTTGAAGACAAGGTTTTTATTGATACGGTGACGAAGGGGTTGTTGTGGGTTTGTGGGAAGTTGGGTAAGGATGGGGAAGCGGTGAAGGGGTATGGGAAGGTGGGGACGAAGAAGTAGTGGGGTTGGTGGGCGCCGAGTAAGATTGAGATAGTTGGTCGTTTGGGAGTATCGTTTTTGAGGAGGATTATTTGGGTTGGGCGGCGTGAAATGTTTGAATTGGTATAGGGACGGTGGGTGGGAAGATTTTTGTGGCGTTGCGGCAATGGGTGGGGGTAGAATGGGCGTTAGTGGTGTGTGGGAGGTGTGTTTTTGGGCTAAGCAAGGGGTTTTGGGGCGTCAGAGGGTGGTTTTGGGGTTGAAATGCGTGGAATTGTTTTTTGCTCCGGAGGAGTTTTGTGGCGGATTTTCGAGTTGGTTTTGGGCGAGGGATCGAGGTGATGGGCATTTGGGGGAAGGTTGTGTTGTGCGCGGTCTGGGTGGGGGTGATTTGTGGGTTGTTGGGGGGTGTCGGGGAGGTGAGCGGGGCGGTGCGGATTCAGTTTGATTATCGGTTTGATACGGTGGGGTTTTTTGATGATGCGGAGCGTCGTAGTGTGTTGCAGGCGGCGGGTGATGAGGTGACGCGGCGGCTGAATGATAATCTGTCGGAGATTGATTCGCGGCTGATTAACCAGATGACGGCGATTATTTTTGATTTGTCGGACCCGTTTAATGAGGAGGCGAATAGTCTGACGGTGGGGTCTTTTGATGTGCCTGCGGACACGGTGATTATTTTTGCGGGCGGGTTTACGGATGGCGTAAACGGAACACTTGCGGTGGCCTCGGCGGGACAGTCAAGCGTGTTTGGTTTTGGTGATTTTCCTGACATTGTGGAGAGGCGGGGGCAGGCGGGTGAGACGGTTGGGGATAATGCGACGGATTTTGGGCCCTGGGGTGGGGGGGTCAGTTTTGATACGGAGGATGATTTTTTCTTTGGGGATTTGGATTCCACGGTTCCCGTTGGGAAGGTGGATTTCTTGTCCGTGGCGATGCATGAGATTTTGCATGTGCTGGGTATTGGTTCTGCGGACAGTTGGGATAACAAGATCGTGGAGGTGAATGGGAAGTTTAATTTTCAGGGGGAGGCGAGTCTGGCGGAGTATGACGGTGTGTTGCAGGATGGGGGTATTCCTTTGGAGGAGCGGGATGATGGGCAGTTGCCGGGGCATTTTGCACAGTCGGTGAGGGAGGATGGGCAGGAATTGTTGATGGCGCCGGCCATTACCCTTGGGCGGCGAAAGTTGATGACGGAGCTGGATTATGCGGCATTGGTGGATGTGGGCTGGGAGGTTGAGCCATTGCCCGTGTTGGTGATGGGGGATGCGGATGGCGATGGTGATGTGGATCTGGATGATTATGAGTTGTGGCTGGTGGGTGTGGGGATGTTGAGCGGGGCGGAGGTTGGGGATGGTGATTTTGATGGTGATGGTGATGTGGACGGTTTTGATTTTGGGATTTGGCAGGAGGCGTATGGGAGGGGGTTGGATGCGCTGATTGTGGGGAATGGAGAGGTGTCTGGCGTTCCGGAGCCGGGCGTGGGTGGGTTGTTGCTGATGGGATTGATGTGGTGGGGACGTCGCGGGGTGTGAGGATGTCGTTTAATTGAAGGGGTCGG
>JANQQT010000168.1 GCA_028284925.1 Phycisphaeraceae bacterium | reverse complement strand
GGTGGATGATGCCGGTGTGTTGGGTGAGATTTGGGATGTGGTGGGATGTCTGGTTGAGGATGTTGAACATGCAGATGGGAGGTATCGTGCGGGGGACTTTAATCAGGCGGTGATGGAATTGGGTGCATTGGTTTGTTCGCCACGTAAGCCGAGGTGTGGTGATTGTCCTGTGCGGCGTTATTGTGCGGGGTTTGAGGCGGGGAGGCAGGTGGAACTGCCGGTGAAGAGGGGGCGTGTGAAGCAGAAGGTGGTTACGCATCAGGTTGTTGCGTTGAAGAGGGGAGGGCGGTATTTGTTTCAGCAGCGTCCTGAGAAGGGATTGTGGTCGAAGTTGTGGCAGTTGCCAACGATTGAAGGGGGCGGTGATGTCGAGACGTTTGCGAGGGAGCAATTTGATTTGAATGTGGAGTGTGTTGCGAAGGTGAACAGTTTTGAGCATTTGACAACGCATCGACGAATTCGGTTTGAGTTGTATGAGGCGAAGGTTAGGGCGAGGGGTAAGGTGGGAGGTGGTAAAGGGATTTACTGGCGGGAGCTATGTGATATTGAGGATTTGCCTTTGTCGAATCCGCAGCGCAAGGCTGTGGATATATTGATTTCCGGATCGGAGGGGCGCGGGGAAAAGGTGTGATTTGTCGTGGCGTGGTATACTATGTGTTGTCGTTAATTGTCTTGTTTAGATTTGTTGGGATGTGTTTTTTGGAAGCTCCTCAAGAACAATCATTACAGCTTGATAATCGGTCGCTGTTGCGGATTTTGAATGTGACGCGTCAGTTGGGTGCGCCGATTGATCTTGAGGCGATGTTGAATCAGGTTGTCGAAGCGACACTCGAAGTGCTTGAAGCGGATCGTGCGACGGTGTTTTTGTATGAGCCAGCGACGAATGAGCTTTACTCGAAGGTGGCGACGGGTGCGGGTCGGATTATTCGTTTTCCGGCGGATCAGGGAATTGCGGGTGAGTGTGCACAGTCGCGGAAGATGATTAATGTGCCGGATTGTTATGCGGACGCGAGGTTTAATGCGGAGATTGATAAACAGACGGGGTATAAGACGCGTTGTCTGTTGACGATTCCGCTTGTGGGGATGGATGACCAGTTGGTGGGTGTGATGCAGGTGCTGAATAAGCATGACGGTGTGTTTGAGCAACATGACGAGAATCTGGCGACGGCGTTGGCGGCGCAGGCGGCGGTTGCGCTGCAACGGGCGAAGCTTTATGATGATTTTCTTGTCAAGCAGAAGCTGGAGCGGGATCTTTCACTGGCGCGGGATATTCAGCAGAACATCATTCCCAAATCGATGCCGGAGTTGAACGGGTTTGAGTTGGCGGGTTGGTCGCGTCCGGCGGAGCAGACGGGGGGGGATATTTATGATGTGCTGGCGATTGACGATCATCGGGTGTTGCTGTTGCTATGTGATGCGACGGGGCATGGGGTGGGGCCGGCGTTGTCGGTGACGCAGGTGCGGGCGATGTTCAGGATGGCTGTGCGTCTGAATGCGGCGTTGGATGACATGGTGGACCAGGTGAATGATCAACTGGTGGATGATCTGGCGGATAATCGTTTTGTGACGGTGTTTGTGGGGTTGCTGGATACGCATACGGGGGAGGTGATGTATCACGCGTGCGGGCAGGGGCCGTTGCTGCATTATCATGCTCAGAGTGAAGAGGTAGAGGTGTTGTCGGCGTCGACTGTACCGATGGGAATTCTAACGGGAGTTCCGTTGGATCCGCCCAGCCCGATCCGGCTTGCACCTGGTGATATTCTGGCGTTGATCAGTGACGGTGTGTTTGAGTATCTGAATCATGGTAATGAGCAGTTCGGGGATGTGCGTGTGGGCGAGGTGATTCAGGCGAATCAGAATCTGCCGATGACGGAGTTGATTGGGAAATTGGATTCGGCGGTGGAGCAGTTTTCGGCGGGATATCCGCAGCAGGATGATATGACGGTGACGCTGGTAAAGCGGCTATATTGAGTGCGTAAGGGGTCAGGTGGGTATTGAAGTGTGGTGGAGGGTGTGGCGACTCAATTTGGAGCTTTGGTTTGGGGAATGGGCGATGGCTACAATCCGGCCATGAGCATTCGAGCCGCCATCATAGGACCTACGGGATATACGGGATTCTGGCTGATTGATTTGTTGTTGCGCCATCCTGCGGCGGAGGTGTCGTATCTGGCGAGTCATCGGGATGAGTTGCCGAATATTGCGGAGATTTTTCCGGCATTGCGTGGGCGTTGTGAGTTGTCGTGCCGACCGATCGATCCGGATGTGATGGTGAAGGAAGCGGATGTGGTTTTTACGTGTTTGCCGCATAAGGCGGCGATGGCGTATGTGCCTGCGATGTTGGATGTGGATTTGCGGGTGGTGGATCTGTCGGCGGATTACCGTTTGACGGATGCGGAGTTGTATGAAGAGGTGTATCAGACGCCGCATACGGATCGGGCAAATCTGGAGCATGCGGTGTATGGATTGCCGGAGTTGTATCGGGAGAGGATCGAGGGGGCGGACCTAGTGGCGAATCCGGGTTGTTATCCCACGGCTGCGGCACTGGCACTTTCACCGTTGTTGCAGCGGTCGCTTATCAAGCCTGAGAATATTGTGATTAATGCGGCAAGTGGTGTGACGGGAGCGGGTAAGTCGCCCAAGCCGCATCTTCACTACCCAGAAGTGAATGAGGCGTATTCGGCGTATGCGTGTGGGACCCATCGGCATCAACCGGAGATTGAGCAGACGTTGAGTGACCAGAAGGGGAGTGGGGTTTCGGTCTTGTTTGTGCCGCATCTGTTGCCGGTGGATCGAGGGATACTGGAGACGATTTATGTTAATCCTCAGGATGATGATGTGACGGAAGATGATCTGTATGAGGCGTTTGATGATGCTTATGGGGATGAGGCGTTTGTCCGCGTGCAGAGTGAGCTTCCAAACATCAAGCACGTGCGAGACACGAATTTCTGTGATCTGGCGGTGCGCATGGTAGAGACGGGCGCGGGGCGAAAGGTGGTGGTGTTTGCGGCGGAGGACAATATGATTAAGGGGGCGAGTGGGCAGGCGATACAGAATATGAATTTGATGTTTGACCAGGGGGGGACGGCGGGGTTGTTGTAGCGGTGAGGGGAGGTGCGTGAAAAAATCGTTCTGTTTTTGTTGCCGATTTCTTTCAGGCGAGTGTTGAGTTTGTTTGGGCGTTGGAGCGACGGTATGAGAATTCCCATGGGAGGTATGCGATGAGGAAGGCGAGGTGGGCGAGGAGTGTGAGCCAGAGGATTCGGAGGGGCCAGGGGCCGAGGAGGTTGATGGGGGTGGGGTTGGTGGGTTGGTTGTTTCCGATGAAGCCGTAGTTGGTGTACCAGTTGGGGGCGCCGTCGGGGTTGTTGTCGATGGTGGCCTGGTATGTGTCGATGGCGAGATTTAAGGAGAAGACGACGGCGAGGTAGGTGAGGGAGATGATGGAGATGAAGAGGAGGTCGCGGCGTGTGGGGCGGTACCGTTCGACGATGAGATCATAAATTGCGATGCCGACGATGAAGAGGTGCATTGACCAAAAGAGTAGCCACTGCACGGAGAAAACGTCGGAATCGTCCATTGGTGTGATAAATGCCCAACTGCTGAGAGCGATGCCCCAGAAGTAGGCGATGGAGCGCATCCAGCGTGTCTGTAGGATGAGTGCACCGGCGACGGCGAAGCTGGCGATGTCGCAGATGTGGAGGGGGAGGCTGACCTGAATATCGAAATCGTCGAGGAGCCAGATTGCGTGGCCGATGGTGGTGGCGGCGAGGGCGAGCCAGCCGATGGAGAGTCGGATGCTCCTTGCGTGTGGTGTGTCGCGGAAGCGGCAACCCATGTAGACGGCGGTACTGATGGCGGTGATACAAGAGAGGGAGGTTATGGCGTTGGGGATTGAGGTCATTGGGGGGGATCTTAGGGGAACGGAAGAAGGATGACATGATAAAGGGAATCGAGGGAGATTTGAGGTCATGTAAATTCGTTGTGTGGATTTGTCCGATGGTGTGAGGGGTTACTAGACTTGCTCCCGTAATTAGGCGGGTGACTTGAAGGAGTGTCAGACGTGGAAACGACATTGATTATCTTGAAGCCGGATGCGGTCCAGCGAGGATTGATGGGACGCATTATTGACCGGTTTGAACGGAAGGGGCTGGCGGTTGTGGGGGCGAAGTTTATGAAGGTGAGTGAGGAGATTGCGACGCAGCATTATGCGGAGCATCAGGGTAAGCCGTTTTTCCCGGATTTGCTTAGCTTTATTACCTCTTCGCCTGTGTTGGTGTTGGCGTTGCGTGGTGATGGGGCTGTGGCGGTATGTCGCAAACTGATCGGGCAGACGAATGGCGCGGAGGCGGACCCGGGGACGATTCGCGGTGACTTTGGGTTGTCGAAGTCGCTGAATATGGTGCACGGGTCGGATTCACTGGAGTCGGCTGAGCGGGAGTTGGCGATCTGGTTTGGGGAAGGTGAGATTGTGGATTATGATCGGTCGGTTCAGGGGTGGATCAGTAGCTGAGTTGACCTGATTCAAGATTGCATTTCCATGGACCCGACGTTAGTCGGGTCTTTTTTGTTGGTGGGGGATTGCGTTGGAGATTTGTTGCATAGAGGTGAGTTGTTGTTTGGGGCCGGTGAAGTTGTTGAAGAGTGTGGTGTGGTGGTTGAGGCCAAATTCATCGGGGCGGGTTTCGTATTGGGATACCCAGTCGATGAGTTGATCGAGTTGTTCTTTTTGGCCGCGCTCCGTGTTTTGGCGGCGGAGGGTTTGGTTGCGAGTGCGGCAGTTTTGGATGCAGGCGTCGATGCCAGGGTTGAGGAAGTAGAGTAGTGTGCAGCGGTTCAGGATGGGGGTGATGAGGTTGGCGTAGCAGCCTTCGACAACCCAGCCGACTGCATGGTCTAGTAGAGCGGTTAGTTGGGCGATGCTCTGATCAATGGGTAGGCGTTCAGCCCAGATGTCGGGTTTCCACGCGACATCATCCAGATCGATGTGGGTAAGGTTGTGTGTTTTGGCGATTGCGTTGGCGAGTGTGGTTTTTCCGGAGCCGGAGTTGCCGTAGATGACGATGTGCTGGCGGGTGGACATGGGTATATTCTGGATCGAGTGTTGAAGGTCGTCAATATGGGTTGCGCGGCTTATGATGGTCGACTATGGCACATGCGAATTTACAGGATTTTATAGCGTCTTTAGAGAAAGAGGGTGAGGTGCATCGGGTATCGGCTGAGGTTTCGCCGTTTCTGGAGGTGACGGAGGTGGCGGATCGTGTGAGTAAGTCGGCGGCGCCGTCGGTGAGTGATCATGCGAAGGTGTTTGATCCGCTGCATTATCAACTTGGTGGGAAGGCGTTGGTGTTTGAGAATGTTGCGGGCGCATCGATGCCGTTGGCGATCAATGTGTTTGGGTCGTATCGGCGTATGGAGGGGGCGCTGGATTGTCGGGACCGTGGGTTTGGGGGGATATCGGATGATATTGAGAGGATATTGAAGCCCGAGCCACCGTCGGGGTTGATGGACAAGATGAAGAAGGGGCTGGAGTTGGCGAAGATTGCAT
Organism: Phycisphaeraceae bacterium; assembly: GCA_028284925.1. GTDB lineage: Bacteria > Planctomycetota > Phycisphaerae > Phycisphaerales > Zrk34 > JANQQT01. The sequence continues at coordinate 25,671 of JANQQT010000168.1, read as the reverse complement.
CGTTTGCACCGAAGATTGTGAAGAGCGGGATTTGCCAGGAGGTGGTGAAGACGGGGGATGAGGTGGATTTGTTTGAGCTGCCGATTATCAAGTGTTGGCCTGATGATGGTGATCCATCGAAGTTTGGATATCCGTTTAAATTGCAGAAGCCGGGCGAGGGGAGGTATATCACGTTTGGGGGAGTTTATACGATTCATCCGGATGACGCGGGTAAGGAAGGGCCTCGGACGAGCCGGAATATCGGGATGTACCGTGCGCAGCTGCTGGACAAAAACAAGACGGCGATGCACTGGCATATTCATCATGATGGTGCGAGACATTGGCGTGAGTGGAAGAAGACGGGGCAGAAGATGCCACTGGCGATTGCGCTGGGTGGGGAGAGTGTGTTGCCTTATGCGGCGACGGCTCCGTTGCCACCGGGGATCAGTGAGTTGTTGATGGCGGGTTTTCTGAATGGGAAGGGGATACCGCTGGTGAAGTGCAAGACGATTGATATGCATGTGCCGGCGAATGCAGAGATTGTGATTGAGGGGTATGTGTCAGTCGAGAGCGGTGAAATTGATTTCGACCCCCGCCCCCGGAATTCTTCTGCAGGATCAGGTCTGGTGGAGGCGGAAGAAGCGCTTGGGCCGGGGGCGGCGTTTGAGGGGCCATTTGGAGATCATACGGGATTTTATTCGTTGCCGGATCGTTATCCGATTTTTGAAGTGACTGCGGTTACGCATCGGAAGAAGCCGGTGTATCCGACGACGATTGTGGGGTTGCCGCCGCAGGAGGATTATTATCTGGGTAAGGCGACGGAGAGAATCATGCTGGCTCCGTTGAGGACGCTGATACATGATGTGATTGATTATGATCTGCCGATGTTTGGGGCTTTTCACAACTGTGTATTTGTAAAGATCAAGAAGGAGTATCCGTTACAGGCGAGGCGGGTGATGCATGCGATCTGGGGGGCGGGGCAGATGGCGTGGACGAAGATCGTTGTGGTGGTGGATGATGATGTGGATGTGCACGACCATGAGGCGGTGCTGTTTGAGCTATGTGCGAATTGTGATCCGGGTAGGGATGTGGAGGTGGTTAACGGGCCATTGGATATATTGGATCATGCGGCTCCGCGATTGGGGGCGGGGCATAAGATGGGGTTTGACGCGACGCGTAAGATTTCGGGTGAGGAGGTGGGGGGGCATCCGATCCGTGAGTGGCCAACGCGCCTCGAGATGACGGAGGAGATTAAGAAACGGGTGAGTGAGCGGTGGGCGGAATTTGGGTTGGATTAAGGAACGGGTGGGGGATTATTGGTTAATGATTTTGATCTTCGTTTCGGGCGGAATGCCGTAGTTTGCTTTGTTGGGTTGAACCATCTTTGGGTATTTCTTTTTGACGATGGACCAGCAGGAGTTGGGCGTGATGCGGTGGCGGCGGTGGGTTTTGTCGTTGCAGAGGATGAGGTCTTTTGTTTTGATTCCGAATAGGCCTCCCTGCATGAGGCAGTAGCAACCGTGCCTTTCATCGGGGACGCCGAAGATACCGTGGCACATCTCGTGTGCGAGGATTCTGACGTAGCATTTTCCGCCTGATCGGACTTCCCAGTTTGGTCTTCCGGGTCGTATGCAGTAGGCTCCGCCGCCGCGTAGGACGGGGATATCGCGTTTTCCCTTTTCGACGTGGAAGCGGCCGCCGGTGGCTTTGTCCTTGATCTGGACGGACTTGAGATAGACCTGACCTTCGGTGAGACTCCACATAAACCAGTTTAGACGACGGACACGCCAGGCGAATTCATCCAGAAATTTCTGGTCGGCATCGTCGGCGATGGTCATGGTGACGTTGAATGCGCGTTGGTCGGCTTCGACGGTTTTCAGCCAGTTGTTGTTGATCGTGCCGGGACGAATCCATTTCTCGTTCTTTTTGATGTAGCCCATTGCCTTGCGTGTGGAGGCGTGGTTCTTGTCGAGGGTAACGGCGACGATCCATTGTTCCCATGCTTCGTCTTCAAGGCCGTTGTCCCAAGCCCACTTACCGAGTTTGTAGCGGGCGTCGGCGGTGTTTTGAACTTTTTTGGCTGAGGCGTTGTACTTTTGGTAGTTGGCAAACCAGAGGCGGGGGTTCATTGGTTTGTGAGATTTCTTTTCGGATCGCTTTTCTTTGTCGGATGTAGGAGGCGAAGGTTTCCCTGGGGCGTTCTTGTCTTCGGTGAAGGCGTTGACGGTGAGCGAAAAGATTGCGGCAATGGCGAGTAGATAGGTGAATTTCATGGAGGCAGGTTAGCCAAGGATAGTAGAGGGTGCAATGGGGATTGATGGGTGTTGTTACAAGTAAGGTGGAGATGTGAGAGGCAATGGGAGAAATAAGGTTTGGTCTTAAGCAGCATGGATATCCGATATGAATCTTGTTTCGGGGCGTGATGTATGCTGGAGGTATTGATATGCCGCGGAATTTTGGACGTTTCTGTATGATGCTGGGAATTGGTTTGTCGATGTTTGTGGGCGGGTGTGGTCCTATAAGTTTTACGGTAGGGTCTGGGCCGAGCGGTAAGCCTATTCGTCCGACGACGGTGATTCGGGAGACGGGCTATTTTGATTCGACCCGTATTGCGGTGATTGATGTGAAGGGACTGATCAGTAACTCATCGCCGGTGGGTTTTTTGTCACGTGGCGAGAATCCTGTGAGTTTGCTGCACCATAAGCTGGAGGCGGCGCGTCGTGATCATGCGGTAAAGGCTGTGATCTTGAGACTGAATACGCCGGGTGGGACGGTGACGGCTTCTGATGCGATGTATCGGGAAGTGAAGAGGTTTAAGGCGAAGTCGGGGAAGCCGGTGGTGGCGATGATGCAGGATGTTGCGGCGAGCGGGGGGTATTACCTTTCGTGTGCGGCGGATCGAATTGTGGCTTATCCGACGACGGTGACGGCATCGATTGGCGTCATCATGCAATTGGTGAGTGTGAAGCGTGGGCTGGGTATGATTGGGGTTGATCCGGTTGCGATTACGAGTGGGCCTAATAAGGCGGCGGGATCGCCTCTGGATGAGTTGAAGGAAGAGCATAAGAAATTGATGCGGAGGATGGTGAATGACTTTTATGGTCGGTTTCGGGAGGTTGTGCGGAAAGGGCGCAGCCGGATACCGAAGGAACACTTTGACCGATTGACGGATGGGCGTGTGGTGACGGGGGCGGAAGCGAAGCAATATGGATTGGTAGACGAGTTGGGTGATATTTATACGGCGTTTGCTGTGGCGAAGAAGTTGGCGAAGGTGAAGCGTGCGGATTTGGTGGTGTATCGGAGGGGGACGGCACCGGGGAGTTCACCTTATGCAAAGGCTCCTGTGGGTCGTGGCGGGAATCATGTGGGAACGCAGATCAATCTGGCGCAGATTAATTTGGGCGATGGCTTGGGGATAGGTGACGGGACGGCGACGTTCATGTATTTGTGGCGACCAAGCGTGGAGTGAGTCAGGTAGATTGAGAAGGGTAGAGGTGGGCGTAGATGATTGCGACGGCTGCGGCTGCGGCGGTTTCGATGCGGAGGATATTGGGGTTGAACGACCAAGGTTGAAAGTCGGCGGCGGTAGATGATTGGAGTTCATCGTTGGTCCAGCCACCCTCCGGTCCGATGAGGATGAGAATGTTTGAGTGATCATGAAGGTTTTGAAGGGAGGGGACTGGTGGCGGGTCTGAGGGGTGTGCGATTAGTTTGAGATCGTAATCTTGGGATTGGATGAGTTTGGGGAATTTCAGGGTGGGGTTGATATTCATGAAGTATGAGCGATGGGATTGCTTGGCGGATTCGGTGGCAATTCGTTGGAGACGTTGAAGTTTCTTAGGGCCGGGGTCGACGACGCTTCTCTGGGTTTCGAGGGGCGTGAATTGATGGGCGCCTAGTTCGGTGAGCATCTGAATGAGTGTGGCGGCGCGATCTCCTTTGGGGATGGCTGAAGCGATATGAATTTTGGGAGAGGGAGGCGGCGTGTGATGGCGCTGGTCGATGGTGATGGTCAGTTGAGGTGCAAGTGAGGAGACTATTCCATTAGCTGTTGTTCCTGCGCCATCGAAGAGTTCAACGGTTTGGCCGGGTTGGATGCGAAGGACGCGTTTGGCATGGGTGGCTTCGTCTTTGTCGAGGGTGATGGAGTTTGCAGAGAGGTCAGAATGGAAGAATCTTCGGGTGTTCATGTTGAGAGTTGCTTTTATCGGTCGTTGTGCGTCTGGGAGTGTCGGGTCGGGTTAGGGGCGGGTAGGGGAGCATCAAGTGTAGGCGGCATCTGGTCGATTATTTGGTGGGATACCCTGAATATACGTCGGCGGTAGTTGTGATTGCGTAGGCGGGCGCAGTTGATGAGGACGTTAAAGGGTAGGTAGACGCGACGAGGGAACGACGCATTGGATCCGAATATCGATGATATTGAATCGCAGTTGGATGCGTTGCTGGATGAGGTAGCGGGCAGGGAGGGCGCGCAGGAATCCGAGGATGGCGGGGCGGAGGAAGATAGCGGAGGCGAGGTGGCGGGGGCGAGTGTGGCGGAAGGTGAAGGTGAAGTAGGAACGGTTGAGACGGGTGAGGTTGAGGAAGCAGGAGTTGTAGCGGCGTCTGATGTCGACGCTGTGGTGGAAGACGAATCTAATGAAGGGGAAGATGCGGAGGGGAATGAACGGGGGGAAGCATTAACGGACGAAGAGTTAAATTCACATATTGAAGCGATGTTGGCCAACCCGGAGGCTTACACAAAAAAATCGACGGATGTGCCGGGCCAGTCATCGGAATTCAGTAATTCCAAATCTGCGGAAGAGCGTCGAAGTGAGTTAGGCCCCGTCATGAATGATGACGATTTGGCCTCCGAGCTCTCGGCGTTGTTGGGTGGTTCGGGCGGAACATCGCGAGGTGGTGGGGCGAGTGGTGCAGCGGACGCGGGCGCAGGGGCGGCGACGGAGGTTGCGTCTGAGGAATCTGTTAAGGCTACGCCTTCGCCGGGTGAGGGTGAAGCGGCGAGTGGGACTTCCAGTACTGGCGAGGCGGACGGCTCGAAGAATCTGTCCAATGAAGAGCTTGCGAACGATATTGAAGCGCTGCTGGCTGAGGCGGCGGGCGGAGATAGTGGTTCTGCCGAGGTTGCTGAGCCCCCGGTTGAGGCGAATGCGGCATCGGAATCGGTAGAGGTGCAACCCGAGGAGGCGGGGGAGTCGAAGTTGGTATCCAACGACGATATCAGTGCGATGTTTGGAGGCGGAGAGGCGGTTGCGTCTTCGGATGCAGGAGGCGGCGGCGCGCTCTCCAACGAGGAAATTGAGAATGAGTTGGCGGCCTTGCTTGGAGGCGGATCGGGTGCTTCAAACGAAGGGGGCGAGGCGTCTTCTGCAGTAGCGGAGGCGGATTCGGCAACCGTTGATGAAAGTGATCCAGCGGTGGAGGAAGAGGAGTTATCCGGATCGTTTGAAACGGTGGAGGAGGTCAGCGGAGAGGTGGAGGCTGTTGCTGAAGAGAGCGGCGCGGATGCCGATCTCGACGACGAGTCGATGCTCGAAGGCACGTTCGAATCGTTTGAAGAGGTCATGAATGATAGTGTTTCGGAAGAAGCCGTTACGGAGACATCTACCGATGCGACCAGTGACGAGGCCGAAGCCGCAGGGGTAGGCGAATCGCTTTCCAACGATGAATTGGCGGATGAGATAGATGCTTTGATCGCCGAAGCCAGCATGGAACCGGTAGCGGCCGTTGAAGCGAGCGACGAAGGTGATGCTGAGGCAAGTTCTGAACCGGTTGAGGAGGCAGTCGGTGCGGAGTCAGGTGATTCGATTGAGTCTGCGCTTGATCAGGCGTTGGCGGAATCCGAAAGTGCGTTGACGCCGAAAGTCGAAGCTGAGCCTGAGCCGAAGCCTGAGTCGTCCGTGTCGGATGTTAATGCGGAAGTCGGTCAAGAAGAGTTGGCGGAGCTGGAGTCTGAGGTTGATGCGGAGGCCGAGGCGCTTGTTGCTTCAGTTTCGGAGGCGGATGAGTCGGTCAAGGCGGAGACGGCGGAAGATGAAAACAACGATGAGAATGATCAGGAACCGCCTTCGGCATCGGGCGGCGGTGGCGATGCGGATTCCCTGGATGTTGTCGTAACGGTTGAAGGTCAATCCATCTTTGCAAAGATTTCATCCTGGTATCGTGGGATCAAGCCATATTTGCGGGTGGCGGGTGAGTATGCATTGCGCGGGCTTGAGTTGATGAATCGACCGATGAATTCGATGTCGCCATTTGGCAGAGATCTGGTGGGGTTTATTGGGTTGGAAACGATGTGTGTGGGTTTGTGTCTGATCGTGATGGCAAGTCTTGGGGGTACTGCGGCGACGATTTGTGCTGTGTTGTTGGCGTTACCTGTGGCATTTGCCTTTTATTCGATGTTTGTGAAGTCGGCTCACCAAACCGCTTCGGATGGTGAGGATAAGGATGAGGGTGAAGGGGATGAGGTGGCTGAATCGCCGGAAGCAGCCGCCGCATGATGAGTCGTCTACTATTGGCTCATGAGTTTGAACCTGTCACACGGTAAGAATTATGATGTTCAAGGATATGGATTGACGCGCGAGGATCTGTCGCCGATTGGCGAGTCGCGTGAGGATACGCAATTCGATATCGCGACGTTGTTTGATGAAGACCGCCGTCTTTTCCCACTGGAATTTGAAATTGGATCGGGCAAGGGGACGTTTCTGGTTCAGCAGGCGACGCAGATGCCTGAGGTGAACTTTCTGGGTGTGGAGTATGCCCGGGCGTTCTGGGAGTATGCGGCGGATCGTGTGAGGCGGCATGGTTTGAATGGGGTGCGCATGTTGCACTATGACGCGACGGTGTTTGTGAAGTGGTATGTTCCCGATGAGACGTTTCGGCAGGTACATATTTATTTTCCTGATCCGTGGCCTAAGGCTCGGCATCATAAACGCCGGACCGTACGCGAGGATGTACTGCGTGAGTTGTGTCGGGTGCTTGAGCCAAACGGGTGTGTACGGATTGTGACGGATCATGAAGATTATTATCAGTGGATGCTGGAGCATGTGGCGCGTGTTACGGATGTGTTCGAGAAGATACCGTTTGAGCGTCCTATTTCGGCGGGGGATGGCGAAGTAGTGGGGACTAATTTCGAAAGGAAGTATCGGCGGGAAGGGCGACCGTTTAACGCGATGATTTTGGAAAAGAAGTAGGGGGTGGAATCAAGTTGTCCTGTTATCGAGTCGCAGCTTTGCTTGGGATACGGGGGTCGTGGACTGCGGAGAAGGTTTTTTTATTTGACAGGATGATGCCTTGTGTGACTCCCATTCGTGTGCGGATGGTCGTTTTGTGTCCGAGTTTGTTAAGCGTTTTGACAATGTGAGGCGGTATGGCCTTCTCAGCGAACAGGATGTTTGGACGCCATTGGTGGTGAATCCGTGGTGCGGCGATAGCCTGTTGAAGTGGGAGGCCAAGGTCAATGTGGTTGACGATAGTCTGGACGATCTGGGTGATGATGGTTGGACCACCGGCTGCGCCAAATGTCATGACAGGCTTGCCATCCTTGAGGACGATTGTGGGTGACATGCTGGAGAGGGGGCGTTTGCCCGGGGCGATGGCATTGGCTTCTGCTCCGATTAGGCCAAATGCATTGGGGACGCCTGGCTGAATGGAGAAATCATCCATCTGGTTATTCATTATGACGCCCGTGCCGGGGATGACGACTTTCGAGCCGAAGGAGGTGTTGAGCGTTGTGGTGAGAGCAACCCAGTTGCCTTGTGAGTCGGCGGTGGCGATGTGGGTGGTGTGGCGATTGACGGGATCGTAGGTGATTGAGATCTGGGTATTAGTCAAGGTGATGTGGTTGTTTGCGGCTTGCGCGGTGAGCGATGCTCGATTGGGCGGAGGGCTATTGCGAGAGTGATTGGTCGTGTCTTTTTTGGAAATCGCGGGGATTTTGATGCCTGGGGCGAAGATGTCGGAGGTAGTGTTTGGGGGGATGCCGTGGCTATTTAGATTGATGGTGGAGCCAAGATTGATTTTTTGGGCGAGATGTTTGGCGTAGGCGGGGCCGGCGAGTGCTTTTGGAACTTTGGCGAAGGCGGGGTCGCCCAACCAATGGGCGCGATCGGCGAATGCGAGTTTCATGGCTTCGGCTATCACGTGGTAGCGGAGAGCGGGATTGCGTTGGTCGAGTTTCTTGAGATTGAAATGTTGGAGGATGTTTAGGATTTGGGCAACGTGTACGCCGCCGGAACTTGCGGGTGGAAATCCGATTATGGTGTGACCGCGGTAATGGCTTATGACCGATCTGCGGATCACCAGATGATAATTGGCGAAATCGGAAGCCTGTACGATGCCTTTGTTTTGTTTCATCCATGCGGCAGTCTTTTCGGCGAATTCGCCTTCGTAGAAGTGGTTGATGCCCTTGTCGGCGATCTGACGGTATGTCTTTGCGAGATCAGACTGCTTGAGGTGGTGGTTCTTTGGCCAGGGTTTTTGTTTTGCGTCGAGGAAGATTGCTGCGGAGGCTTTGAATTTTTTCAGGTCGGAATGAGTAGCCTTAAGTCGAGCGGCGAGTGTACTGTCGATTGGGAAACCGTTTTGAGCTACGCATGCGGCGTTGCGCAGGTGATCCGCGAGGTCCATGTCACCTGCGAGAAGGGATGCATAGTGATATGCGGCGAGGGAGCCGGGGATGCCGATTGCCAATGCGCCGGTTTTGCTGGCTTTGGTCATTGGCTTGCCGTCCTTGATGTACATATCGCGATAGGCGGCACTGGGGGCCATTTCTCTACCGTCGATGGCAAGGAGCGTTCCGTCGGCTCGGTGGATCAACATGAAACACCCGCCGCCGATTCCGGAATTGTGTGTGTCCACGACGCCGAGGGTGAGGGCGATGGCAATGGCGGCGTCGATGGCATTTCCGCCTTCGGCGATTGCGGCAAGGCCTGCATCAGTTGCGATGGGGTTGACGGATGCCACGGCAACTCGAATAGAGGAGTGATTGGTTGGTTTGGATGCGGTTGAACAGCCGTAAAGAAGAAGATGGCCTAAAAGTGAGAGGGGAAGAATGAGCTGTGCGAATTTCATGGTTGCTCCAAAGGAAAGTCTCAATGTGAGGCGAGACATTTTAGATGTTCGAGGTAGCCGGGGCGTTTCTCGTTGCCGGAAATGGCGTGGTCGGTAAGATCCCGTTTAAGTATGTTGGAGATGCCTCCTTCGATTCCGGCGTTGATCTTTTCAACCCACCGGAACCATGTTGGTGGATTAACCAGGAGGCGACCGTCTCGATCGATGTATTTCATTTCTCCTACATGGTGATAGCCGAAGGTCTTGGGAGGAAGTCGTGTGATGATATCCTGATGGTGGACGAATCGAAACGTTCGATTTCCGAGGCGTGTATTGAACTGGTGTTGAAATGTTTCATCTCCAACGCGTGGTTGACCGAATGTGTAGACGCCGCCGATGGGGGTGTGAGGATCTTCCCTGAGTAGGGCGGCGGCTGCGAGTGTGGCGAGTGCTCCGCCAAGGCTGTGACCTGAAAGCCAGATGCGCTGGTTGTTGGTATGGAATTCCCGAAGGCTTTGGCGGATGGCGTTCCATGCGACGGCGAGGGCGGAGGCGAAGCCGGAATGGATTTGTCCGAATGGGCCATCTGTCCAATCGAATCGAAGGTCTGTGAGAATATGGCGCAGGTCTGAAGGGTTTGTTCCCTTGAAGATGATCATTATCTTGGCATCGTCGGCAAGGATCGAGGCGTGGGTATGGATGTTGAGGTTCGAGTTTTCAATGCGCACCTCTCTGGATTGCGGGCCGGGAGTAATACCATTTGAGGTTGACAAGAGGTTGGAAGGGTTTGCATTCCTGTAAATGTTTGCAGAGGCGCGCGCGAGAATGTAGGCGTTTTGGATGCTGAATTCGGTGGCATGGGGCTGAAAGGGCTGCATCGGGGAAGCGTAACGGGTTGAATTGTGGCATCAAATCGGTGGTGGTGTAGGGGCGGTTTGGTTGTTGATGGGAAATGTGCAGTGCGGCGAAGGGTGTGCCTATTAATTGGGCTTTGATTTTGGTGGCTGGGGGTTATGCTCAATAGTTGCGCACGGGGTTGGGGGGTGTGCGCGTCGACGTAACTCCCTTTTAATTAACAGGTTAGAGTGTGTTTGTTGGTTTGGCACGGCGTTTGTGATTGGGATGGTCAAGAGGTAAGCGGTATCCGTTTGTTTTGTAGCGGGTACGGCTTTAGTCAGTATTAGAGGCATTGGTTAAAAACCAGCAGTTCCACCCGTTGAAGGAGCCCCCCATGATGCGCCATGCGTGTATCCTCGTATTTCTATGTACGGCTTTTGCAAGTCCGGCTTTGGTGTCGGCTGAGGCGAAGTCCGAGGCGAAACCCCTACCGGTTCATGTAGCAGAAGCACCTAAAGTAAGCTGGCACTACGACAAAGACGAGTTGATGAAGCAGCTTGCGGCGGCGGAGGCGAAGGAAGGTGTCAAGTCTGCGTCTGTGAAGGGGGAGATTTGGACGACGCATGCGACGGGTAAGGTTGAGAAAGTTGCTTATGTATTTTCTGTTGAGGAGAAGGACGGCAAAGCGGGGGCTGTGACGGCTGCTGAAGTTCCGGTCCCAAGTGGGGCGGATACGGCTTGGATGCTTGTCGCTTCGGCGCTAGTGCTTCTTATGACGCCTGGGCTGGCCTTTTTCTATGGTGGTCTGGTGAAACGGAAGAATGTGTTGTCCGTGCTGATGCAGTGTTTCATGTGCATGTGTCTGATGACGATTTTGTGGGTCATCGTTGGATTCAGCATTGCATTTGGTGACGATACCGCCGGCGGGTTCATGGGTAATCCCGGTCAGTATTTCATGCTGAGTGGTATTACGTCTGGAGAGGTGTGGCCTGATACTGGTATTCCAAAGATTCTCTACATGGCGTTTCAAGGCATGTTTGCGGTGATTACGCCGGCGTTGATTCTTGGGGCGTTTGCTGAGCGTATGCGTTTCGCGGGTTTCTGTGTTTTCAGCTCGCTTTGGCTTCTGCTGTGTTACGCTCCTGTCTGTCACTGGGCGTGGGGTGGTGGATACTTTGATGGCGGAGAGACGGGCAACTGGTTGATGGGTAAAGAGCAGGCGGTCAAGGACTTTGCCGGTGGGACGGTCGTTCATATCAATGCCGGTATTGCAGCTTTGGTTGCGGCGTTTGTTCTTGGTCGTCGCCAGGGATATCCCGCCAAGATTTCGCCACCGCATAATCTGCCGTTTGCTGTATTGGGAGCTGGTTTGCTTTGGTTCGGCTGGTTCGGATTCAATGCCGGTAGTGAGTTGGCGGCGAACGGCACTGCGGCCAGTGCATTTGTGGTGACGAATGTCGCAGCGGCCATGGCTGGTTTGGTTTGGGCGGTGATTGAATGGGTTCGCAATGGGAAGCCGACGGTACTTGGGATTATCTCGGGAGTTGTGGCCGGCCTTGTTGCGATTACGCCTGCTTGCGGTGACGTCAATGTCATGGGCGCCATGATCCTGGGAATCGGCGCCAGCATCATTGCTTATGTGATGGTTGCTATCGTCAAGGAGAAGTATGGATACGATGATTCGCTAGATGTTTGGGGTATTCACGGTATGGCGGGTATTTGGGGAGCTGTTGCGGTGGGTTTTCTTGCTGTGGAAGGCGCCAGTGGTACGCAGACCTGGGTACAGATCAAGAGTGTGCTGTTGACGTTGGTCTATACCGGTATCGTTTCATTCATTCTCTATAAGATAGTGGATGGGACCGTCGGGTTGAAGGCATCGGAGCATGACGAGCGTGTTGGTATGGATCTGACGGACCATGCGGAGCATGCGTATACGATGCTGGACTAGGGCTGGCTTTTATAGAGTGGCGAAAGCTCGTGTTTGGAAATGAAATTCGATAACGAAAAAGAATCAGGAATAAACCGATGAAATATATTACCGCAATTATTCAGCCTGACAGGCTTAACGAGGTGCTGGACGCACTTGAGAAGAACGATATCCATCTGGCGACGGTGACACAGGTGATGGGGCGTGGTCGGCAGAAAGGGCAGGCGGAGGTGTATCGAGGGCATAAGGAAGTCGGATCGCTGCTTCGCAAGGTTAAGATTGAAGTGGCGGTGAACGAGGATTATGTGGAGAAGGTTGTGGATGCGATCAAGGCTGGCGCTCATACAGGCCAGATTGGTGACGGCAAGATTATTGTGATGTCGATTGAAGAAGTGATTCGAATCCGTACCGGCGAGACGGGGTCGGTGGCGATCGGGTAAGACGCTCTTCTGATTCATTTGATTACTGAAAGCTCCCAGCCAATTTGGTCGGGAGCTTTTTTTGTGTGGAGGGGCTGAATTGAGCCAGAGGAAATGCGGCTAGGCTGAGTGATTGTTTTTTGTGCATTGATTGGGTTGGCGTGTAATGATTGGGCGGGGTGATGTTCTTGCTGTTGAAAAACAGGTCCGTATGTTGGGTCCTGAGTCCGGAATTGGTTTGGCATGGTGTTTGTAGTAGGTGGGGTGAATACGAGGTTGTTCATCAGAGCCAGCGGTTGTTCGTCGGCCCGGTGGATAGTAAGAGACAACGCAGATTCCTGACGAGATGTGTTACGCATATCGTTCGCGGATTCTGCGAGTTTGAAGGAGCTTTATCCATGAAATACATCATTGCTGTAATCAAACCAGAACGTGTGAATGAAGTGCTTCATCTTCTTGAAGATGCCGGTGTCAATCTGGCTACTGTTACGAACGTTGTGGGACGTGGGCGTCAGAAAGGGTTGTCGCACCAGTATCGCGGGTTGAAGGCCGTGTCTACCTTGATCAACAAGGCGAAGTTGGAGATCGCGGTGAATGATGAGTATGCGGATGCGGCTGTGGAAGCGATTCAGAAAGGGGCCAGGACAGAGGAAATCGGCGACGGGAAAATCTTCATTGTTGATCTTCAAGAATGTGTTCGAATTCGCACGGGCGAGGTGGGTGCTGCGGCGATTGGTTAAACCCATCGCCTGAAGATTTGTAGCCCAACAGGTCTATTGAACAGAATATTTGTTGCATTTCTGTTTATCGTGCCTCTGCCCTTCGGTGTTGCCTCCACCGAAGGGCTTTTCATTTGAGTGCAGATGCTGGAGACAGTGATCTTATGTCTTCGTCTTGTAGAAGTGGTCGACGGTTTCTTAATCAAACCACTCATCGGCGGGATCGAACGCGGGGATGGGCACGATTATGACCTTGAGTTTGCCGATGGCGCGATGTTTACAGAAGGGCTTGATCATGATGGTTGAGCCCGGGCGAATCGGAAACCGTTCACCGTCAAGTTCCATCTCGCCATCACCTTCGATTATGTGATAAATCTCGGTGAGTTTTTTGTGGTAATGGGCTTTGGAGTCTGCATGGATTTCAGTGATGTGAAAGGTAGCCGTTTGGTCTGGATCATCGGCGAATGCTCTTTTGGCCGAACCGCATGGACAGGGGACCGTTTCGATTTCATCCATGTGAGTTATGCTAAACCTGGAAATGGATTGAGATGGGGGATTAGGGGCGGCGTGACTCATGAGGTGGAATCCGAGGATCAATGGCGTGAAGGGGATTATCGAGGAACAATGACACTGGAGCCGGAAGATCCTTTGGTGGAATCGGTGGTTGTTCTTCCGGACTGCCTGCTTTTGGGATCGAGCTCAACGGCGTATGGGTGTTCGTTTTTTCTGCTGGATCGGCGATACTTCTTTGGTTCTTTCTCACCCGTGAATACTCGCGTCCATCCGAAAAGGAATTCGCCGAGGTTATCGGCACTGTCCTTGATGCCATCGCCCAGTTCTTTGACCAACCCCTTGTCTTTTCTGTTTTTGGCCAGCTGATCTTGATAAGCAGCCTTGTTTCGGTCCCATTGGCTGCCAGCGTAAGGATTGGCGTTTACTACTTTCTTTTGACAGCCCACCAGTGAAATGGCGATAAGGAGCATTAGGCCGGTCATCACGGATGAGGCCGTCTTGTATATGGGATGTGATGATCTCATGTGGTACTCCTTCGCAACGTTGTATCTTATAAGGGGTAGGGAGGCGCAGCCACTGTTTTGTGGCCGTAATTGAACACGACACGGTGTATCGATTTGCGGAAATGGACGATGATCCCCTATAATCAGTCCCACCCCAAACCGATGCGCAATTGCTTAAATATGGTCGTGATTCTGTTTGTCCCGCTTATGGCTTGGGGTTTGCCATGCGCTGTTATTGCGGACGGGAGGGCGCCGGCATCAGGTCAAGGCGCAAAGGCGGCGAAGGATAAGATTCTTGATGAGTTCATACGACGCGCCAATGCGAGCGATTTGAACAATATCGATCACCTGATGAAGCTGGGTAAATGGGCGGAAGGCAATGGACTAATTTGGAAAGCTGCGGATATTTATCATCGTGTATTGAGACTCAATGAGAAACATGATGAGGCGTATACACGCTGGTCGAACATCGCCCAAAACAACCGGTTGCCGAAGGATGTCAAGTATCAGAAGAAAGTGTTGGCAGAATTGCGCAAATTTCGGTCAGACCTGAAACTGCATGTGGGTTCGCATTTTCTGGTGGTTTACAACACGGATCGGAATTGGGCGATCAATCGTGCGGTTCTGTTGGAGGAAACGCATCACACCTTCTTTTCAACTTTTCGGCAGGCGCGTCAACGTCCCTGGCCACTGAAGAAACGTTTGGTGTGTGTGCTCCTGGATGATCAAAAGACGTTTGTGGAGTATGCGAAGAAGATCGACAAGGCTGACATGAGTTGGGCAAGCGGGTATTACTCCTCGCGAACCAATCGAATTGTGTTTTTTAATGATGTGACGGCGCCGGCGTTCAAGAAGGTTGTGGATCACATTGCCAAGCGAAAACGCCAGCTTGATGCGATACGCCAGACTATTCGGCGGGGTGTTGGCGATAACGATAGGTATAAGAAGCTGGTGGCTCAGCGCAACGTCGTCCAGAAGGAGTTGAATTTTTATCGAAATCGACTTAAGGCCATCGCGAATATAACCAATTCGTCAAAGACAACGCATGAGGCGGTGCACCAGTTAAGTTTCAATACGAATATTCAGAGACGATCGGCACCGGATCCCTTCTGGCTCTCCGAGGGCTTGGCGACAAATTATGAAGCGGAGACGCCAAGTACTAAATTCGGGCCGTATCGTCCGAATCGCGAACGTCGTTTTCAGCTCAAGAAGTTTTACAAGGATAACAAACTGATCAAGATGCGTGAATTCGTGGTCATGGTGCGTGTTCCGCCCAAAATCAAGAACGACAAGATTTTGGCCATGTATGCCCAGGCTTATGGACTATTCAATTACCTGTTTCGTAAGAAGCGTGATGAGTTGAATTTGTATATGAGCAAATTGCGAAATAAAAAGCCCGCAGTTCCCAAGCCGAATGAGATGATTAAGGAATTTGAGGCGGCGTTTGGTCCAGTTAGCGATGTCGAACGTGCATTCAAGCAGTACATTCGGTTGATGCCTTGACGGGTAAGGGAAATGAAAAAACCGCCCGTCGCATTTGCGAGCACGCGGTTTTTGGGGTGAATCTCTCGGTTTTAGTTTGTGTTTACCCAGACCGTCTTGGTTTCCAGATAGTTGTTCAGGGCGTCTTTGCCGCATTCGCGTCCCTGGCCTGAGTATTTGTATCCGCCAAATGGCGCCCCGGCGTCGAAGGTGTTGTAACAATTTACCCAAACCGTACCGGCTCGCATGGATTCGGAGAGTCGGAACGCCTTACTGATATCGCGCGTCCAAACCGCAGCAGCTAGGCCGTAGATGGTGGTGTTGGATTGTTCGATGACTTCGTTCGTGTCTTTGAAGGGAATGACGCTAACGACGGGGCCGAATATTTCTTCTTGGGCGATACGCATGTCGTTCTGTACGTTGGTGAATATGGTGGGGCGCACGAACCAGCCTTTGTCACCCACGGATTCACCCCCGGCTACGCAATTGGCTTCCTGTTTGCCCAGCTCTATGTAGCTCATGACCTTGTCGAATTGTTCTTTGGAAACCTGAGCGCCTTGTTCCGTACTTGTGTCGAATGGATCACCAACCTTTCGTGCGTCGGCCGCATCACTGAATCGACTGACGAATTCATCGTGGATTTCCTCTTCAATAAATAACCGGCTTCCTGCGCAACAGACTTCACCCTGATTGAAAAAGATCCCCGCCATGGCGCCTGCGACGGCTTTGTTAAGGTCCGCATCTGCAAATACGACGTTGGGGCTTTTTCCCCCGAGTTCAAAAGTGAGGCGTTTCAAGGTCGGCGCCGCGTTGGCCATGATGATCTGAGCAGTCTTGTATTCACCTGTGAAGGCAATCTTGTCGACGCCCGGATGCTTGACGAGGGCATCGCCCGCAGTCTCTCCGAATCCGTTGACGATGTTAATGACGCCTTTCGGAATACCGGCTTCAACGGCTAGTTCACCTAAGCGCAGGGCGGTAAGGGGTGTCTGTTCGGCGGGCTTCAAGACCATCGTACATCCGGAAGCTAATGCCGGCGCCCACTTCCAGGTAAGCATCAGCATCGGGAAGTTCCACGGGATGATCTGACCGCATACGCCGACCGGTTCTTTACGTGTGTAGCAGAAATAGCCTGGAGCATCCACGGGGATCGTTTCGCCATACACCTTGTCAGCCCATCCTGCGTAATAGCGGAATGTACTAATCATGAGAGGTATGTCCGCAGCCAGAACTTCGCTGATCGGTTTTCCGTTGTTTAACACCTCCAGTGCGGCCAGTTCCTGTGCGTTTTCCTCAATCAGATCGGCCAATTTGAACAGTAGCTTCCCGCGGTCACGTGCGCTCATTTTGGGCCAGGGGCCGGATTCGAATGCTTTTCTTGCCGCAGTGACGGCTTGGTTAATGTCGTTGGAATCTCCGGACGCGACGCGGGCGATGGCCCGGCCGGTCGACGGACTGTAGGTATCGAAGGTCTCACCGCTTTGGGCATCGATCCATTGGCCTGCGATAAGGTTTTTGGTCTGTCCGACCGTGGGCGGGGCAATGATGTCAGTCGTCATGTCTGTACCTCCTGTGATGTTTGGTTTGGTCGGATATCAGATTACCATGCGGGTGTGGGTCGTCAAGGCTGCGTTTGGGATTGCGTAAGATTGCGCCAGAAGGGGGGGTATAATCGCGTGTGACATCGGAAACGGATACGAATGCAAAGGCTGGAGGAGTCTTGGTTTACGGCGGCAGTTTTGATCCGCCTCATAAGGCGCACATTGAATTGCCGTTTCAGGTGTTGGATGGATTGCCGGCTGAGCGGGTTGTATTTGTGCCTGCGGGAACGCCACCTCATAAGAGAGAGAGATGTTTGGTCGCATCTCACCATCGGTTGTCGATGCTGCAGCTAGCGCTGCGTGATAAAGAGAAAGCTTCTTACGAGATTGATACGTTTGAGATTGACCACGAGGATCGGGTAAGTTTTACCGTTACGACGCTCGAACACCTTCAACGAGAGATGGGAGCAGAGGCCAGGATATTTTTCATGATGGGCGCCGACATGGCTGTGACGTTTTATTCGTGGTATAAACCTCACCGTATTCTGGAACTTGCCCGTCCGGTGGTCATTCTGCGATCGACCGAAACGATTGAATCGGTGTTGTCGCGGATGCCTGTGGAACTCTCCAGGGCGTCACGAGATTTCTGGCGGTCGTGTTTTGTCGATGTTGAGTTAATGGACATTTCATCAACTGAGCTACGTGATATTCTTGCGACGGGATCAATTTCGCATCCGAAGCTGAACGCTTATCTTGATTCGAGAGTACTGGAGTACATTCGTGAGCACGGACTCTATCTAAACGCCGATAATTGACTGGTTTTTGTATTGTTTTCAGCGAATGTGTTTTTCAGTTGAGCTAAATCTAGTGTCGTGACGGCCCGATATTTACCTGTATGGGCTTGTTCCATATGCGACATGATTTAGTCATCGGGTATGGTCCGCGAGCTTTGGGACGTCCCTGTGTTTGGATGAGTGTGCGCTAGTATGCAGAATGCACGATGGGCGAGATCGATTGTTACCCGTCTGGTTGGCGGACTATGTCTGATTGGGATGGCATTCTCAATTGGCATGGCGATATTTGAATTTCATCGTTCAACACACATGGCGGAAGTGGAAACGACTGGGCGGATGACACGGATAGTTTCGGATGTCAGGTTTGCGCTTGAGTCGTTGATTACAGAGAACGCCAATCCCAAACGCGCGAAGATTATCGAACAGACGCTGGATAATTTTACGGAACGTGACCCGTTAATCGTCGCGTTGGGTTTACACGCGTCGGATGGGCAAACCTACAAGTCAGGTTACTTTCCCAGTTCAATTGACACAATGCAGCATTGGTCGATTTCGGAATCTGGCGTTCCGCAAGACGGCGAGCTGGATGTCGACAAGAAGACGTTGCTGATTAGCGAAATCAGTCACGCGGGAACGACTTACACGTTGCATCTCCTGATCGATGGGCCGTTGTTGAGGGAGCGGATGAACGAATCGGTTGTCCAACAGCTTTCCGGAATTTGGATCATGATGGGGGGGATTACTCTTATTGCCTTATTGTTGCTGAGGCGCTGGTTAACACGGCCTTTGCATCGCTTGGACAATTTAATAAGAGAGGATGCTTCGGCGTCGGTGTTCGAGGAGACCGCCGATGATATGAAGGATGAGTTTGGCGACCTGGCGCGAGCGATTGCGGGCATGCTGAATCGTCTGGATAAGGCTAATTGTAAGCTTCGTCAGCGTGAGGGTGCGTTGCAGCATCTTTATCATTTTGCGCCTACAGCGATGGTTTCAATCAATGTGGAAGGCACCATTGTTGAAGCCAATCGACGGGCGACAGAGTTATTTGGATATGTCGAAACCGATGAACTGATTGGGTGTGACGTCTTGCAGTGTATACGTTCACAGGACCGTGGTGTCCTTCGACAATGTGTTGAGCGATCCTCGGTAAATCACGTCCATCAATGTCAGGTTGTTATTCACAAAGGCCGAGATGAGATCGATGTGAACGTCGAATTGGCAACGGTATTGGATGAACTGGGAGAGGTTTCACACATTCGTCTGAGCTTTAACGATGTTTCTGAGTCCAAACGCCTGATTCACCAGGTTACGGAACAGCAGCGACTGTTGGATCTTGTCGTTAATCACATGTCCGATGCGATATTGCTGGTGGCTGAGAATGGCCGAATCATCACTTCGAATAACCGACTTGAGCAACTGCTCCATCTTCATGTCAGCGACATCATCGGTGATTTTTTTGATCATCGAGAGTTCTGGTCACGTCTTGAGATTCGGAATCCAGCTGCGTTCGATACGCGAATGGAGCAGGTGCTACAGCAGATCGATCAATCCGTAAGCGAGCAGTTTGAAACGCGTCACGGCGCATTCCTGTTTCAAGTTATTCCAATATGTGACGAGCCGGGAAACTTGGTTGCGCGACTTTGGGTTGTTCAGGACGTGACCGAGCAGATGAAAAATCGCAACTTGCTTGAGCAGCAGGCAGCGCAGCTTCGAGCGCTTCAGCATGTCGGGTATTCATTACACCTGTTGCACGATGTCGACGTGCTGATGGAGCGCACGGTGATGGAATTGCTTAACGTCCTGGACGTAGAGGCTGTGGGCGTTGCGTTGCGGCACGAGAATCCTGAGCATCGCAGTTGTCAGGCATTCGATTTGGGTGTTTGGCAGACGGATCAGGAGGATAAAGAAAGCCTAATGGATGCCGTACGGACGCGTTTGATGCCAAATATCCTGCCGACGCGTTCGACAAGTTATTGGACAGATCTATCGCAGCATGGTCGGTGGACTGACGCGTTCAAGAATGTCGGATTGGATTCGCTCGCGGCAACAGCACTTTACAACCGAAATGAAACACAGGGTCTGATCTGGATTGCAAGACGTGGCGGCAGGCCAATCGAAAGGCGACACCTGTTCATGCTGGAGGCGTTGGCCCCTCTCATATCTACAGGGTTAACCAATGCGCAGATGCGCCAGCAAATGTACGACCTGAATATTTCAAGTTCCAAAACGGATCTTCCGACGGAATCGCAGCTCCAGACACGTATTGCGCGGCATGTTCAGAATCCAGCACAGCCCTGGTCCCTATTGATCGTGGAATTGGATCACGTTGAAAAGTTACGTGACCGATACG
This sequence comes from Phycisphaeraceae bacterium, assembly GCA_028284925.1. Taxonomy (GTDB): domain Bacteria; phylum Planctomycetota; class Phycisphaerae; order Phycisphaerales; family Zrk34; genus JANQQT01. The sequence goes on along the minus strand of JANQQT010000168.1, from coordinate 5,559 downwards.
GGCAATCGGTAATTGATCAGTATCTTCGAGCGGTGGCGGATCGGTTTCGCGACGTCTGTCGAATAGGCGATGACATCATTCACATGGATGACGATCGATTTGTCATCATCTCGCCGGCGATTCGGCTGTATGAAGCGATTCCCATGGCCAAGCGTATACGGCAGCATGTTCAGCAGTTACGGTTGACCATTGACGATCACACCATTATTCAGGCGACGTGCTGTATCGGGGCCGCGGGGTCGCCGAATGATCACTTTGGCGAACAGTTGACCTATGATGTTGCGCTTGAACGTCTGCGAAAGGCTCAGGCAGTAGGCTCCGGTCAGATTGAACCGGCAACAACGATTCATGCGCCTGCTCCCAAGCTTACACCGCCACCTACCAAGAACAGTTCGTAAGGATACGTTGCGGGTTCAATTGATTGATGACCGGGCCGCACGCCGATTTTTGTCTTTGTCGTGGCCGGTTGACGATTTCGGGTTTTTGGGTTGTCTACACATTTCGATTCTCGCTTTGTGTAACATGAACCATTCTTTGTTAGATGCGTCTGCGTATGATGTGGCATAAGGCGTTCACGTTCTTGAAACAGGAGGTAAACGGCATGTCGATTCGATCTGGTCTGTTCGTCCTGACGTTCTGCGTTTTCGGTTTCTATGCAATCATTTCCGTAGAGGCGGGCGAGGTTGACCAAAGTCCGCTTGCCAAACTCCGTGTTGAGTTGGCCAAGGTGAGACTTGAGGTTGCCAAGGCCAAGCTCGAGTTGCAGAAGACGTTGAAGGAGCTGGAGGAGTTAAGGGAATTTCTGGCCGACTCGAAGCCTGAAACTTCTATCGAAAAATGGAGAAAGCAGCGCAAAACGCTGGAAACGAAACGAGAACGTACAATTACTCAAAGGCGAAAGTTGGAACAGGCCAGTCGTGCATTGAGAGATGCTATGCGTAAGGGTATTGCAGGGGCTGTGAAGAGTTTGCCGCCTGCTTTGCCGGCGTCGAAGGGCGCCCCCAAATGGGATATTGACTACAAGCTGGCGGTAATACGGACGGGGACGAATACGGAGACGATTTACGTTGATACCGACTTCGGTGAGGTCATCCTTGATCGTTACCCGGACGTTGATCGCAAGAACGTTGAGCTTCGAGGGACGTTGCGAAACAAATCGACGGAGAGTTGGCGGTACACCTTTGAAGTACGTGTGGCGAGTAAGGCGGGGGCGGTCATTGGACGTTGGCGATACCAGACGCCGAGTCTGACACCTGGAAAGTTGCACAGTTTCAATATCAAAATTCCTGTTACGGACGTGGCGAAAGTTCATAAGTATCAGGTAGGGAAGGTTCGGGCTGATAAGGCGAAGACGCCGGCAAAAGCCAGGCCGAGACCGTTAGCTCCTCTACCCCCTCTCCGACCCGTTCGACCGGATGGAAAACAGGGACGGTAGTCCATTCAGATTCAGAGATTAACGCCAAGTGTACTTTTGCGACTTGTCCTCATGGCTCGTGCAAGGTAACTTGCGCATATGAACCAGATGAATACAGAGCGATCGGGTAACCATGAATCTACTAAGAAGAATTCCAAATGGTTGTTGACGTGGTTGATTTTGGGGGGGCTTCTGATCGGGGCGATTGTAGGGGAGGTCTTGTTTCAGTCTTATTCCCGGGCGGAATTGCAGCCAACGCTGGATACGTTCAACTTCTTCGGCAATACCGTGTTCATGGGTTTGCTGAAGATGATCCTGTTGCCGTTGATCGCGTCGAGCGTCATTGTCGGCGTGGGCGCTATTGGCGATCCTTCTAAGTTGGGACGAATCGGCGGGTTTGCAGTGTTGTATTATTTTTCGACGATGCTCATTGCCGTCATCCTCGGGTTGATGTTGGTGACCACGATTAAGCCGGGTGATCCGAATCGCGACAATTCGGGTATTGGAAAAGCCGTTATAGAAAAAGGTGAGAGCGAATATGGCGCGGGTAAGGAAGCCGGTTCGACACAGACACAGCGCATCGAGCAGGCCGGCGAGGGAGGCGGCCTCTGGGGAGCATTCAAGAAGACCATTTCGCAGATGATTCCAAGCAATCCATTCCGGGCAGCGGCGGAGAGTCAGTTGCTTTCGGTGATTTCGTTCGCGATTATTTTCGGTGTTGCATTGATCTTGCTTGGTTCACCTGGAAGGCCGGTTTTTGCCTTTTTTGACGGCGTATTTCAAGCGGTCATGAAGATCGTGGATTGGATTCTTTGTCTGGCGCCCGTTGGTGTATTCTTTTTGGTGGCGTGGACGGTGGCACGTCAAGGATTGGAGTCTCTGGCCGGTCCGATGCTCTGGTATGTCATTACCGTTATTGTTGGTCTCCTGCTTCATGCACTGGTGATTCTTCCTCTGATCCTGTATTTGTTTACGCGCACGAATCCGTTTCTTTATTTGCATCAGATGCGTACGGCCCTTTTGACGGCATTTACAACAGACTCTTCTTCTGCCACACTGCCGGTGACCATCGAGTGCGCGGAAGAGATGGGTAATGTGAAGCCGCGATCTGCACGCTTTGTATTGCCACTCGGTGCTACGGTGAACATGGACGGGACAGCTCTGTATGAAGCGGTGGCGGTCGTGTTTCTTTTCCAGGCCTATGGCATCCCTCTGGGTTTGACGGAGTTAATCATCATTGCTGTGACGGCAACATTGGCGGCGATCGGCGCGGCGGGGATCCCTTCCGCGGGATTGGTGACGATGGTTATTGTCATTCAGGCCGTCAACTCTTCATTGGGCGGTGATAAGCAACTCGCGTTGGCGGCAGCCGGTCTGATTCTGGGTATTGATCGCATACTTGATATGTGTCGTACCACGGTCAATGTGTGGGGCGACGCCGTCGGAGCGAAGCTGATTTCCAATATCATTCCAGATGGGGATGAGGAGAGTGCTACGCCGGCGGTGGATTCGGGTTGAGGCACTTGGAGCCAATCTGTAAGGTCTTGCGTATTTTTGACTATGACGAATTTGAAAAGCGATCATGATCATACAAATTCATGGAAAACTCGAGTCAATTGATGACAACGCCGCAGCCATATCGATGGTCAGTGGGCTGACTTACCAGGTGCTCGTGCCCGCATACCTCGCGGCGCGACTTCAACTGGATGTGGGAGAGGAACTGACACTCCACACCATTCAGTATCTGGAAGGTAGTTCTCAGGGGACTTCATTCATTCCACGTCTTGCGGGTTTTACACGTGTCGAGGATCGGGGTTTTTTCGATCTGTTTACCACCGTCAAGGGTATCGGTACACGAAAAGCATTACGTGCGATGGCGATGGAACCTGCTATCATCGCAGATGCGATTGCCGATCGAGACGTCAAGATGCTGCAATCCTTGCCCGAGATCGGGCGTCGGACTGCTGAGACGATTATCGCCTCATTGCATGGAAAGGTAGACGAGTTTGTTTCCGGTAACGCCTACGGATCAGCCGCGGATTCTCAGGAGGGGGCTGAGGCGACACCTCAGCCTGGTCGCGCCGCGGCACGTGAGGCGTTGGAAGTGTTGTTGCAACTGGGCGAAAACCGAGCCTCAGCGATTAAGTGGATCGATGAGGCGGTAACGCGGAACCCGGATGTTGATGACCCGCAGGTCCTCATCACCGAAGTGCTGCGGGTTAAGGCGATGGCGTGACAATCACCAGGCTTTTGTAACCTTGTTTCTTCCCTTCTCCCGGATATGAAAAAATACCTCGCGGTCGATTTTGGTGACAAACGTTCGGGGCTGGCTACGGGCGATGATCTGACGATGCAGGCAGGTCCGATTGCTGTTATTGAGGCAACCGATGTTGCCGATCTCCTGAAGGAGATTTCAAAGACGATCGCAGACTATGACGTGGATGAGATCGTTATTGGCTTGCCGATCAACATGGATGGCACGGCAGGCTCACGCGCAAAGATTACCGCTGAGTTTGCTGATGTCCTTGCAAAACACACCGGCCTGCCTGTCCATCAGGTCGACGAGCGACTGACCTCATTTGAGGCATCTGATCGGTTGAAAGAGACGAATCTGACTCGTAAACAGAAGAAAGCTCGTAAGGATGCGCTGGCGGCGGCGGCTATTCTTCGACAATTTCTCGAATCGCGCGCAACCTGACCTTATCAGTAAGTTCTCGAAATGCATAGTCAAAACGAATTGCTTTATCTTGCCGCACCTTGACCCCTTTGTCCGCGTGCGTTAACGTCGAGTGCAGATGTTCCGAGACCCAGCCCATAGTATCACGGCCCTCGTGCACCGTGCTTCATCGATCTTCGAGGATCACTTCGAAGCCAGTCCCAATCGTGCCGCCAGCGCGCCCGGACGGGTGAATATCATTGGCGAACATACGGATTACAACGATGGTTTTGTACTCCCGATGGCGATCAATCGTCACACGGTGATGGTTGCCCGGGCCAACGGGTCCAAACGATGTCGCGTTGTGGCCGCGGATCTTGATGAAGAGATGGCGACCTTCTTTAATGATTCATCTATTTCGCCGGGCAAAACGCAATGGTCCAATTATGTCAAAGGAGTTATTCATCAATTCATCGTCAATGGCCACATGATTCCATCTTTTGACGCAGTGATCGCATCCAGCATTCCCGTTGGGGGTGGGCTTTCCAGTTCCGCGGCACTTGAGATGGCCACGGCAACGCTTGTCGAAACTTTGTTGGGAATTCGCGTGGATCCTGACCGCAAAGCTCGGTGGTGTCAGAAGGCGGAACATGAATTCGTCGGCATGCCGTGCGGTATCATGGATCAATACGCCTCGGCGATGGGGCGCAATGGATATGCGCTTCTGCTTGACTGTCGATCTCTGGATGTGCGGCAGGTTCTCATTTACGACCCTGAGATTGCCTATGTCATTGCCGACACGCAGAAGAAACATGAGTTGGCTAATTCGGAGTATGCGCGTCGTCGCGCGCAATGTGAGGAAGCGGTCGACGCGATCCGGAAACGAGCGCCGGATATTCATGCGTTACGCGATGCCGATATGACTCACCTTGATGCGGCCAAGGATCTGATGGATGACGTAATCTGTCGCCGTGCGCGACATGTGATCAGTGAAAACCAGCGCACCCAGATGACTTCTGTTGCCCTTGAGTGCTGCGATTATGAAACCGCCGGATTCCTGATGAATGAAAGTCATCGTTTTCTGAGAAAAGATTTCGAGGTCTCTTGTGATGAATTGGATACACTCGTTGAGCTGGCGCGGGAGGTGGACGGCGTTTATGGCTCGAGGATGACGGGAGGGGGATTCGGCGGGTGTACCGTTACACTCGCCAAGGCAGATGCAGTTGATGTGCTTGTGGAACAACTACGGAAGGGATATTCTCAGCGTTTCAACATTGAACCGAACTGTTTTGTGGTCGAACCTTCGGATGGTGCTTCGTCCTTGAAGATCGATTAGAGATTCCGTTTAAGGGCGACTGTCGATTTCTGACATTTCGATCAATCTTACCCGGTGAATCATACCGATTTGCTGATCTCCGAGCGGCTTGACGCTGCGTTCGGTACTGCCAATAATATCGCTCACCCAAACCGTCGCCCCGAAATTTGATTC
>JANQQT010000065.1 GCA_028284925.1 Phycisphaeraceae bacterium | reverse complement strand
TGTCGTGGTTCAGGGGGGTGGGGTTCCAGCGGTAGCCGAGGTTGTCGTTGGGGGATCTTGGGATGATGTGGAAGTGGACGTGGAAGACGGCTTGTCCAGCGGTTGGGCCGTTGTTTTGGAGGATGTTGTATTCGGTGGTGGGTGTTGCTTTGAGGATGGCGAGTGCGGTTTTGTGGACGGAGGCTGTGAGGGCGGTGAATTCGTCGGGGGGCATTTGGTCGATGGTGACGTAGTGTTGTTTGGGGATGACGAGGGTGTGTGCGTGGGCGAGGGGATTGACATCGAGGAAGGCGAGGGTGTGTTCGTCTTCGAGGATTTTGTGTGCGGGGATTTGGCCTGCGACGATTTTGCAGAAGATGCAGTCGGGGTCTGGGTTGGGCATGGGGTGGTTCCTGAGGGTTTTGTTGAGGGGGTTCAGGATATCAAGTTTTTTACAAAAGTGGGAACCTGTGGGATGGGGTTGCGTCTAAGTGTGTCGGGGAGATGAGTTTGCGGGGTTGAGGCGAAATCAAATAGCGATGAATGTGAATGGCGTTGGGCGTGCGCGATTGGTGCGCTGTGTGGTTTTGTTATGGAGGTGTTGCGCGAGGATGAGTCGGCGTCAGGTGGTAAACGACAAGCGTGGGGTTTGAGAGAGCAGGATAAGGTTGGGCAGGGTTGCGTGGGATGCTTGTGGATACGGGCAAAGGGAAACAGTCGGTCTTGTGGACCGGCGTGGGCAAGAAGTATCCGTGAGTGTTTTGCGTCCTGTCCGCCTTATTCTTTTTTTGGTGAGTTTGAGTGGGAGGGGTTTATGTAACTTAAATGGTTTTGGGGGCATCGGAAGGAAGGCGGGTGTGTGTGAGGCCGATAAGGTGTGTTTTGATTCGACTATGGTTGGGGGTAGTATTGGTCGATAGGGAGAGAGTAGGCCATTATTGCAAGGAAGCAGACGTGATGAGAGACGTATTGCCATTTTTGGGCGCGGGGCTGGGTCATGGAACAGGTGAAGCGGAATCGCTGATTGAGCGGCATCAGCCTCGGATCATGCCTCCGGGCGGTTCGGGTATGCAGCGTTATCGTGAGATGACGATTGATGAGATGTTGCTGGAGAATCGTATTTTGTTTCTGGTGGGTGAGATTAATCATGCATCTGCGACGGGATTGATTATGCGGATGCTGTATTTGTCGAATCAGAATGCGGACAGTGATATTCATTTGTATATCAACTCGCCGGGTGGGGCGGTGGATGATACGTTGGCGATTTATGACACGATGCGTTATTTGCCGTGTGCGATTGCGACGTATTGCATTGGTAAGGCGATGAGTGGTGGGGCGATTGTGTTATCGGCGGGAACGCCCGGGAAGCGGTTTGCCTTGCCGCATTCCAAGGTGATGATTCACCAGCCTTATGGTGGCGTTTACGGGCAGACCTCGGATGTTCAGATCCAGGCGGAGGAGATTCTGAAGTCGAAGAAGTTGTTGAATGAGTTGCTGGCGGAGCATACGGGTCAGACGGTTGAGCGTGTGACGGAGGATGCTGAGCGCGACAAGTATTTTTCGGCGGCTGAGGCGAAGGAATATGGGTTGGTGGATGATGTTCTTGCGTTCAGTGACAAGAAGGAAGACGAGAAGGACGAGAAGAAAAAGAAGAAGTGAGGTTGGGGTGAGTTGTTTTCGCGATTGAATCGCGGAGGCTCGTGCGAGACTAGATTATTAGATACAAAGGGCATTGCAGATGTCGACGTTGATACCGATGGTGATTGAGAAGACGGGGCGCGGTGAACGCAGTTATGATATTTATTCGCGGTTGCTGAAGGATCGCGTGATCTTTCTGGGCGGCGGTGTTTCGGATGATGTTGCGAATCTGGTGGTGGCGCAGCTGCTGTTTTTGTCGAACGAAGACGCGAATGCGGACATCCACTTTTACATTAACTCGCCGGGCGGGTCGATTTCCGCGGGGTTGGCGATGTTTGACACGATGCGGTTTATTCGTCCTGATGTTTCGACTTATTGCATAGGGATGGCGGCATCGATGGGGGCGTGGTTGTTGGCGGCGGGGACGAAAGGTAAGCGACATATCCTGCCGAATTCAAGGGTGCTGTTGCATCAGCCGTTGCTGGGCGGTGTGATTGAGGGGCAGGCGACGGATTTGAGTATTCAGGCGGAGGAGATGTTGAAGACGCGAAAGCGGATGTACAAGATCATGAGTGAATGCTCGGGTCAGAGTGTAGAGCGTGTTGCTGAGGATTGTGAGCGTGACAAGTGGTTGAGCGCTGAGGAGGCGGTGGAGTATGGTGTTGTGGACCAGGTTTTGGACAGTTTGCCTGAGGAGTTTGGGGCGGGCCATGTTTCTGACGATGATTAGGCGTCAGCGTGGGTGAGGGGTGTGGGTTGGGTGTGATTTCAGGGCAGTGTGATGTTGAGTCGAGGTTATAGGCCGTTTGAGGGATGGAGACGGTTGGGGTTGTGGTGTGTTGTGATTGGGATGTTGTTGGGTGGGATGTGGGGGTGTGGTCGCAATGTGGATATGGACGAGTTGGTGGATGATCTGCGACGTGAGAGGTTAACGTTGGAGGATCGGGTGAAGGAACTTGAAGCGTTTAATGCGGGGTTGACGAAGCAGTTGGCGGATGAGCGGAAGCGGAAGGTGGGTGTGAAGTTGCCGGATGGTGTTGTGGAGGCGCGGTTTGTGAAGGTGAGGATCGGGGCGTATTCGGGCGGGGTGGATACGGATCGCGATGGGGAGCTTGATGCGGTGCGATTGTATGTGGAGACTTTGGATGCGAAGGGTCGGTTTGTGCAGGTGGTGGGTAGGGCGAAGGTGAGTGTGGTGGTGGTGAGGCCTGGCGAGGAGGCGGTAACGGTGGGGAAGGGTGAGTTTGATGCGGTGGGGTTTGATGCGACGTATCGGGCGGGTTTGGCGGGGACGCATTACACGTTGGTGGTGAAGGTTGGGGGGGATGTGCCGAAAGGGGTTGAGGAGGTGACGGTGCGAGTGGGGGTTGAGGATTTGAAGAATGGGGGAGTGAATGAGGTGGAGAAGGTGGTGAGGTGGAAGTGAGGGGTGTTGTGAGGGTGTTGATTGAAATGAGGATGTAAGAGGATCGGATTGGGGAGTGTTATTGGCCGAGCAAGCGTTCGACGAAGTTGATGTCGACGTTTCCGCGGACGAACCTGGAGTTGTTGAGGAGTCGTTGGTGGAGGGGAATGGTTGTGGCGATGGGGGAGATGTCGAATTCGCGCAGGGCACGTTGCATGCGGTTGATGGTTTGTTCGCGGTCTTCAGCGTGTGTGATGAGTTTTGCGATCATGGAGTCGTAGTTTGGGGGAATTTTGTAGCCGGCTGCGCAGTGTGTTTCGACGCGGACGCCGGGGCCGCCTGGGACGATGAACTGGTCGAGTTTACCGGGTTGTGGGGCGAAGTTTCGTGTGTGGTCTTCGGCGTTGATGCGGCACTCGATGGCGTGGCCCTTGATTTTGATGTCGGATTGTTTGAAGGGGAGTTCTTCGCCGGCGGCGACTTTGATTTGGGTTTTGACAATGTCGACGCCCGTGATGGCTTCGGTGACGGGGTGTTCGACCTGGACGCGTGTGTTAACTTCGAGGAGGTAGAATTTCTTGGTTTTGTCGTCAAGGAGAAATTCGACGGTTCCGGCGGAGTGGTATTTGGCGGCTTTGCAGAGGCGTGCGGCGGCGGAGCAGAGTTTGTTACGGACTTCATCGTCGATGGCGGGGCAGGGGGCTTCCTCGATGAGTTTCTGGTGTCGGCGTTGCATGGTGCAATCGCGTTCGTAGAGGTGGACGACGTTGCCTTGCTGGTCGCCGACGACCTGTACTTCGACGTGTCGTGCTCGTTCGAGGAATTTTTCGATGTAGACGGTTCCGTTTGCGAAGGCGGCTTCGGCTTCGGTTTTTGCGCTTTTGAGACCTGACTGGAGGGCGATGTCGTTGTGTGCGACGCGCATGCCTCTGCCGCCGCCGCCTGCCGCGGCTTTGACGATGACGGGGTAGCCGATTTCGCGAGCGATTTTGATGGCTTCCTTTTCGTTTTCGATGGCGCCTTTTGAGCCTGGGAATGTTGGGACTTTGTGTTTGACGGCGAGCTGTTTGCACTGGACTTTGTCGCCGAGGCGTTGCATGGCTTCTACGGAGGGGCCGATGAATTCGATGTTGCATGATCGGCAGACTTCTGCGAAGTGGCTGTTTTCCGCGAGGAACCCGTATCCGGGGTGGATGGCTTCGACGTCGGCGATTTCGGCGGCGGCGATGATGTTTGCGATGTTGAGGTAGGATTGGTTAGCGGGTGGCGGGCCGATGCAGACGGCGCGATCGGCGAGTTTAACGTAAGGGGCGTCTTTGTCGGCGGCGGAGTAGGTGACGACGGACTGGACGCCGAGTTCCCTCGCGGCGCGGATGATTCGTAGGGCGATTTCGCCACGGTTTGCGATGAGTATGCGGCTAAACATGGTTGGTGGGTGTTCCGTAATTCGTAGTTGGGTTGAGGCGTGATGGTGTGGCGGTGGGTGTTAGTTTGGCTTGACAAGGAAGAGAGGTTGGCCGAATTCGACGGCTTCGCCGTTGTTGACGAGTAGTCGGGCGATTGTGCCGGATGTTTCGGCTTTGATTTCATTGAAGACTTTCATGGCTTCGAGGATGCAGACGACGGTATCGGCGTCGACGGGGTCGCCGACTTTGACATAGGCTTCTGCTTCGGGCGATGATGATGAGTAGAAGGTTCCGACCATGGGTGAGGTGATTGGTACGAGGCCATCGTCTTCGGAGGCGGCGTCAGCGGCGGGGGCCGGGGCGTCTGCAGCGGCCGGGGCTGCAGCGGCTGTCTGGGGTGGAGCTGTGGCGGCGGGTATGGGTTGAGGTGGAGCGGCGAAGGTTACGGGTTGGATTTCACCCTGAGGTCCTCGTTTGAGGGAGACCTGTTCATCCTTGTCACGAAGGTCGATCTCGGTGAGTTCGTTTTCCTTCATGAGTTTGATTAACTGTTTGAGTGTTTTGATATCGATCATTCGGCAACCTTTGCCTATCTGTGCGCGAAATCCGTATGGCCGCGTCGTGTGTTAGTGGGATTGGTGTTAGATAATGACGGATTTGATGTCTGTAGGCAAGGAGCAGAGGTTTTTTCCGCCAGTTTTTGTGACGAGTACATCGTCTTCGAGACGGACACCGCCTATGCCGGGTAGGTAGATACCGGGTTCGATGGTGACGATGTGGCCGGGTTGTAGTGTTCCTTTGGCTTTGGAGGAGAGTCTTGGTTCCTCATGAATTTCTAGGCCGATGCCGTGTCCGAGGGAGTGGCTGAATTCCTTTCCGTAGCCTGCGTCCTGGATGACCTGTCTTGCGGCGGCGTCGACGTCTGCGAGTTTTGCTCCGGGTTTGACGGCGTCGATGCCAGCCTGGTGTGAGGCGCGGACAATTTCGTAGATTTCGGCGATTCTGGGTGGGAACTTACCGAGGGCTACGGTGCGGGTCATGTCGGATCGGTATCCGCCGTAGTAGGCTCCCCAGTCGATGAGTAGGGATCGGCCTTTTTTGACTTTGAAGTTTCCGGGGAGGTAGTGAGGTTTTGAGCCGTTGGGTTCGGCTCCGACGATCATGGTGAATGCCGCGCCGTCTGCGCCGAGGTATCGCATGTGGTATTCGAGTTTTGCGGCGATTTGCTTTTCGGTCATGCCGGGTTTGATTTCGGACATGGTTTGGGTGAAGGCGTCTTCCTGAATTTTGACGGCTTTTTTGATGAGTTTGATTTCGGTCTGGTCTTTGACGGCGCGTTGGTTGACGAGCCATGAGCCGATGGATTTGAGTTTTTTGGCTCCGACGTGTTTGACGATGTCCTTGCGTTGCTGGAGGGTGATATGTTCGGCCTGGATGCCGAGTGTTTTGATGGATCGGAGGCTGACTTCCTTGCCGAGGACTTGCTGGAGGGGCACTTTTCGGATGACGAGTTTGGCGTAGGGGCAGTCGTTTTTCAATTCCTCTTCGAAACGAGAGTCTGAGAGGATGGTAATGCCTCTTGACCAGACGAGGGCCCAGGAGTCTTCACCGGAGAAACCGGTGAGATACTGGATATCAACGGGGTGAGAGATGAGAAGGCCATCGATGTTGTGTGCGGACATTTGGGCGCGGAGAGTCTTGAGTCTTGCGACGAGGTGTTCAGGCCAGCGTTTGGAGGCGCGGGAGGATGGTTTAGATTTGCTCATTGGGGTAGGCCTTGTTGTTGGAGTTTGAGTTTTGGGAAGGGTTAGCCAACCGTAGGAATTTGGAGGGCTATATTAGAAGTGTGGAGCGGCGGTGTCATCATTGCGGAGGGCGATGGGCGGGCTAAGGACTTCGTTGAGGATGATTGCCTGTCTGAGTTGTGCGGTTGACAAGTTTTTGAAGTTGAGGAGATCGGCGGATTTGTTGGATATGGGGATGGGAGGGGGTGTTTTGGGGGTGGCGCGTTGCTTGGCGCGTTCTTTTTGTCGCTGTCGCTGGAGTTCCTGGCGTTGGCGGGCGTGCTGGAGTTCGAGTTGTCGTTGTTTTTCGGCTTGTTGCCGTCTGAGGATCTTTTCCTGGTTGGCTTCGATGATTCTTCTTGCGCGTTCGGCGGCGAGGGCTATATCCGCAGCGGGGTCCTGTTGAGGCAGGGGCTGGGATGTGGTTTGGGAAGGTTCGGATTTTTGTTCGGGCTGCTCTGTCCGTTGCTGGAGTTTTTCGATGCGCTGGTCGCGCAGGGCACTGAGGCGATCCCTGAGGGATTGGGGGGCATCGGCGGGCGTCTGTTCCGGGGAGGTATCATCCTGATATTCTTCGGGGTGTTCCTCGGCGAGTTTTTCGGCCTGCTTTTGCTCGCGTCGCTCGTTGATTTTCTGGATGATGGTTCCGACGGCCCAGAGGACGGCAAGGACGATGTAAAAGATCCATTGCTCTATTTCGGCAAGGGTTGTCGTTGTAAAGGAGTTAAGGGGCATTGGGTATTCCGTGTGGTTATTATGGCCGGGAATTGTATCAGTGCGTTTCGGTTGGGGGTAGGGTGATGTCGAAGATGGGGGTTGGTGGTTGGTGGTTGGT
>JANQQT010000163.1 GCA_028284925.1 Phycisphaeraceae bacterium | reverse complement strand
GCCTTCCTTCTCTCTTCCTCACTCAAATAGACATTCCTGCTTGACATCGCCAACCCATCCGCCTCACGCACCGTCGGACACATCTCAATCCTGATTCCCATCCCAAGTCCCTTCGCCATCGCCTCCACAATCTTCAATTGCTGATAATCCTTTTGACCAAAACACGCCACATCAGGTTTCACCATCCCAAACAACTTCGCCACGATAAGACAAACCCCCACAAAATGCCCCGGCCTCTCCGCCCCTTCAAGTTCCCTACTCATGCCCGGCACATCCACCACCACCTCAACCTCCTCCTCCGGATACATCTCCTCAACACGCGGCATGAAGACCACATCAACTCCACGCGCTTCACAAAGTTCCAGATCCCTCTCCTCAGGTCTCGGATACTCCTCAAAATCCTCACCCTCCCCAAATTGTGTCGGATTCACAAAAATGCTCACCAACACCGTTCCCCCAATCTCCTTCGCCCGATCCATCAAACTCAAATGCCCCTCATGCAACGCCCCCATCGTCGGCACAAATACGACCTTCCCCATCCCGTCCCGCGCCTCACGCATATCTTCAACCGTTCGCAATACTCGCATAACCGAAATGTATGCAGCCAATATTCACCTGCCAAATCTGACCTTTCATCACCAAGATCATTCCTCGCGCATGAATTACATCTCAGCATGGATTCGATTATGAGTACTTGAAGACGCGTCGTAAGGCAGTATTAACCAGTTATAGAGATCAGGCAAGATAAAGAACAAATGGGAATAGCTGATTCTGTAAGGACAAGAAGCTAATTACTTGACATCAGTCGAGTGTGTATAGGCGATGATCTTCGCGAGAAGACGGGCCGAGGTGAATTGGTTAAGGTGGGTGGAGGGATGGGGGACCGTTTCGACAAGGTCGGCGCCGAGAAGGATGGTGTTGGGGTTTGGGGTCAGCAGGGTTTGGAGGTAGGTCAGGGTCTGCCACCAACTCAGGCCGCCGGGTTGCGGCGTTCCGGTGTGCGGGGCGAGATTGGTGTCGAGCACATCGACGTCGAGGGTGACGTAGATCTTGCCGGTGAGGGATTTGAGGTGAGCAAGAAGTTGGTCGTGGGTGTGGGGATCGCGGGAGAGGTGGTGGGCGAAGTAGGTTTCGATGTTGGGGTTTGACGTTGCGTATTCGTGTTCGGCGCGGTCAGCGGAACGGATGCCGATGGCAATGAGGTTGGCGCCGCGTTCGGTGAGGCGCCGCATCGCGCACGCATGAGAGTAGGGAGTACCGTGGTAGGTGTCGCGCAGGTCGGCGTGGGCGTCGAATTGGATAATGGTGATGTCGGAGAGATTATCGGAAAGTGCGGCTGCGTAGACGAGAGGCGGCGTGAGGGAGTGTTCGCCACCTATTGCGATGAGAAGGTTGTCGGGGTGGTGGAGGGATTGTGCGGCAGTTTGGACGCGCGCAAGGTAGGCCGCGGGTTGTTCGTTTCCCTTGGGGGTGAGGGGATTGGCCCAGTGGTAGGTAAGGGAATCGAGGTCGAAATTGAGTTCTTCATCCCAAAGTTCGATTTGGGCTGAAGCCTGGAGGATGGCGGGCGGGGCTTGGCTTGTGCCGTGGCCGTAGGAAACTGTGCCTTCGTACGGAAGTGGGAGGATTGTAATCTTGGCGTTGGCTGGACCTGAATCGGGGAGGTCGAGGAATGTGGGGTTGGGGTTATGTGGTTGTATGGCGTCGGTGGTCATTCCTCGTTATCCAGGGACTGGAAGAGTGCTTTGGCGAGGAGTGGAAGAACAACGGTAGCGTCAGCGTACACTTCGGCGAACCTTCCACCGTCGTCGGGTGAGACGAATTTACCCCAGCTTACACCTTCGGAGTACGTGCAACCGGAGAGCCCGCCCCAGTGGACCGGTTCGGGGCAGATTCGGACGGCATATTTGAATCGGGGTTGGGGCCACCCGGCATCGAGACGATCGTTGACGATTTCGCAGTAGGGTGCGATTTGTTGTGCCCAGTTTCGCGGGACGCCGCCGCCGATGGTGAAGATGCCAAGCGTGTCGAAGTCGGCAATGAGCCGGGCATAGTGTTGGAGGTCCAGGAAGGGGTTGAAGGCGGGGATAGCGGAGAAGATCTGGTTGCGGTCCGGGAGTGGGGCGCCTTCCTGTTGTTTAGCGAGGAAGTTGGCCATGGCCCAGGTTGCGAAGTCGAGACCAATTTCGCTGTCGGTGAATGCGGGGATGTAGACCGGGATGTTTTGTTCGTATGCGGATCGGAGTATGCCGCGGCCCTGGTTTTGTTCGGAGAGGCGGCGTCCGATGGCATGGCAGAAAGAGGAGGAGGACCATGTGTTATTTTCGGGTTGCTCGGAGTCCAATACGGAGCGTATGAGTTTTTCGATGTCGTTGAGATTGGCTTCCATCTCAAGCGTGTCGTAGATGCGGTTGTAGCCTTTTTCGTAGAGGTCTTCATCCGAATCGGTGGGTTTGTAGCGGTAGTGGACGAGGCCGATGGATTCGGTGAGGCCGTGTGCGATGAGGGCGCCGGTGGCGACGAGTGCTTTAACAATGCCGCGGTCGATGAGGTCGCAGATGATCGTGCCCTGCTTGGCGACGGTCATGGCTCCGGAGACGGTGAGAATAACACCGCATCGGGATGTGCGTGCCATTTCGATGAGGATATCGTGTGCTTCACCGAGGTTACGGCCGGCGAAGGCCGTGCGGGACATGGCATTGAGAAGATCGGAGAAGTCAGAGATTTTGGAAAGGTCAAGGCTTTCCAGAGGGGAGAGACCATCATCGCGTCCATCGTGGAGGTTGCGTTGGGTCATTTTTCAAAGTGTTCCAGAGAAGGGGTGGGTGTGGATGCGTCGAGTCGGTCCGCCGTGGATTGTTCAATTTGTTCAATGGGTTGGACGGGTGTGGTAAAGCGGGGCATCTGGACGGTCTTAACTTCGCCGAGGTCTACTTCTTCCCGGATGTAGGTGAGGATGTCGTTGGGGTCTGTTTTGCCGCAGGTAAAGATGTCCAACGCCATGAGTTGCTGGTCGGCGTAACAGTGGGCGGAACAGTGGCTTTCATCAAGGAGAACCATGGCGGTAAAGCCCGGCGGAGAGTTGTGGCCAAAGTGATAGCGAACTTGGGAGATGACCGTGGCGCCTGCGCGCGTGGCCGCCCGAGCCATGGCTTCGAGGATGAGTTGATCGTTGAGGCAGATGTGTTTGGGGACACGGCTGCAATCTATGAGAAGGTGTCGGCCTTTGTACAATTCATAAACCCTCCTGTTGGGTGTTGCTGTGATGTGGACAGCGGCATAGTGTACTCCGCGATGGGAGGCAGGTGGGCATCGAACGACGGGTGGCGGGTATCCGTAGGGAGGGGTGAGTTTTCGGGTCGTTGGATGCGGTGACTATTATTGCGATGGTGGGAGAAAGGAGTCAAGCGTTGGAGGGCAGTTTACGTGTCGTCGGTGATGAGTTTTTCGAGGAGGGTGAGGGCGGGATTAAGCTGGTCGGTGGGGATGTTCAGAGGCGGGGCGATGCGGAGGATATTTTGTTGGCATGCATTGATGACGAGCCCTTGGTCCAGAGCTTTGGCGACGACGTCGAAGGCGTTGTCGAAACATGCGTTTTTCGGGTTGAGTTCGACGGCGAGGAAGAGACCTTTGCCGCGGACACGGGTGACGGCGGGTGTGGATTGGGCGAGGGAGTTCCAGCGTTCGGTGATTTCGTCACCGAGTGATTCGGCGCGGGCGAGGAGATTGTCGCGCTCGATGATGTCGAACATGGCGGCGGAGACCGCCGTGGGAACCGGTGCGCCGCCGAGCGTGGTGGCGTGAGGGACGCCGCCGTAGTGGTTAAAGTCAAAGTATTTCGCGGCGCGTTCGTTGGCGCACATGACGCCAACTGGAAGACCGCAGCCGATGGCTTTGCCGAGTGTGAGGATGTCGGGTTCGATGTTGGAATGTTGGTAGGCGAACCATTTGCCGGTCCGACCGCAACCGGTCCAGACTTCATCGCAGATGAGCAAGAGGTCGTGTCGATCGCAGAGATCGCGGAGGCCGGGCAGGTAAGCAGGGTCGGGGACGTTCATGCCGCCTTCGCCCTGAATGGGCTCGACGATGATGGCGATGGTTTCTGGGTCGATTTTATGCTTGACGGCATCGAGATCGTTGTAGGGGACGTGTTCAAAACCGGGGAGGTAGGGGGCGAAGCCGGAGCGGACCTTGTCCTGTCCCGTGGCCATCATGGCCGCGAAACCTCTGCCATGGAAAGACTGGTTGGTGGCGATGATCTTGTGTCGTTTGTTCTGGCCGTGGAGTCGCGCGAGTTTGAACGCGGCTTCGTTAGCATCCGACCCCGAGTGACAGAAGTAGGATCGACCGTTGAAACCTTTTTGGGCGATGTGTTGGGCGAGTCTGGTTTGAGGTTCGGTGTGGAGAAGGTTGCCGACGTGCCAGACTTTGTTCATCTGGTCGTTGGCTGCGGCGACGAGGTCGGGATGGCAATGACCGAGGATGCCCGCGCCGAATCCGGCGAAGAGGTCGGTGTAGGTTTTGCCTGTGGAGTCCGTGAGGGTGGAGCCTGATGCGTGCGTGATGGTAATGGGATAGCGCGGATAGTTGAGGGTGAGGTACCTATCGTGGGCGGTGATGGTGGGGTCTGTCACGGGGAGGCTCTGCGAACAAGAGATTTTGGGTTATTGGAGAGTGAGGGGAGTTTAGGAAAGAGGCGCAGGACGGGCAATCGGATAAGATGATTACGGTAGCCCCAAAGGGGCGGCTTAAGCATATTTCACGTTTATGATAGATCCCGTTTGGGCAGTACACGGAAAGGAAGGCAATCGGATGAAGATTTCAGTTTCGCGAGGTGTCGGTCGATTGGTGGTCTTGGGTGTAGTAGGGCTGATAAGCATCGGCGTCGTTGGAGATTTGTACGGGGCGGATGATGAAGCGGTCAAAAGACGATTGAAGAAGGCGGTAAAGAAAGGTGAGCTGACGGAAAAGGAGGCGGACGTGATGTTGGGGGCGCTGAAGAAGATGGGCGAGAAAGATAAGGCGATGGAGAATGAAGCGATTGCACGGCGTTTGAAGACGGCGGTGAACCGCGGGGATCTGAGCGAGAAGGAAGCATGGGCAATGTGGGAGGCGTTGACGAAACGCGCGAATGCGAAGAAGCAGTATGAGCGTATTGATGCGGATTTGGAGTGGATTGGGTCCGTCTTGAAAAAGCTGGTGAATGAAGGTCGCCTGTCGGAAGAGCAGGCGAACGCTCGGTGGGAGCGGATTGAAAAGGGGTTTGCTGTTCGGAAGAGGCTGGAGGGTCGAAAGAAGCGTGAGAGTGATGACGAAAGGAACGCAAGGCTCACGGCGATCTGGAAAAAGCTGCAGATGATGGTGATGGAAGGAAAGTTAAGTGAGAAAGAAGCACATGCAAAGATGGCCGCGATTAAGAAGAAGGCGGCAGTTCGATATGGTGATTGGGGAAAAAAGACAGGGCATCATAAGTCTGAGGCGATTGGGTTTAAGAAGGAGCTTGGGGAGGCGATGAAGGCGGGGAAGATTACCAGGGAGGAGGCTGCGGCGAAGTGGGCTTGGTATTTAAAGAAACATCAGGCAGTCCCGAGAAAGAAAAGCGATAAAGATCTTGAAGCGATCTGGCGGAAGCTGCTGCGAATGGTCAAGGAGGGGAAGATTTCGGAGAAGGAGGCGCATGCAAAGATGGCGGAGATTAAGAAAAGAAGGTTGAACGGAAAGAAGTAAAGACAAGATGACGAATGGGGTGTGATTGAAGTCGAATCGGCACGTCCGGCCAGAAATGGTCGAACGTTTTTATTGGATAGCGAGGATTGGTTGCGGGCATTATCCGGTGTTTCGAAGACCGGCGGCAATAGCCTGGACGGTGAGACGCAACGCTTCGTCAAGTTGATCCGGGGGATATTCATCTGCCTGGTTGTCGCGACGATCGAGGAGTTCAACCTGTGTGAGGTTAAGCATGTCAAGGTAGGGATTCCTGATCTGGATCGTGCGATGCAGCCACGGTAAGGCTTCGATAATCTGGGTTTCCTGCTTAATCTGCAATACTGCGTTCAGCGCCGCGGCATGTTCATCATTAAGCGCCTGCCAGATCTTCAGGGCGGATTCCGGATCTTCAGATTGCAGGGCGTAGCGACGGGCAATGGCCGAATCGCATCGGGCAAGCGCAAGCTCTGCATTATTAATGACGGCGCGAAACCACGCCCAGTTGCTGTAGAGTTCGGGAGCGCGGCTTCTGGATTCATCGTCGAGTTGGTTGTAGGCGGCTCCGAGACCGAAAAACGCGTTGATGGGCATTCTGATCTGGTTCCACGCAAACGTGAAAGGAATGGCACGGAGGTCTTCGAGTTTCGCGGCGGCTGATCTTCGGGTGGGTCGGGAGCCGATTCGAAGTTTTTCGATGAGTGCCAGTGCGGTGGCGTCGCGCATGTATTGGTCGAAGCCGGGCATCTGCAGGAGATTGCGGTAGGCCTGCAGGGAGAACGCCGCGAGCTGATCCGCGAGTTGGTCGGCGTAGTCGGGGGTGGTGGATTCGTGAGGTACGCTTTGCCACAGCGTTGCCCAGAAGAGTTGTTCTAGATGTCGCTGCGCGATGCCGGGATCATCGTAGCGCTCCGCAATGACCTCACCCTGTTCCGTGAGGCGTAGTCTGCCGTTCACTGCTTCGGGAGGGAGAGATTTGATGGCGCGTGCGGCCGGACCTCCGCCTCTGCCGAGTGCGCCGCCGCGACCGTGGAAGATGGTGAGTTTGATGTTGTGTTTTTGGGCGCTGATGGCGAGGTTTTGCTGCGCCAGGTAGAGGCCTCGGTTCGCGGCGAAGTAACCACCGTCTTTGGCGGAGTCGGAGTAGCCGATCATGCACGTCATTTGGTGTTCTTTCGCAGCGAGATGTTGCTGGAAGTCCGGGTTGGTGAGGAGTTTTTCAAGGAGGAGGTGTGCGGATTCGAGGTCGTCCATGGTCTCGAACAGGGGGACGAGTCGGAAGGGGATGGTGTGAGGGAGTTGGGCATGGTGTGCGGCGAAATCGGTGAGCCATTGGAGTGCGAGGATGTCGCTTGGCATTTGAGTCATGGAGACGATGAAGTGGCCGATGGCGTCGTCGTTTTGGAGGTGGGCTTGCTGTTGGGTGAGTGTGAGGACGTCGAGGAGGTCCTGGGCATCGTGATCGAGTTGGAAAGGGGAGAGGGGTTGGGCCTGATCAGGGGGGAGGGATTGGAGCGCGTGGATGCGGTCGCCATCCTTGAGTTCGAGGTAATCGGATGATGCGTTTGAGGCGGCGAGAATTTTGGCGGCGGTTTTTCTGACGGTGGTTGCGTTGACGCGGATGTCAAGGCGGAGGAGATACAGGCCGAAGATCTTGATGCGATCAAGCCACCGGAGAAGGTGGCCTGATGCCAGATCGTCCTGGCCTGCGTGTTTGAGGGCATCGTAGACGAGTTGAATGTCGTTCTGGAATTCCTGGTCGGTGGCATAGGCCATGATGTGGAGGTTGGTGCCCGGGAGGGGGGCGCTGGCGCGGAGTCGTCGGTCGACGATGGTGAGCCATTGGACGATCCATTCTTGCGGATGGAATGTGTTGATATATTCCTTGAGGTTGGGCCATTTCAGAATGGCCGCGTCGATGGCGGCCTTGAGTGATTCGGGAAAGTCGTATCTTGCGGCGGAGAGGGTGAGCCGTCTTCGGACGTTGACGCACGTGGAGCGGTGCATTTCGATGGCGTTTTTTCTGAGGTATTCGAGTGTCTGTTTGGTGACATCTGCGGTGACGAAGGGGTTGCCGTCGCGGTCGCCGCCAATCCAGTTGCCGAATTTGAGTGGGTGGTTGAGTGCCTGTCGTTCTTCTTCGGAGTTGAGTGAGTCGCGTACCTTGGCGAGGATGCGTGGCCCGACGCGCCAGAGGGTTCGTACGGCGTAGACCGTTCTTCTGAGTTCCTCGATGACCGTGGGCTTTCTGGCGGAGATGGATTCGGTGGACCAGAGTGCGCGAAGGTTCTGGTACATGTCATCGAGGACTTCGCGTCGTCGTGAGCCACGAAGGTTTGGATTATCGACGGCGTAAAGATCTCGCCGGAGTCGACGAAGAATTCTCCGAACGGTTCTACGCTTCGCCTCGGTGGGGTGTGCGGTGAAGACCGGCTCGATGCGCAGGCGTGAAAGGAGTGTTTTGAATTGTTCGGAGTTGGTCGCGCCGCGAAGTTCTTCGATGCCAAGCTGGATGGTTTCGGTCAGGTTATCATCTTCTTTGCGCTGCTGGAGGACGCGGACGCGATGATGATCCTCAGCAAGGTTGGCAAGGTCGAAGAACATACCCGTCGCGCGTGTGAGCAGTTCAAGACGATCAATGCTTAGTTTCCGAAGGTGGTCGGCGATTTCGTTCTCGGCATCGGGGTCGCCGAGTTGTCGTCGTTCGGCGAGGTCCCGAAGGTGGTGAAGTTCATCCCAGATCTCCTCTCCGCAATCATCGAGGACGAGTTGGCGAAAGTGCCAGCCCAGCAAACGGATATCCCTGCGAAGGAGATGATCTCCGGTGGGGTGTTGTTTGCGGGCATTTTCGGTCATGCGGGGTATTCCTGGGCGTCTGGAGGTGGGGAGGACGTATTAAAGGCGTTAATTCATCCAGCACGGGGTATTTCGATTTCGAGTGGGTGTGCGTTAATCGCAACGATCGTGTTCCGGCGACGTATTTCCGCCGGGATCGGAGGCATCATAGGCTGGTCGATTGGTAGAGCTATTTGGACGTTGGGATTTGTGAATGAGATCGATGGCGGGTGAATTATTATGAAGATTCCCGCCGGACCGATTCAAAAATAAAGCTGTCGACCCCATATGTGGTCGGCAGCCTGGTATTCCGAATTGGGTTCAGCAATGACGCTCCTGTTGCAATCACGAGCAAAGTAACGATGCCGAACCTGTTTCTCGTTGGGTCTTAGAACTTAACAATCAGCCTCCGCAAGCTCACGCGTCTCATCCGCGATTCGCAAGAGGATGAATCGTTCTCGGCCCATTGCTCGGAATGGCGCCGATCAGATGGCGGCTGAGTATCCATGCGATCAACGCGCCTACGGCCGCGGCTATGAACGTGGCAACCATAAGCGATGTGGAAACGGAAGCGAGGGACTCGTCCAGAAACGTCTGGCCCTACACGGCCTGCTCTTTCAGTGACGTGGCCATATGGACGGACAGAGCTTCGACCTTCGAGGCGCTCGGCGCCGCCTTGGTCGTAAGCCAATGGTTGGCGAGATTCCAGTCTTTCTTTTCCCGCAAACCATGACCACCCCGGTAAAAGAGAGAGGGCGGCTCTGAATCTACCGTTTGTTTCGATGTGGGTGGATGTCCTGCTTTTCAGCTAACATACTTGCAGATACAAATTGTTGTACGCATTTCTCTGGCCCTTGGCATCATGCCGCAGAATGGGTCGAATCGTCCGTGCCTCTTGATCGGGAACGGATGGCGATCAAAAGAACTGCAGGCGGGGTCGGCGACGGTATTCGGAAATGCGGAAGACAGGGTTGAATATTGGCGTCCGCCTGTAAAGGAAAAATTCAGGATGCGGGTGAGACGTGATGGAGATCATCCGCGGTATGCGGCATTTGGTCAGGGCCTGATGAAAAGAGGGAGAAGGTGGGTTTGTCTCTCTTTTGCGTGGTGATCGTGTAATGAAATGGCTTTCCCCATTGGTCGATGAGGTCGGCGGGTTTGAGGTATGGCCCCTTCCATTTGACTGAATGGGGGTGATCGGGCGGCGGTGCGTTGATGAGGGAGGTGAGCCCTCCCTGATCAAGCGTGGGCAGAGACCCGATGTGCGCCCGATACTGGAGATTGAGGGCAATCGAGATTTTGAGCATGGCCGTTCGCGTTTTCATGGCCGTCAGGACATCGGCCAGCTGCTTGGTGTCTTCGGATGGTGAGATATCTTTAAGTTCCTTCAGGAGCTGCGACTGGATATGGAGCGCGAGTCTTGAACCGGAATCAGCCATGACCTGAAGCTGCGTGGTGGAAAGCGCGTCGTCCGCCATAAGCGATTTGAAAGCCGCGGTGGTGATTTCGATGAGTTTCTTGTCAAGTTGTCTTGATCTTTCTTCCAGGGCCTTGCCGGTGACGCGGAGCTGTGTAATGTGTTGCGTAAGCAGTTTGGAACGCTCGGGCTGGACGCTGATCAGGCGGATGTAGGATGCAATCTCGGCATCGACACGCGCAATTTGGCGAATGGCCTCCGTTTGTTGCTCGATGACTTTGCGGGCATCAGGAGTCGCAAACGCGTCAGTCAGAGTGGTGGTAAGTCTCTTCCTGACCGTAGCCTGTGCCTGTTCAAGCGATTCCTCCTCCTCGCTCGCGCAGGCGATCACGAAGGTGATGAACAGGGTGAGAGTTGCGAAACAGAGTACTTTCATGATGAGCATGGTAAGCAGGTGGGATTATGGATGGAAGTAAAACGGGGCGTTAAGGATCGATCGATTGCGGAAGGGGGTGTATTTCAGCCGATGTGAATGTTGCTGGAGGATTTATGAGCTTATTTAGAATATTTCGCGTGATCGGGTGTGTAAGTGCATCCCTGCTGCTGTGCGGGTGTGCATTGAGAGGTATTGGAGGGGATACTGGGAACGACAGGGCGGACTTGCCGCGATTGGAATCCGGCAGGGATTGGCGTGAGTTGGAAGGACGAAGAGTCAAAGCCGAAGGCAAGGTGGAGCAATTCAAGGGTTATTCCTGGCTGAGAGTCGGAAATAGGCGCGTTGGCCTCGGGGCAAGTCTACCGGGGGCGATGGACGCAAGACGAATTGAAGTAACGGGTGTATACGGTGTGCGAAGGCTCGAAAAGACGGCAGGGCTGACAAAATTCCTTGATTCACTCGGCATTGAGGAAACGAAAGTCAACGAGCAACCGAGATTCCATGAGCTTGATGATGTTTATTATCGGGTGAGGAAGTTGGCGGGTGATGCGAATGATCGGGAATTGAGTCGATTGTTGAGAAAGATTGAGCGGGCTGTGCGATCTGAGCAGGATCTTGCGGACGCGGACGAAGGGTTGAACGATAACCGTTGAGTCGAAGGAAAGCGTGAATTGGATGGGGCAAAAGAACGAAGTTGGGGTGAAAAATGCCCGAACAATGAAATAAGCAACACTGTTAACGCCATACTGGTCTCAAAAGGTCACGTTGTGTATTCGATTACGGTCCTTTCTTGAGTACGGGGTCGAATGGAATGGTCCGGGCATCCAAAAGTCAAGATGAAATTGCGAAGACGCAACGCTTATCCCATGAAGCGGGCGTTTTCGCTCTGTTGGGTCGTATTCTGCTGATTGCGCTGGGTTACACCCTTGTAGGACGACTGGGTCTGTTATTGGCGATTCCACCCGGTTATGCATCCTTCTTTTGGCCGGCATCAGGGTTGGCATTCGGCATGTTATTGTTCGGTGGATATAGGCTCTGGCCCGGGATTTGGTTGGGATCCTTCCTGGTCAACCTATGGGCGACCGGCAATTCGACCGGATGGGAACTCGGCTTGAACGGATGGATCATGTCCGCTTGCATCGCGACAGGACCGACTTGTTCTGCGATCCTCGGTGTATGGCTGGTCCGAAGATTCATCGGGTATCCGACGTCATTGGAAACCGGCAGATGTGTATTGAGTTTCCTGGTCCTTGCCGGACCGGTCGCATGCCTGATGAGTTCAACACTTGGAGTGGCCGGCCTGTTGTTTTTTGGGGCCATACCGGTCGATCAGGTGGTATTCAATTTATGGACGTGGTGGTCGGGCGAAGTATTGGGCGTCATGGTGTTGGTCCCCGTCCTGATGACGTTTGTTGCGCAACCGAGCGGAGCATGGCGCCGGCGTCGGCTTGCGGTAGCGATGCCTCTCGGCCTGACCTACTTATGCGCGATTGGCGCCTACTTGATGGTGGATCACATTGAGGCAAATCGTGCTCAACTCAAGTTCAATCGCGAAGCCAAGGATCTTCTGCATCGGCTGAACCAGGTGGCGATGTCTGCCGAAGCCAAGGTGAAGTCTCTTGAAGCGTTGTACGCCAGTTCTACGTTTGTGGATGATCAGGAATTTGGCGAGTTTGCGAGGCGTCACCTGATGGGGGATAACACAATTACCGCATTGGAATGGGCGCTGCGTGTGAAGAAGGCGAAAAGGTCGGAAGTAGAGGCCAAGGGCAAGAAGCTCGGTTACGAACGGTTTTTCATTTCCGAAACCAATCGAAACGGTGAGACAGTACGCGCGGGCGATCGTGAAGAATACTTTCCCGTGTTCTACCTCGAACCCTTAAATGGTAATGAAAATGCATTGGGATTTGATTTAATGTCAGATTCCGCCCGCAGGCAGGCGATGGTACGTGCTCGCGACAGTGGCAAAACCGCCGTGACCAGTCGAATTCGTCTGCTGCAGGATTCACGCGATCAGGGCGGGTTTTTACTCATTTATCCCGTCTTCATCAATGGAAAGCCCACCGCCACGATGGAAGATCGACGGGCAAACCTCCATGGCTTTGTCGTGGGAGTGTTCAAAATGGAGGATATTTTCGAAAGTATTTTTCGGCCGAGCGAACGTCCAAACATGCATATCGTGATGCGTGATATTACCGGCGACCACGATATCGAGTCGCTGATGTATTGCAGCAATTCAACATTAGACCGGTATGCGCAATGGCGGAGGTTGGCCAACGGAACATCCGGGATAAGCCGTCCGTTGCAATGGGGGAAAACGCTGGATTTTGGAGGCAGGCGTTGGGAGATCAGTTTTCTCGCGACGCCCACCTTAATGGCGAAACAGGAGAATTGGGTTCGCTGGATGACATCGGTTGGCGGTGTAATGTTCACAGCCATCCTCGGAGTGTTCCTGCTCGTCCTGACCGGGCGGCACGCGCGGATTGAACAGGAAGTGGATCAGCGCACGCGTGAACTTCGGGCTGCCCGCGATATGGCCCACGCCGCAAGTCGATCCAAAAGTGAGTTCCTCGCGAATATGAGCCACGAGATTCGCACACCCATGACAGCCATCCTGGGGTATGCGGAACTACTCGAACAGACCGATACGAACGCCTCCGATCGCCGCAATTATGTTTCGACGATTCGGCGAAACGGAAAACACTTACTTGAAATCATCAACGACATTCTGGACCTGTCGAAGATCGAATCGGGGAAACTCTCACTGGAAAACGTCAACTGTTCCCCGCTTGATCTTCTGGATGAGGTGGCCGAGTTGATGCTTGCAAAAGCGGAGGAAAAGGGATTGTCTCTGCAGGTTAATCCCGTATTTCCATTGCCCGTGGAGATCAAGTCCGATCCCACCCGATTGCGTCAGATCTTGTTGAATCTGGTGGGCAACGCAATCAAGTTTACGGATTCAGGGGAGGTGAAGATTACGCTTTACCAGAGCAGAGACGGGGCGGAAAAACAACTGAACTTTGAGGTTCGCGATAGTGGCGTGGGCATCAGTGCGGAACATCTAAGACACATCTTCGATACGTTCACGCAGGCTGACACCACGACGACGCGTACACACGGCGGAACGGGCCTTGGTCTGGCCATTTCAAGAAAACTGGCCCAGAGGATGGGCGGTGACATTGATGCCCGGAGCGGGGCAGGCGTTGGCAGTACCTTTACACTGACGATTGATTTGAAGGATCGTGTCGTCGGTGAAGCATTGACCGAAAGGCCGATGCGCAATCGCGCCGTCGAGAACACCGAGTTGCCGAAGGAAATTGCAACGGAATTGAAGGCTCGTGTATTGTTGACGGACGATACGCCTACGAATCAGATGTTAATCAAACGCATGCTTGAGGTGGCCGGCATGGAGGTCTCGATCGCAGAGAATGGGACTATCGCACTGAAAAAGGTCGCGGAGGCAAATAAACAGCAAAACCCGTTTGATGTGATCCTGATGGACATGCAAATGCCCGTGATGGATGGTTATGAAGCTACGGCGGCGCTGCGTGAGCGGGGGATAAAGACGCCGATCATCGCTTTAACAGCACATGCCATGTCGGGAGATCGGGAAAAGTGTATCGATGCCGGGTGCGACAATTATGCGACCAAGCCGGTCGATCGTCCCACGCTTCTGGGGTTGATCGCTCAGTATGTGGGTCAACCGGTCGACTGAGAACGGCGCGTGGGGAACGGTCAACTCTTGTTGATTCCGATAAAAGAGGACGGATCCTAAGGCAAATGATCTGGATATTCCCGGAAATTCCCTGTGTCCGCATCCGACCGATGTAATTTCTTCGATGATCGCAGGCAGTTGCGTTGAATGACCGATGAAGATGAAGCGGTAGGTCGTACAGGTGAACCCGAAGTCTGGGTTTATCGTACGAAATCAGGGCCTGCGGCAGTCCAATAATGGGCGGCTATAATAGACGTCCCGGGCTTTAGAGAGATGGCATGGCGTGAGGTAACGCGTAACCGGAGCCGAATCGCATGCATCAAATATGAATGTGCATTTAGAAAGAGAGGAGCGCAACCATGTTCGAGCGTTTCACAGACCGAGCGAGAAAAGTCATGGCGCTGGCCAATCAGGAAGCCCAGCGCTTTAATCACGAGTACATCGGTACGGAGCATATTCTGCTTGGTTTGGTGAAGGAAGGTTCGGGTGTTGGCGCGAATGTTCTCAAGAATCTGGATGTTGACCTGCGAAAGGTTCGCCTCGAAGTAGAGAAGCTTGTAAAAAGCGGACCCGACATGGTGACCATGGGCAAATTGCCCCAGACCCCTCGCGCCAAAAAAGTCGTCGAATATGCGATCGAAGAGGCGCGCAACCTGAATCACAATTACATTGGCACCGAGCACTTGTTGCTGGGCCTTTTGCGCGAGCATGATGGCGTTGCCGCCCAGGTCCTGATGAACCTGGGATTGAAGCTGGAGGTCGTTCGCGAAGAAGTGTTGAATCTTCTCGGTGCCGGTTCCGGCAGCGAAACAGTTGAATCCGATGAGGAAATGGGGGGAGGCGGCGGCGGCGAGCCTTCAAAACGCGGCGGAAAATCAAAGACGCCCGCACTGGACAGTTTCGGACGTGACCTGACGGAGATGGCCAAGCAAAACGAGCTGGACCCCGTAATAGGTCGTGAAAATGAGATCGAACGCGTGGTTCAGATTCTGTGTCGTCGTACAAAGAACAATCCCGTCCTGATCGGGGAAGCCGGCGTCGGCAAGACCGCGATCGTGGAGGGGCTGGCTCAATTGATTGTGGGTAAGGACGTACCCGAAATTCTCCACGAGCGTCGAATTGTCGTACTCGACCTTGCCATGATGGTGGCCGGTACAAAATATCGCGGTCAGTTTGAAGAACGTATCAAGGCCGTCATGAATGAAGTTCGCCGCGCCAAAAACGTGATCCTCTTCATCGACGAGTTGCATACGCTGGTTGGAGCCGGTGGAGCAGAAGGCGCGATCGATGCTTCCAACGTCCTCAAACCCGCATTGTCACGAGGCGAAATCCAGTGCATCGGTGCCACGACAATGGACGAGTATCGCAAGTACATCGAAAAGGACAGTGCCCTCGAACGTCGATTCCAGACCATTCTGGTCGAACCTCCGACCAAGGAACAGACTGTCGAAATCCTCAAGGGGCTGCGTGATCGTTATGAGGCGCACCACCGCGTTCGCATTACCGATGACGCGTTGGCCAAGGCGGTGGATTACTCGGATCGTTATATTACCGCCCGCGTTCAGCCGGATAAGAGTATTGATGTGATTGATGAGGCCGGCGCGCGTGTCAGGCTCAAAAGCATGTCCAAGCCCCCGGATCTCACCAGTCTCGAAGAAAAAATCGAACGATTGGGCCTCGACAAGGAAGAGGCCGTCAAGGCCGCCGATTATGAGCGCGCGGCACAGATGCGCGACCAGCA
Source organism: Phycisphaeraceae bacterium (assembly GCA_028284925.1). Lineage (GTDB taxonomy): Bacteria > Planctomycetota > Phycisphaerae > Phycisphaerales > Zrk34 > JANQQT01. The sequence goes on along the minus strand of JANQQT010000163.1, from coordinate 5,138 downwards.
GGTCGCACTTCGAAAGGAAAAGGAACAGGTCCAGCGGGAATGGCGACAGCGTTCCAATGAAACAGACGGTGTCGTCGATGAAGAAGTGATTGCCGAGGTCGTCTCCAAGATGACCGGCGTTCCGCTCACAAGACTTGAGAAGCAGGAAACCGAACGTCTACTCAAGCTCGAAGGCGAATTGCACAAACGTGTCGTCAGTCAGGCCGAAGCCATCACCGCCGTATCCAAGGCCATTCGGCGCGCACGAAGTGGGTTGAAAGATCCCAAGCGACCGATGGGGAGCTTCATCTTCGTCGGACCGTCCGGTGTGGGTAAGACATTGCTCTCCAAAGCGCTGGCCGAGTTCATGTTCGGGGATGAGGAATCGCTGATCCACATCGATATGTCCGAATACATGGAGAAGCACAACGTTTCACGACTCATCGGAGCGCCTCCCGGTTATGTGGGGTATGAAGAAGGCGGCCAGTTGACGGAGCAGATTCGTCGTCGCCCCTACGCCGTCGTGTTGCTTGACGAGATCGAAAAAGCCCATCCCGATTGCTTCAACATGCTCCTCCAGATCATGGAGGAAGGTCGCCTCACCGACTCGTTTGGAAGGCACATTGACTTCCGAAACGTCGTGCTGATTCTCACGTCGAATATCGGCGCGGAATTGATCAAGGGCGGCGGCGCATCATTCGGATTCGCCAAGCGTGATGAAGATGCCAATTACGAGTCGATGAAGCAGATGCTCATGAAGGAAATCGAGCGGTACTTCCGTCCCGAGTTCATCAACCGACTGGACGATGTGATCGTGTTCCGTCCGCTCTCTCGTAAGGATTTGGAGCAGATTGTCGAATACGAGCTGCGAAAAGTCCGAGAGCGACTCGCGGAACGTGAGATCGAATTGAATCTCGATGAAGCCGCGAAGGAATTTCTCATGGATAAGGGATACAACCCCGATTTCGGTGCGAGACCTCTGCGTCGGGCAATTGAGCATTATGTCGAGGACGGACTGTCCGAGTCGATTCTTCGCGGTGAATTTGACGGCAAGAATAAGGTAAGCGTGACCCATCATGAGGATGACGATGCGCTGTCATTCGAGTCGGAATGGGTCGAGCCTCCCAAGTCCGAGACCGAAGAACAGGGCGAATCCGAAGACGCCGATGCCGCCCCGTCGACCACATAAGAAACTGAATGAAGTCTGATAAAAGCCCCGCTTACGTGGTAAGCCGGGCTTTTTTTGTTTCCGGGGCGAAGCGAAGCCGCCGGGAAAAAGCCAGGCCTTAAGGGAAATCCCGGTTAAGTGCAAAGAAGGGGATGTCGATGAGAGAATGGGCATGGCTGTATGAAGGAACGGCCGGTCGAAACGAGGCACGGGATCACATTCTTAGCCTGATAAATGGACAATCAATGCCGGGGGGATATTAAGTTGGACATAAATGAACGAGCAACTTCTTGAAAAGGTGATGAGTTGTCCTCGACTGCCGAGTCTGCCGTCGGTCGCGATGAAGGTGATTGAACTCTGTCGCACCGAAGACGTCAATGTCAAGGAGATCGCCGAAACGATTAGTAATGATCCGGCGTTGAGTACTAAAATCCTCAAGACCGTAAATACAAGTTATTACGGCTTGTCCAAGCCTGTCAGTACAATCAGTCATGCGTTGGTCATACTCGGATTAAACAGCGTTAAGACGTTGGCCTTGGGCTTCAGTCTTGTGGGAAATGTCAAGGATTCCGGTGTCGATGACTTTGATCCCATCGTGATTTGGCGCAGGAGTTTGTTCTCAGCCGTTGGCACGCGCCTGGTGGCTCAGAAAATTGATTTGGGGGATCCTGAAGAAGCTTTCCTGTGCGGCCTCCTGCAGGATCTCGGCGTGATCGCCCTGTTGCAGTCAATGGAAGGGAAGTATGAACGGTTGTTGAGCTACATTGGCGATGAGTTCGACCAACTTGCCGATTTTGAGCAGGAACACATCGAGATTGACCATACCCAGGTTGGCGTCGCGCTGGCCGAAAAGTGGATGTTGCCGGACAATCTGAAAGCGCCGATCGAATTTCATGAATACCCGGACGAAGCGCCGGAGGAGTATCGCCAACTGGTGCGTGCCATTAACTTTGGCAGTCGAGCCGCGGATGTCTGCCTGCGCGAGGATGGTGCGACGGTTGTGCCCGCTTACTTGCAGGCCGGGCGTGAGTGGTTTGAATTTACCGATGAAGAGTCAAGCGAATTGCTTGACAAGATCGGGGCCGGCACCAAAGAACTCGCCGGCCTGTTTGAGATCCCCACCGATGAGATCCGTGAACCGGGTGAGGTTCTGGCACAGGCCAATGAAGTCTTGCTTGAGCTTTCATTGAAGTCACAGCAAAACGCCGATGCGCTCGAACAGGAGAATCGTGATCTGCAACAGCAGGTCATCACCGATCCGTTGACAGGCGCCGCAAATCGTGGCTGTTTCAATGAGTTTATCAAATCGGAGTTTGAGAAGGCAAAGAAGAATGGAACGCACCTGAGCATGATCCTGCTGGATGCCGATAAGTTCAAGGCCGTAAACGATACCTATGGCCACCTCGCCGGTGACCGTGTGTTGATCAGCCTGGCGGAAACATTGCAGGCGAATACGCCCGACGAATTACTGGTGGCGCGTTACGGTGGCGAAGAGTTTTGCGTGGTAGCTCCCGGATTGGATCGAAAACAGGCGGCCAATCTCGCCGAGACCCTCCGCAAATGCATTGAGACAACCGCAATCAAAGCCGGTGAAAATCTTGTGCTCACCATCACGGCATCGATGGGCGTGGCATCATACGAACCCGGTGGGATTCTGCAAAGACCTGAACACCTCATCAAAGCCTCTGACCAGGCCGTATATGCCGCAAAGAGCAGCGGTCGTAATTGCGTACGTGTGTTTACGCCGAAGCCCAAAGCCGATGCTGGAAACACCGAAGCTCAGCCGGTGGCAGCCGGGGCGTAAGGGGGCATTGAATTATATTAGAAAAAAATAAAGGCAATGTGCTGTCGTGTGCATTCGCCTTCGCGCCGTCTGGTCAATGTCAACTCATAACACGCGGCGTCATTCGAACGACCGTACGCGGATGAAAATTAAACGTCGTGAGAAGCGCCTCAATCTTGCCTGCCGATACGGACTGAACGCGTCTGAGTTCATCTTCGAGCGGCATATAGCGGTTCAGGTAAAGCCATTGTCCACCCAGTGCCATCATTCTTCCCAGCGGTTTCTCGCCGGAAAGAGTCATGCTCATCGCCATCTTGCTCACAGCCCTTTCAACCTCATCCGATGACAGATCATCACCCGCCGTATCAAAAACATGGTCGAGCGTCTCCTCAACACGCTCCGCGTTTTGCGGATCGCAACTGGCGTAATACATATAGACGCCCACTTGGTCAAACGGCTGATGAGAAAGTTCTGCTTCATCCGCGAGTCCCGGATCAATAAGCTTCCAGTACAGTCTCGACCCTTCCGAATCGCCCAGGATCGTGGAAAGGACCGCCGCCGGATATCGGTCATCACTCTGCGCCGACGGGCCCGGGCAGATGCCGATGATGTAGTGCATATTGACGGATTCACGCGTCAGAAGTTGTTCCGTCGCATGGGGTGTGGGCGGGGCATAATCTCGCGCAACTTCAGTACGCTCCCATGATCCGCACGCTTTCGCAATCTGGTCGACGCATTGATTGAAATCGAGTTTTCCGGCAAGGGAGACGACAATGTTGTCCGGACTGTAACGTTCGTTGAAATAGTCCCGCATATGGTTGCGATGAAGGTCCGTAATCGAGTGATTCGTACCCAAAATACGATGCCCCAGCGTGTGGTTCTGAAAATAATCCTCCATCGCCTGTTCATAGACAACCCAGAAAGGGCGATCTTCGTACATCCCGATCTCTTCAAGGATGACCTTCTTCTCCATATCAAAGTCGTCATCCTGCAGGGAAGGTCGAAGCATATCCGTCCAGAGGTCAATCGCATGTTCCAGATGCTCCGGGAGCACATGGGCGTAGTAAGTCGTCGTCTCCTGCGATGTGGATGCATTATAGTTCGCGCCGATTTCATCGAATTCGCGATTCACATCCGCCGCCGAACGTCGCGCCGTACCCTTAAACATCATATGTTCGAGAAAGTGAGATACCCCCATCAGTTTCTGCCGCTCATCCCGCGAACCCGCCTTGACAAAAAAGCCGGCCGCGGCAGTGTGGGCGTCAGGATTCGTCTCGGCAACGATCGTGAGACCATTGTCCAGTTGCGTTTGCTTGAATTCAATCGGCATATTCGTTGGTCCGTATGGGCTTGGGCGTAGGGAGACAGGCGGCTAAACCGTACTCTGAATGGCTTCAGGACCAATGGTGAGCGTCGTAAGTTCCGGCATCAGAGACTCACTCAGGAACCGATTCAAACCATCAAACGAAACAGCATCGATCTGTCGCGCAATGTCATCAAGTGTACGTGGTTCATCGCGGAGCGTAACGTCAGTCGCAATCGCCGAAGCACGAGCACCCGTGGATTCACCCTGCATCACCAGACGCGACTTCAAACCAACCACCGCACGACGAAACTCATCTTCCGAGACACCCGAATTCAATTTATTGATCTCGTCCGTCATGACTTGAAGCGTCTCCGCCGCGCGGTCGGTCGTCGTCCCCGCATACGCATAAATCACCCCAAACGTCTTCTGCGCCACATACGTCGCATAAACAGAATAGCACAACCCCCTGTTCTCCCGTACTTCCGTGAAAAGCCTCGAGCTCGTTCCACCGCTGAGAACAGCGATCGCAAGACGTTGGGTCATACTCTCCGCATCAGGCTCCGGCAGCGCGTTGTACGCCGCCCCAATATGCTGTTGCGCCGTCTGCGCTTCAATATTACGATAGCCCCCCTGACCGGATGGCGAAGCGGTGGGCATATCGCATTGCCCCGTCCAGTCGTCAATTAGTTCTGCGACCCGATCCCTGAGTTCCTCAAAGTCAACCGCCCCGGCAAAGGCCAGCACCGTATTCCGCGGCGTGAACCGTTCCGCAAGATGCGCCCGAACATCCTCAACACGCAGATTCTTAAGGTCCTCCGTCTCCCCCATAACGGACCGCCCAAGCGGAAGACCAAGGTGTTGCTGCTTGAGTTGTATCATCACCTTGTCTTGCGGATCATCAT
>JANQQT010000157.1 GCA_028284925.1 Phycisphaeraceae bacterium | reverse complement strand
GGGGGAGATGGGGGGGCGGAGGATAAGCAGCGCGAGAAGGGTGATAAGGCGGCGAAGACGCCGGATGATGGGGATAAGGGGAGTGGGAAGCAAGGCGGGGATGGGAAGGATGCGGGGAAGGGCGGGGGTTTGAATGTGAAGAAACCGAATGATCCGAATGAAGCAGCGAAGAAGTTGGGGATTGGGGATGCGAAGAGTCCGAAGAAAGAGGATTTGGACAATCTTATTGATGGTAAGTTGAAGTTGAAGGACTGATAAGGCGGAGGTTCAGGGAGAGTGTTAAAGCACTCGTTTGTGATCACGGTTGGTGATTGTTGATGACTGAAGATGTGAAGAAGTCTGTGAAGGATCGGCCCGTTTGGTTTAAGTCGGCTGTGGTCACGGGTATTTATGGTGTGCTGTGGGTGTTTGCTTATTTGGACTGGGTTGCGTGGAAGACGCTGCCGGAGGTTGTGTTATTGGTGGTGTTTGCGAAGTCGGTCGCGTTGCTTGTTTACTGGCATCGGTTTTTGAAGCCAATGAGCAGGTTGCAGCAACGGGGGTATTGGTCGATTGCGGTGTTGCCGATTTGGCAGTTGAGTGTGTTTGTCAGTTACTATTTGATGTTGCCATCGGTGTCGTTGTTGTTGACGCGTATTGGGTTGGCGGTAGTGTTTGTGTTGGGGTTGGGGTGGATGATCTGGTATGTCGAGCAGGTGTCGGCGCGGCTACTGGCGGGTCGTAAGAAGGTGGCTTTTGGGGTGACGGAGTTCGGGCGAACGGGGACGGCGATCACGGCGACGACCGCAACGCCTTTGGGCAGGGCTCCGGGAGGGGAGAGGGAATGGAATCCTCTAAATCTTGACGCGTGGTATTACGGGAAGCGAAAGAAGAAACTGCATCAGACGATTTTGACGGTGTTTGCGTATACGTTGACGTTCATCCTGCTTGCAATTTTGTTGATGCAATTGCGGGCGTGCAATGAGATTTATGAGTTACCTGCGGGCGGCGGCGAGAACAAGCCTTTGGTGGAGAAGGTTCAGATTAAGAAGATTCGGCGGATACGGTTTGTGGTGAATCCGCTAGCGGCGACGCTGTTTGGGACGCCTGATATTGATAAGGAATATAAGGAGATTCTGAAGAAGGCGACGGAACATACTTATAAGCGGGGACACGGCAAGGGAAAGGGAGCGGGATATTCGGGGGGAACGAAGCGGGGAAAGGTCAGGTTTATTCGACTGAAATACAACGGGCGGGACTGGGATCGGGGGATGGATTTGAATTCAGGGAAGAATTTATTGTCCAAGTATCGCCGGATAACAAACCAGGTGACGGCGGTGGATCCGGAGTTCAAGACGATTGAGCAGTTGGGCAGTTTTCCGGTTGGTAAGTCGCCGCCGGTAGTATATATGGTGGGCGATCGATCATTTACGGTGTCACCCAAACAGATCAAGATTTTGCGTGAGTATTTGACAACAAAGCGTGGGATGATTTTTGCGGATTGTGCTGGGCCGGGCGGATTTGATTCATCGTTTCGCGCGATGATGAATCGTGTGTTGCCCAAGACGCAACCGACACCGATTCAGTTGGATGATGAGATTCATCAAAATGCGCCGCGTGGTTCGCTGCCAACTGTTCCGATTGTGGCGCCTCATGCGGGGCGGACGTCATTTAATTGGAAGATTGGTTCAAGAGTAGCCGTGTATTACCACCCTGGTGATATTGGTGATGCGTGGGGCGATGGTCATGCGGGGATTAGAGCGTCGATTTATGAGCAGTGTTATGATCTTGGCATTTCGATCATTTCTTATGCGCATACGCAATATGATATATGGCTGAACCAACGAAAGGCTTATATGAAACGATGATGAGAGTCTTGTATCAAAGGTCGGTCCGCAAGTTATTGGTTTTTGGGATGGTTGCGCTTGTTCTGGGGGTGGCATCCGAAAGTGCAATGGCGCGCGGGCGATTGGGTTCGCTGGAGCAGATGCCGATTGAGGTTCGCAAGAAGTTGCGAACGGTGGAAAAATATCAGATCGATGTGGCGCAAAAGTTTTATCTGAAGGGTGAATACAAGATTGCGCAGACGGAGTATGAGAAGTACATCAAACTTTATGAGCGGTCGGCAGCTGCGCCTTATGCTCAATTGATGTGGTCGAATTGCCTGGTGAATCTGCGGCTGGGTAATACGGCGATCAAGGATGGGTTCAGGTCGGTGATCGATTATTGGCCTGATTCGGAAGAGGCGAAGATTGCGGCGTATCGGATTGGTGAGGTGTATAAGAATATTGGTGAACTCCATAGCGCCAAAAAGGCATACAGCGAGGTGATTGAGTCGCACCCGAAGGATTTGATTTCCTTGCGGGCGAAACAGGATCTGATTGCGATTGCAAAGATCGAGAAGGATGACGAGCGAAGGATTGAGCTTTACAAGAACCTGACGTTTGATGTGAAACGGGACACGAAGGCGAAGCAGGCGATATGTCAATCAGCATCGCACAGTCTGGCATCGCATTACCTTTATGGGGGGGCAATGGGGGAGGCGATGAAGGCGTTGAAGACGAGCCATGAGAATGAAAGTTCATTGGTTTATTATGTGTACTCGTTGAGTCGAAGTCCGATTTCGCATTTGACGGGACAAAAGGATTCCAAGAAGCGGGAAGCGGGTATTCAGATGGCGGACTCAGTGATCGGGATGATTGAGAAGAGAATACCGACAGATATTACGGACGCATCGAAAAAGAAACTGGCTCGCGACTGGTATTTCCGTGTGGCGGATGTGCATGGTCGAGCACGGCGGGCGGAGGAGGTGTTTAAGACCTATGAAGTGATCCTAAAGCTTTTCGGTAAGGATGATGGAATACTGGGGGTCATGGCCCGTTGGTGTCGGAACAACAGCCAGCGGAAGAAAGCGCGGGAGTATTATGCTCAGTATGAGAACAAGGTTAGCTCGCTTGCGGTGCTTGCGGAAATGGATCGTGAGGAGAGGAAGTATGATGATGCGATTGCGCGTTATCAGCAGTTGAAGAAGATTGACAAGCGGGATGGCGGGCCTGACGGTTGGCAGTGGGAGATTGGGAATTGTTATTACTACAAAAATGAGCGCGAGCAGGCTTTGAAGGAGTATGAGGCATGTACGCCAACACCGGGGCGTCTGACGCATATTGGGCGCGTCTTGCGGGGGTTGAAGCGGTATCGGGCGGCGTTGCAGCAATTCACGTTTGCTCGGGATCATGCGAATAAGACGACCGGGGCATCGGCGACGGCGCAGATTGAGATCGGGTACACCTACGAGATCATGAAAAACAAGGCGAATGCGATTCGGGCGTTTCAGCAGGTCTGTAAGAAGTACCCTAAGACGGGAACGGCTTCAAAGGCCCATGCCCATTTACAATCGAAATATGGTATCTCGATTACACTGGGCGGTACCACCGAGGATGGATTGGACAAGTGATTCTGCAGGGTTAGGCGTCGGGTAACTTCCGGGGGGTTAATCGTAACCGAGTTCTTTCAGGTCTTCTTCGGAGAGGCCGAAGTGGTGCCCGAGTTCGTGGAGGAGTGTGATGCGTATCTGCTTTTGGAGTTCGTATTCATCGACGAAGTCTTCTTCGTCGATGGCGGTGGCGTAAATGCCTGCCCTGAAGAGGTGGATGGTATTGGGGAGGTCGGTGGGTAATTCGATGGATTGTTCGGTGAGGGCGGTGCCGGAGTGTAGGCCGCAGAGTTCGAGCGGATCGGCCATTTGGAGTTCATCCATCAGTTCATTGCTGGGGTAGTCTTCAACGATGACGGGTGTTTCCTCCAGCTTTTCAAGGAGATCATTCGGGAGTGTGTCGAGGATTTGTTCGAGTAGGAGATCGAAGTGTTCGCGTTCATCGGAGGTAAGCATGGGGAAGCTGGAATCGATGTGGTTATGTCGTGGGACAAGTCGGTGTGTCGCCCGGCATCTCGAGAGTACCTATGACATCGTTGATGTTGTTGACACCGAGGGTTTGCAGCCAACGGGTAAGGCCATCGCAGATGTGGACGGGCGTGGCGGGATCGACGAAGAGGGCTGTTCCTACGCCAAGCCCGGTGGCGCCTGCGAGGATAAACTCGGCGGCGTCCTGCCAGGTTTGGATACCGCCCATGCCGATGATGGGGACGTTGGCATCGCGAGCGGCGTTGCGGTAGACGATGTGTGTCCAGTAGACTGCAAGTGGTCGAATTGCGGGGCCTGAGAGACCCCCGGTGCCTCGGGCGATGCGGGGTTTGCGCTTGAAGACGTCAATGGCGAGGGCGTTGTAGGTATTGATGAGGGAGATCATGTCTGAACCACCTTCGATGGAGGCGACGGCTGTGGCGAGGACATCGGGTGCGTTGGGTGAGAGTTTGACGATGAGTTTGACGCGTGGGGCGATGGCGTTTTTCACGTTTTGGACGAGTTCACGGAGGAGAGGGGGGTTGGTACCAAAGGTGAGACCGTCCGAGACGTTGGGGCAGGAGACGTTGAGTTCGATGGCGTCGATGATGGTTTTTTTGGAGATTTCGCCCGCAGTGGTGATGTAGTCGTCCATGGAGTGGCCCGCGACGTTAGCGATGATGGGCAGGCCGAGTTTTTCCAGAAGCGGGATTTTGTCGTGGAGGAATGCATCCAGGCCTACGTTGGCAAGTCCGATCGCGTTGATCATGCCGGCCCGTGTTTCGACGATGCGGTGTGCGGGGTTACCGGGCCTGACTTCGTGGGTAATGGATTTGGTAACAAATGCGCCGAGCTTGGAAATATCGACGAAGTCTTCGTACTCGTTAGCGTAGCCGCATGTTCCCGAGCCGGTCATCGTGGGATTCTTGAGTTGCAAACCGGCGAGATTGACCGCAAGAGAGGGGAAATTGGATGAGGAAAGGGCGGTTTCAGACGATGGAGAGGATTCTGAGGGTTGTGTCGTTGGCGTATTCATGGGAGGTCAGGGTATCGGTTAGCGGGACTCGTTCCAACGGGTAATGTTTAGGTTATGTATCTTAGGTCGGTGGAGGTGATTGTGAAAGGAAGGTGGTTGGGTTAGTCTGTGAGCATGATCGATGTGTTGGCGGATGATCGTTGGTTGGGGCGGCATGGAATTGGTCGATTTGCCGATGAGGTATTTGGGCGTTTGCGATCAGTGCGCTTTTTGTACAACCTGCGTGAGGTGTTTCACCCGTTGGATTTCTGGTTGACGGGTCGGGCTGTGCGGAAGGCGAAGCCGGATGTCTTTTTTTCGCCCGGGTTTAATGCGCTTGCGGATGCGGGTGTGCCGACGGTGTTTACGATTCATGATTTGATTCATCTGGATGTGCCGGCGGAGGGGTCGTTTTTGAAACGGCTGTATTACGAGAAGCTGGTACGCAAAGCGGGGGATCGGGCGGCGAAGGTGGTCACCGTGTCTGAGTTCTCGAAGCGGCGCATTCTGGAGTGGTCGGGCTGGGACGATGATAAGGTGGTGGTTGTGCATAATGGTGTGTCGGGAGTGTTTATGGAGAGTGGGGAAAAGCACAAACCCGGGTACGCCTATTTTTTGTATGTGGGTTCGCATAAGCCTCATAAGAATTTGGAGCGGACGATTGAGGCATTCAGTGAATCGGGATTGGCGCGGGATTTTAAGTTTCTGGTGAATGGAGAGGCGACGGATGGAGAGCGGCGGGTGATACGCACGCGGGAACTGGGGGAGGCGGTGGAGTATTTTGAGACGCTGGATGATCAGGAGTTGGCACGATATTACCGGGGGGCGAAGGCGTTGGTGATGCCGAGTCTGTATGAGGGATTTGGTCTGCCTGCGGTAGAGGCAATGGCATGTGGGACGCCGGTGTTGGTTTCTCGTGGAGGGGCATTGGAGGAGGTGACGGATGGCGCGGGCGTGCTGGTGGACGCGGAGGATGTGAAGGCGATTGCGGAGGGGATGGTGAAACTGGCGGAGGATGAGGGTCTCTGTAAGGATCTGCGTAATCGCGGGATGCAGGTGGCTGGTCGGTATGACTGGGGGCATACGGCCGAGGTGATCGACCGGGTGCTGCATGAGGCGGCGGGGGTCCGATATTAATCGCAATATTGTGGTTGGGAGGAAATATTGAGGAGCGGGTTGGCCGTCGCCGATGCTGGTAATCGATGCGGCCTGGCGTGAAGGTTGCGAGATGATGAGTCAGGGTGGGTATCAAGGAAGACGATGACGGAAGCGAATCAGGACTATTTTGTGCATGAGAGTAGTTATGTGGATGAGGGGGCGGAGATTGGGGCGGGGACGAAGATATGGCACTTTTCTCATGTCTTGCCGAATGCGAAGATTGGAAGGGGTTGTGTGGTGGGGCAGAATGTGAGTATCGCATCGGCGGCGGTGGTAGGGGATAACGTGAAAATTCAGAACAATGTGGCGATTTATGATCGTGTGATTCTGGAGGACGATGTATTTTGCGGGCCAAGCATGGTGTTTACGAATGTCGTGAATCCGCGTTCGCATGTGCCGCGAAAGTCTGAATATCTGGAGACCCGGGTCGGCAGAGGGGCGACGCTGGGAGCGAATTGTACGATTGTGTGTGGAAATTCAGTTGGGAAGTATGCATTTGTGGGGGCTGGCGCCGTGGTGACGCGGGATGTGCCGGATTATGCATTGGTCTTTGGGAATCCGGCGAAACAGCGCGGGTGGATGTGTCAGTGTGGGGTAAGGCTGAAAATGACTGGGGATGATGGGGAATGCCCGGCTTGTGAGGATCGATATGTGATGGTTGACGGGGGATTGCGCCCGGCATAAGGTCATGGCTTACTTCTATCAGGGAGCTTGTCATGACACAGGCAGCGTCAACGGGATCGGAGATTGCAGTTCCACTATTGGATTTGAAAGGGCAGTTCGCAGCATTGAAGGATGAGATCATGCCGCGTATGGAGGAGGTGTTTGACAGCCAGTATTTTATCAACGGGCCGGCGGTGAAAGAATTGGAAGAGGCGGTGGCGGCATATTGTGAGTGTGAATCGGGTGGTGCGGTGGGTGTATCGAGCGGAACGGATGCGTTGGTGTGTGCGTTGATGGCGTTGGGGATTGGGCCGGGTGATGAGGTGGTGACGACGCCTTTTACTTTCTTTGCGACTGTGGGGTCGATCGCGCGCGTGGGGGCCAAGCCGGTGTTCGTGGATATTGATCCGGTGACATTCAATATTGATGCGGCTGGGATTGGGTCAGTGATCACGGAGAAGACAAAGGCGATTATTCCTGTGCATTTGTTTGGGCAGGTGGCGGATATGGATGCGGTGAATGACGTGGCGGGGCGACACGGTTTGGCGGTGATCGAGGATGCGGCTCAGGCGATAGGATCGACGTATAAAGGGCGTAAGGCTGGGTCGTTGGGGACGGTGGGGTGTTTCAGCTTTTTCCCATCCAAGAACCTCGGTGGGGCGGGGGACGGTGGGATCATTACGACAACGGATGCCGAGTTAAGAGAGCGGTTGGCGGTGTTTCGTAATCATGGGGGTCAGCCGAAGTATTATCATCAGCATGTGGGTGGGAATTTCAGACTGGATACGTTGCAGGCGGCTTATCTGTTGGTGAAGCTGAAGTGCTTGGATGGATGGCATGAGGGGCGACGCAGGAATGCAGCGGTTTATGATGCGGGGTTGGCGGATGTGTCGCAGGTGGCGACGCCGCGCATTCTGGAAGAGAACGAGACGATTTATAATCAGTACTGCATTCGGGCGGAGAATCGGGATGGACTGAGGGAGCATTTGGGTAAACGGAAGATTGGTTCGGAGATTTACTATCCACTTTGCCTGCATGAACAGGAGTGTTTTGCGGATCTTGGATACTCGAAGGGCGATTTTCCTGAGGCGGAGCGTGCGGCGAGTGAGGTTTTGGCGGTGCCGATCTATCCGGAATTGACGGAAGAGCAACTAAATCACGTGATTGTGTCCATTCGGGAGTTTTACGCGTGAATCGCCGCGGTCCTTGTGTTTTATCCAAATGGCCAAATGAGGGGGATGAGGAAGATAGATAGTCCGGCGATGATAATGGATAGGGGGATGCCGATTTTCAGGTAGTCGGTGAATTTGTACCCGCCGGGGCCGTAGACCATGAGGTTGGTTTGGTAGCCCATAGGTGTGGCGAAGGAGGCGGCGGCGGCGACCATGATGGCGATGACGAAAGGCATGGGATCGAGTCCCATGCGTGCCGCGGTGACGATGGCGATGGGGAACATTAATACGGCGGCGGCCTTTGCATTGATAAGGTTCGTGAAGATCATCGTGATGATGAGGATGACGGCGAGGGCGAGGTGGGGGGATGTTGCGATGGCTGTGAGTAATGAGTCTGCGATAGCGGTGGCCGCGCCGGAGCGATCCATGGCCCGACCGATGCCAAGGGACGCAGTGATAATGAGCAGGAGTTGCCAGTCGATCTGCCTGAATGCGGCTGCGGCGGAGCAGCAACCGGTAACGATCATTAATGCGGCGGCCAGCATGGCTGCCTGAAGCATGGTCATAAAGCCCAGTGAAACCACGGCGACCATAGCGGCGAGTATGATCAATGCAATTGAGGCTCGCTCATGCCGTGTCGGGGACGAATCGTCTACCGACGAGACCAGATAAAAGTCGGAAGAATTCCTGTGTTGCTCAGCGAAGGAAGCGCGTGCTTCCAGCAGAAGAGTGTCGCCCGCTTGCAATTCAATGTTACCGATCTTTCGGTTGAGGATTTTTTCGCCATTTCGCGCGACGGCGATAACGGCGGCGTTGTAACGTGTTCGGAAGCGGCCCTGGCGAATGGTGCGCCCTACAACCGGACAGGTATCCGAGACGACCGCTTCGACCAGGCAGCGGTTGGGCCGGGGTTCGTCGATTTTGTGGATCTGGTCGTCCGCCGCAATAAGGCCTCGGATCTTCTGGAGATCGACCACTGATTCAACCACACCGATGAAGATTAACCGATCATTTGCTTCGAGTACGACGTTGGGCGAGACGGCTGGAAGAACCTGATCCCCACGATTGATTTCGATGAGATAAAGGCCCGGCAGGTGACGCAAGCCGGCGTCTTCAACGGTCTTCGAGACGAGGGGGCCGTCTGGCGCGACAACCATTTCGACCGTATATTGGCGCACGTCCTCCGGCGTACCGACGGCGGAGTCGCTTTGAGGAAGGAGTTTTCTACCGACGATCAGGAGATACACCAAGCCTGTCACCGCAAGTGGAAGTCCAATCAGAGAGATATCGAACATCCCAAGCCCGTCCTTCGGCAGCATTTCTGATGTATGGATCACTGCTGCTTTCAGTTCGGTTGAGAGATTGGGGTCAATGGCCATCGTCTTTGGATCCGCGTGATCGATGACCAGGCCGTTGACGACCAGGATGGTACTTGTGCCGATCAGCGTACACATTCCGCCTAGGATTGATGCGAAGGAAAGCGGAATGAGCAGTTTGGACGAGGCAATTTTGATTTTCCTCGACCAGTCGTTCACAATGGGCATCATCACGGCGACAATGGGCGTGTTGTTCATGAAGGCGGAAAGAAAGGCAACAGGCGTCATGATGCGCGCCTGGGCGGTGACTTCGGACTTGGGCGTTCCCAATAACTGGGCGGCGATAAAGTTCATCGCGCCGGTGAGTCGCAGTCCTGCAACGACGATGTACAACACGCCGACCGTGACCATTCCCGGGTTGGCTGCGCCGGCCAGAACATCGTTTTCATCGATGATGCCAAGCGAGAACAGTAGCACAAGTCCTGCAAGAAGGATCAGGTGGGGCGCGTATCGTGTGAAGATGAGCAGGCCAAGCACGGTCGAGAGTATGCCTAAAGTTGTCCATGCTTGCCAAGCCATGCGGGTATCCCATAAAGTGGGTGGTGAATAAGTGCTGTCAATGCTAGGAGTGTTACAAACAGATGTTCCAGATCAGGCCAAGGATGATCGGGGTGAGCGTTGCGATGGTGATGTGCCTGCAGGGTTGCGGCGCCACCGTGCAACCAGATGTGAATGTCGGCGATTTTGGGCAACTGGTTAAAGCGACCCCCATCCCGAATTTGAAGACATACTTGCCTGTCGCGGAAGCGGAATGGAGCTACCGAGTTCTTGATGGCGAGGATAAGGGTAAATTGGTTTCAATTCGAATTGATGAGCATAAAGGGGACGGCGGCGCAACCCATCGAATGTTCACACCGGATAAACGAATTGAGTATTTCTATGTCAACAACGAGGATGAGTGGATCGTTACCGCAATTGATGACCTTTCGCATGACACCCACACGGTGTATGACCCGCCGTTACCGATGATACCGGCTGGTCTGAAGGTTGGTGAAAAACTCGAGCGAATGGCCAAGCTGGAAGTTCAGGTGATTGGCGAGCCGAAGACCGTCCGATTTCGCGGGGTGATCAAGCGAACCTACCTACACGATACGGATCAGGTTTTGATTACGGATGGGGGAAATCTGATAACACAACGCCTGACAGTTACCAACCGGGTTTCGCTGGGAGTCCCGAAGGTCGATCACACGGCGGTATGGTGGTTCGCTGCCAAGCGCGGATTGGTTGCCGAAGACTCCGTGGAGCGTGTGACGTTCATCGTGCCTGGCATTCCTTCAAAACGCAAAATGGTGAGGACGGCGAGCGAAGGGAAATAACTCGTTGGAACCAGCAGAGGCAGTCGATCAATAGATGATGTGGAATTCATGAGACTGCTGTAGATGTATTTGAACTCCAGTGGATTGGTATAGCGAGACGGGGTGAAATCGATTAAAATCGACTCTTTGAGAGAGTAATCTCGTCCGGGTTCGTACATATGGGGACCAACTGCTATAGGTGAAGGACTCAGTGACAGGCTCGCCAAATCGGTTTATTCCATGAACGAACGTCAACAGATGCATCAACCCGGCTCACGGATTGACAAGTATGAGCTAGCGAGCCGCTTGGGCGAAGGAGCAATGGGGGAGGTTTGGCTTGCGCGCGACGTCACTCTGGATCGTCAGGTAGCGTTGAAGTTGCTTCTGCCGCAATTGTGCGCGGATGAGAATCTGGTTCAGCGTTTCATTCGCGAAGCGCGGGCGGCGGCAAAGCTGGATCACATCAACTGTGCCCGTATTCACTCCATTGGCAAATCATCTGGCCAGGTATATTTGGACATGGAGTTTCTTTCCGGAGGATCTATCGATGAAGAACTGAATCGGTGTACGCGCATTCCCTGGCGTCAGGCAACCCGGATTGTTCTTGACGGCGCCCGAGGTTTGCGTGCCGCTCATGAAGCAGGAATCGTTCATCGGGATATCAAGCCATCCAATCTGATGCGTTCACATAAGGGTGTGACCAAGGTGGTGGATTTTGGATTGGCTCTCGCCGCCGATCAGGATGTTCGTATCACCCAGGCGGGTGTCATCATGGGCACGCCGGCGTATATGTCACCGGAGCAGTGTCGAAGCGAGGATACGGATGCCCGATCCGACATTTACGCGCTAGCCTGTACTTTTTACAAGATCGTCACGGGTCAGTTGCCTTTCCCCGGTCGTGGTCTGGCTGCGTTGATTCACAGTCATACGCACGACCCGTTTCCCGATCCGCGCGAAGGTGTCGATGATATACCTGATGCAATCTGTCGGATTCTTGCTCGCGGCGCGCAGAAAAATCCGAACGATCGGTATCAGTCTGTCGAAGCCATGATTGTCGAGTTGGAGGATGCGCTTCGTGAGCCGGAAAAATCCATGGTCTTTGGTACGCACTGGGGTGAGCTTCAGCCAAAGACGACATATGACGATGTACTGCCGGACAAGGCGGAGGTTATGGGGGATGCCCATGATCCGGAAGCCACGATAGACGGTAAACGTACCGTAAGCACATACGGATTGACGGCAACCGAGGCGATCATCAAGGCTGATAGTGCCGTTGAGTTTCGAATTACCATTTCTCCTTATGCTGGAGCCGGTTATCCGGTGTTGGTCGATTCTCCGTTGAAGCACGGCAACCCCTCGGGATTGATGGAACTGGGACTGAATGATCCGGAATTTCAGAGGCAGATCAAGACCATATCCGATGACCGCGCTTCCCAGCAGTTCATGGAAGAATTTGGTGCGGAGTTATGGCAAAAGTTGTTGACAGACGATCAACAGATTGCACTGGTGAGGAGTAGCGCGAAACACCCCGTATTGCGAATTGTATTCCGCGTTCTTGCCGAAGAATTGCGTCAGATTCCCTGGGAGATGCTTTTTTCAAGCACGCAGAAGCATTGGTTATGTACGGACCCTTCCTATCCGATATCACGACACGTTGATGCCACGAAGGTTCGCAAGCAGCAGATGGAATTGCCCTTGCGTGTGATGGTTTGCATTGCCCAGCCCAATGATCTGCCGCGCGTGACGGCAACAATGGAGATGATTTCCATCAAGAAGGCATTGGAAGGATTACGGGAGCGCAAGCTGGTGGAAATATTTGAATGCCAGGGGGTAACGCGGGAAACGTTGCAATCCGGCCTTTCGCGATTCAAGCCTCATGTATTTCATTACATCGGGCACGGGTCTCAGCGTGGGTCGGTGTGTGGTCTTCTCCTGGAACAGGCAACCGGGACCAGTGATTTTGTGCAGAGCCAATATCTCACCGAGTTGTTGGGAAGAACCAAATCCGTTTCCGCTGCGATTCTAAATGCTTGTGAGACAGAAGGCGTGGCAAGCTCATTGGCAGAGCAGGGGATTGCTTCGGTAGGGATGTTGTACGAGGTTCGTGTACAGGCGGCTGTAAGATTCTGTAAGGCGTTATATAAACAATTGGTGAATGGTGCGCCTTTGGACATGGCGGTTAACATTTCGCGATCAGATCTTCGCATGTCCGCTGTGGATCGCGTGGATTGGTGTGCGCCGGCAGTTTATTTACCTGCGGGAACGGCAAGCGTGTTTGATATGCGACGCAAGCCGTTGAAGGTGGAAATTCAATCTCGACCGCAGGATGCCCACATTATGTTGGACGGACGCGATACCGGAAGATTGACCCCTAATTTTGTGGAGATTGAGGCGGCGGGACAGCATCAGGTTGCAGTGGTCAAGACGGGTTATGAATCGCCCATGCCGCGCACGTTGGATTCGACATCCACCGGTGAAAAGACGAGTGTGATTTTTGATTTGCAGCCGCAAATGGGTTCGCTGATTATTCAAACCGATCGTCCCAATGTACCGATCGATTTGCTGAATGCGACGGGCGAGCGAACGCATCTGGGTGTGACATTCGCAAATGGCCAACTCGGTCCGGTGGAATTGCCTGTTGGCCAATATGCAGTTGAGGCCTATTTTGCGAGCGGAGGATTCTCGGGCGAGGCTTCTGCGCGGGTTGACCATGTCACCATTCGTCGTGGCGATGCGGTGAGGATTGGCCTTGGCCGGCCGGCGGGACAAGGTGGCTTCGGGTGGGCAAAGATTGTCATTGTATTGGTGATTTTTCTTTTATTGGGTGTGGGAATTTGGTGGGCAATATCGCAGGGTTGGTTCGGCGTCGGAAATTAATCGTTATTCGTGCGAATAAGTGAATTGCCGGTTTGGTCTCCAGGCCACTGTAGTTTTGTAGTTCAGGCTTGTGTCTGATTCTTTTTCGCGATTTGTGATTGTTTGTTTATCGCCACCCGATGCGGGGTGCCGATACTGCGGCTGTATGACAAAAGCGATTATTATGGGGCATTCAACGTGTGATCGTGTAAAGATGGTGAGGTATGCGTGAACTTCTGTTCGCGCATACCTCACCTGAATTCCGTTGTCCAATAACGTATCGCAGGTGTAACAAAGGTTCATATGTCGAATCTTCCGCAATTCAGGTGGAGATGTTTTCGATATATTATTCGTACATGGGTCGTGCGGCAGGGAGTGGAGAAGACGCAACACATCTGTCAGTCGACCGGACATCCTGGTAAAGTAGTTTTTTAAAGTTGACCCATTTCTTGTCTAGGGCAGGACCATGTCATGATTTGTAATCAACGACGTCTCGACTTTGTGATGAATCGAATCCTGATCGGTGTTTTCACTGTGGGGCTGCTGACCAGTTCGGGTTGGGCAACGCATGCGCATGCCGACCTGCTGCTAGCCGATGTCAAGACGAATGACGTCTGGACGACACCGAAGGGTACAAAGCTGGCGATGTATCAAGGTGGGGCGAAAGGGAAGGCTGAGTTGGTATTTGATCGCGCTGCGCTCAAAGGCCGGTCGATCACACTTGAAATTCGAGGTGATGCCGCCGGATATACCCTTGGCGCCGGCAAGGCCAGGCTTGACTTACGCGTTAAGCCTACCAGTCGTGATCGCCTCGTCTTGAGTGCGCTGAATAAGTCGCCCAAGTTGATGATGAATGGATCAGAACTCAAGCAATTTGGCGAAGCGTGGCGGTGGCTTCTGAAGCAAAAAGAAAGCAAGACGATATCCCTTTCATTCAATTCCGCCAAAAATGTCACGGTGGAGGCGTTGAATGAAAAGGGGGTAGGTATTGTTCTTGCGAAGCGCAAGCCTGGTGTTGATCTTCCGGATAGAGTCCTGAAATCAGACCCGCTACCCAAGACCAGTGCTCGCGGCGTCAGGCCCAAGACCGAAACGGATGCCATGTTGATTCAGTCACAGCGAGGCGTATTCCAGCTTCGCGTGAAGACACCCCGTAAGGATATCTATACCATCGGGACGGCTTTTTTGATTTCGAAGGATGGGTTTGCGATTTCATCCTTCGGTGTGCTGAAGGGCGCTGTTGGGGCGGAAGCTCTGATCGGTGTTAAGAAGAAAGCCGTTCCCGTAGAGCTGTGGGCGGTCAAGCCGACGCTTAATCTTGCGTTGATCAAGCTGGATATGAGCAAGATACCTGTCGGTGAGAAAGTCCATCCGTTCGAGTTGGTCGAGGATGATCCTTCCGGCGGGGCGGAGGTATGGGCTCTGGGATTTAATCGGTATGGTGAACCGACGGTAACTGCGGGGAATGTATCTAAACTTCTCGCCTATACGAAGCTGGATGAAGGTGTAAGGAAGGCCTTGAACTATTCAAACCTTTCGCACTGGGTGAACGTCACTTGCGAAGTCAATGTTAATAACTCCGGTGGGCCTATCGTCAATGCGGATGGGCAGATTGTGGCGATGGCTACCTGGGTTTGGCCCAGTTCCTCATCGCGGACATCTTACGGTCGACCGTCTGCGATTTATATTCGGGGTAGCTCATTGTCACGTCGATCTTCCGTGTCGAGTACCGGTAAGTATTACGGACTGAACGCAGTGCATCTTGAAGGTTTGATAAATCCACCTCCCACTTCACCGCTGACGTTTGCCCGTGCCCGAACGCGTTACGGCACAGCCCGTGTCTCCAACACATCCCTTCCACGCGTTCAGGTAAAGCGCAAAACTCCCACTCAGTTGCGACTTTTGGCCAACACGTTCCGTAAGCAGGCGATCTGCCCGCTTTGTAAGGGGGAAGGTGAAATCGTCGATGTTGCCGCGATGAATAAGGAGAAAGAGAAGAAACGTCGTGAAGGCAATGCGGAATCGGATATTAAGAAGCCGCGTAACCGTGGTGGACGTGCAAACCGTAATGGAAATCGAAACGAAGGTGCCGCATCCAGTCGTGGTGAATCTGACCAGCGGGACGATGAAACCATCATGAAGACCTGTCCTCGATGTAAGGGCAACGGGTTCAATTTCCCCGATGCCGTCTTTCGGATGGGTGGGAATGTTGTCAGCGCGCTGGCAGGATTGGACCACGATGACCCCAAAGTACAGAGTGCTCTGGTCCATCTGCATGAGAAGATATTTGAGATCACCGAGCATAATCCGCAGCGACTTGTTCGTGCGTTGAATGTCGCTGCACGAAAGCATTTACATCGTGCGTCTCTTGTCGTGGGTACACCTGTTCTTTTCGTGGGATTGCCTGATAAGAACAGCGGATTGCCCGGCAATACTCGCGAATTGACGCGCGTGCGCCTCGGCGCCACCGGCAAATCAATACTCGTCGCTGAACCGGATGTCGCCGACACACGAATTGAAGGCGTGGCGTTCGTCGGCGGTATTCTCGCAGGGTATCTGGACGATGAGCACGGTACGCCTGTTCCCCTGATTCATCGGGGCTTCATTATCAATATTCCCGCGGATGCCATTTCCAAATACAGCGATGGAAAGTCCTCGGAGGGATCAAACACCTCACGCAATGCCACCGATGCTGCCAGGGCTCGTGCTGATGCATGGCGACGTTGGATGGAATCACGAAGATCCTACTACGATCGTTCCCGGAGTACGCGATCCGGTCGATGAATTGACGCCGTGATGATGTTCGGTGTTAGGGGAATACCGAACCGATTCGATGTTAATGTTGGATCGGGTTGCTGCTCTGTGCGCAAATCAGTTCTCTTCCTGCCTGTTGGTTGATCCCATCACCTTCCTCGGCCCCCGCCTCGACCGCTACGGCCGCCATCTCTCCTGCCACCTCTGTCACGCCCTGATCTTCCTCCTTCGGAGAACCGCCGGCGAAACTCTTCAATACGCCTGCGCCGCTCACTGTCTCCCGCCCGGGGATTGTGAGGCGAAATACGAATGGAATCAATTGGCGTGCCGAATTCACGGGCCGCCACGATGATCGTATTCAGTCCCTTTTCAAGCGTGATTTCACGTGTTCGATAATAGCGATCCATCAGCGTCGACCAGGTCCACTCCTTGCGTTCCGTCGTCGTCCATTGCGAGAATGAGACGCCCTCCGTTTTTCCTTTGGCAACGCCGACAAAAAAGGAATTGTGTTCGTTGGAACCCGATGGGCTGGCCGCTCGGGCCGAGAGATTTACATTTACTTTTACCTTGGACTGAATGTAGAAGATAAGGCGCCCTTTATCTGCTGACTCTCGTGACTCCGTTGGTGATCCTTCCGAAGAATCAACCGGACGGGTCACAAACTTACCACCTGATGCGCCCCTATTGCTGATGACCTTCATCGGTTTGACAATCTTCGATGCTTTTTCCGCTTCGATAATGAGATTGCGGCCCGAATAGGTGAACGTTCGACCATTGCCTTCATCCGTCTGACTTTCGTCCGGCTTATCCAATTTCGCAATAATCTTTTTTACGCGATCCAGGGCAAGCTTTGCCTTGGTTGATGAAAGACCGTTATTCGGAAACCGTGTGGAAAAATTCTCATATGCCGCCGCCGCACGCTTGAACAGGATGAGCTTGGCATTGGTAGATTTTTGAGCCAAATCGGCTTGAAAATCCGCTTGGCTGATCAGCGCATCTGCTGTGAGTTGGTCCAAAGGCTTGGCGGAATTCTGGATATTGGTCTTTAAACTTTCATCCTTGATCAGAAAGGTGTATTTGCGTGCGTTATCAATCTGGTCAAGTTCCGCCATATACAGGTTGATAAGCTCCAGTACAATGGATTTATTTTTTGGATCCACCTTGAGCCTTGTCTTTAAGGCCTCGGCCCGCTTCAAAAGTAT
>JANQQT010000156.1 GCA_028284925.1 Phycisphaeraceae bacterium | reverse complement strand
GGGGGAGATGGGGGGGGCAGTTCCGTTGTATTGGCGGCGGGTTGGAAGATTGAGGGGTATGGGGAGGCGAAGTATGAAGTCGTTGGGCCTTACCGGGTTCGTCTGGATCGGGGTGAAGTTCATTTGCGATTTTCGGGAGAAGCGGGCGGAAGTGGCAAGGAAGTTGTGATTGAGACGGGGGCGGGTGAAGCGCGGGCGAAGGGTGGTGAGTTGCTGATAGGTACACACGAGAATCCATTGAAAGGGACTGACATGAAGAAGCTGACGAGGGTACTGGTTTTGGCGGGTGTGGTGACGTTGACGAATTCTCTGGGGAATGTGACGGGTGGTGAGGGAGCGTTGCTTGCCGCTGAGGATGCGAAATCGCCTGTGAAGGTTACGTTGAAGGCGAACAGTGATTTTGCGTTTGATCTGTATCGACAGTTGGCGAAGGAGAATGGCGGGAAGAATATGTTCTTTTCGCCTTATTCCGTAAGCAATGCGTTAGCGATGACGATGGAGGGGGCGCGGGGGAAGACGGCGGCGGAGATGGGGTCGGTGTTGCGTTTTCCGGATGTGGCGCGACGTGTGGGTAAAGATGCGCAGTTGATTCCGTGGCATACGTCGATGATGCATACGGGGCTGGCGCAGCTGAACGCGAAATTGACGGGTGGTGAGAAGGATCCGGCGAAGGCGGCGGCGATCCGGAAGGAGATTAAGTCGCTGAAGAATGAACTGGAGACGATTAAGTCGACGATGCTGCGTCTGAGAAAGGCTGGCAAGTGGAAGGAGATGTATCGAGAGGGCGACAAAGGAGTTCCGATCACCAGGCGAATCGCGGAATTGAACAGCCAGTTGGATCAGTATGAGTTGGCGGTTGCCAATGCGTTGTGGGGTGAGCAGACATATCCGTTCCGCAAGTCGTACATCAATACGATCAGCAAGCATTATGGAACGGGTGGTGTGTTTCCGGTCGATTTTCTCCGAAACTCGGAGGTCGTCCGTAAGCGGATTAATGGATGGGTGGAGAAGCGGACGAAGGATCGGATTAAGGATCTGCTTCCCAAGGGGTCGGTGACCCGTCAGACCAGAATGGTTTTGACGAATGCGATTTATTTCAAAGGGGAGTGGGCATCGCCTTTTGACACAAAGCATACGAAGGATCGAGCGTTTACGTTGGGTAGTGGGTTGAAGAAAGATGTGGCGATGATGTTGAAGCGTGGGTTGAAGGGTGAGCGATATGGGGCGTTTAATGCGGATGGTTCATTTTTTGCCACGCCGGTTAAGATACGTCGGGGTGAGAGACCTGCGTTGTATCCGAAGGCGGGCGGATTTGAGGTGGCGGAGGTTTCTTACAAGGGTGATGATCTGTCGATGGTGATTGTGTTGCCGGTTGAGGCGGATGGATTGGCAGACCTTGAGAAGAAGTTGACGAGTGAAAATGTAAGCCGATGGGTTGGCGGTTTGAAGAAGCGAGAGATGCATTTGCATCTGCCGAAGTTCAAATTGGATTCAAGTTACACGTTGGGGGAAGCGGGGAGTCCGAAGACATTGCAGCATATGGGCATGCGTGAGTTGTTTACATCGCGTGCGGATTTATCGGGGATGAGCGCATCGGGTCGGCCTGATTTGTATGTGACGCAGGTTTTTCATAAGGCGTTCATCGAAGTGAATGAGAAGGGAACGGAGGCTGCGGCGGCTACGGCGGTGGTGATTGGTCTTAAGTCGGTGCCGATCACGAGGCCTTTTACGCCTGAGTTTAAGGCGGATCGACCGTTTGTTTATATGATTCGCGAGAAGTCGACGGGGTCGATTTTGTTCATGGGTCGAGTGATGGATCCAAGTTTGGAGAAGTGACGTTGATGCGGGGGTTCGTTTGATGGAGAATCAGGCCCGGCTCGCGGACGAGTCGGGCTTTTTTTTGTGGTTCAGGCGATGGGAAGTAGGCCAATTTCCGGAGGTTAACGGGGGTTATCTGGGGGGAATTGGGGGTGATGGATGGGTGGGAGAAGATTTGTCGTGAAATGGGCGTTTTTGGGGTGAAATTTAGGGAATTTGTGCGTGTTTTTCGGTGTGCGGGGGTCGCTATGGAGTGAGGTTTTCGATAGAATTACGGCCTTGGATTTGGGGGTTAAAACTGTACGAGAAATCAGCTAAATGAGTGACGATATGAATATGTCTGGAGACGGGGGTTCTGAAGAGGTTTTTGATGAGGGGGAAGGTGCGGACGGGGATGGTGAAGTCGGGGGAATGACGGTTCCGCAGGGTAATATTGTGGACCTTGCGATCGTCCGGGAGCTTCAGGATTCTTATCTGACGTATGCGATGTCGACGATCATGGATCGGGCGTTGCCTGATGTTCGTGATGGTTTGAAGCCTTCTCAGAGGCGAATTCTGGTGGCGATGAACGATTTGAATCTGGGGCCTCGATCGAAACACAGGAAGTGCGCGAAGATTGCGGGGGATACCTCGGGTAACTATCACCCGCATGGTGAATCGGTGGTGTATCCGACATTGGTGGGGATGGGTCAGCCGTGGCGTATGCGTTGTCCGCTGGTTGATCCGCAGGGTAATTTTGGATCGATTGATGGTGATCCTCCGGCGGCGATGCGTTATACGGAGGCGCGGCTGGCGGCTCCGGCGATGGATTTGCTGGAGGATTTGAAGCTCGACACGGTGGATTTTCAGGCGAACTACGATGACACGCGTCGTGAGCCTATGGTGTTACCGGGCAAGTTTCCGAACCTGCTGGTGAATGGCGGTGTGGGAATTGCGGTGGGCATGGCGACGAGTTTGCCACCGCATAATGTGGGTGAGATTTGTGATGCGATTGTGAAGGTGGTGGATGAGCCTGAGGTGGGGCTGGATGAGTTGATGCAGATTGTGCCTGGGCCTGATTTTCCGACGGGCGGTTCGATTGTGGGTCGGAGTGGGATCTTGCGCGGGTATGCGACGGGTCGCGGGAAGGTGCAGGTGCGCGGGAAGGTGCATATTGAGGAGCAGAAGAACGGTAAGGACCTGATTGTGGTGACGGAGATTCCGTACCAGATCCTGAAGACGACGATTATTGATCAGGTGGTGGAGGCGGTGAAGGCGGAGCGGATTACCGAGATTGCGGATGTGAATGATTATTCGGGTCGGGATGGGATGCGGCTGGTGGTGACGTGCAAGAAGGGGGCGGACCCGAATGTGGTGTTGAATCAGTTGTGGCGTTTTACGAGTTTGCAGACGACGTTCAGCATTATGAATATTGCGTTGGTGCGGGGTCAGCCGCGCACGTTGGGATTGAAGGAGTTGATTGGTCTTTATATTGACCATCGCAAGGAAGTGATTGTTCGTCGGACGCGTTATTTGCTGCATAAGGCGCAGCAGGAGGCGCATCTGAAGGAGGGGTTGATTTACGCATCGTGTGATATTGATGAAGTGATTAAGCTGATTCGGGGGAGTGCGACGCGTGATGAGGCGATTGAGAAGTTGATGGAGCGCGGGTTCCAGATTCCGGCGGATCATCCGGCGGCGCCGAAGATCCCGCAGAGGATGCTGGAGCAGGCGAATGAATCGGCGGACGGGATGGTGAAATTGTCGCGGGCGCAGGCTGAGGCGATTGGTCGTATGCAGTTGATTTCGCTTGTGGCGCTGGAGATTGAGAAGCTGGTGGCGGATTATGCGACGTTGATTGAGGAGATTGAGGGGTATGAGCTGATTTTGAGTGATGAGCAGCGGGTGCTGGATATTGTGCGGGAAGATACGATTGAGATTCGTGAGAAGTATGCGGATGCGCGGCGGACGGTGATTGAAGATGGTGAGGCGGAGGAGCTGGCGGATGCGGATCTGATTCCGGTGGAGGATGTGGTGGTGACGATTTCGCATCAGGGGTACTGCAAACGGTTGCCAGTGGATGCGTACCGGACGCAGGGTCGGGGTGGTCGGGGTGTGATCGGTGCGGATACGAAGGATGAGGACTTTACGGAACATCTGTTTGTGAGTTCGACGCATGACAATCTGTTATGCTTTACGAATACGGGGCGTGTGTTTAAGGTAAATGTGTTTGCGATTCCGCAGGCTTCGCGGACATCGCGGGGGCGGGCGATTATCAATATTCTGGAGCTGAAGGAAGGGGAGCGGGTGTGTGCGTTTTTGCCGGTGAAGGATTTTGAGAAGCATGAGGATTATCTGGTGTTTGCGACGGCGCGGGGGCTGGTGAAGCGGACGAGTTTGAAGCTTTATCAGAATGTGAACAAGTCGGGGCTGATTGCGATTACGCTGAAGGACGGGGATCGGTTGGTGGATGTGCGGCTGACGCGTGGGAATGACGATGTGATGCTGTGTACGAAGACGGGTCAGGCGATTCGTTTTGATGAGAATGATGCGCGGGCGATGGGTCGTACGGCGGCGGGGGTGAAGGGGATTAACCTGCGGGACAAGGATGGTGTTGTGGCGATGGTGGTGGCGGATGATGAGAGGGAATTGCTGACGGTCTGCGAGAATGGGTATGGGAAGCGGACGGCAATGCGAGAGTATCTGGTGCAGATGGAGGATGGGAGTACGCGGACGCAGAATCGTGGGGGTAAGGGACGGGTGGATATCAAGACGACGGCGCGGAACGGGGAGGTGGTGTCGGCGATCTCGGTGACGGAGGGCGATGAGATGATGCTGATTTCGGAGAGCGGGATGATTGTGCGGTCGAAGGTGGAGGGTGTGCGTGAGACGGGGCGTGGGACACAGGGTGTGAGGGTGATTAACCTGAAGGCGGGTGATAAGTTGATTTCGGTGGCGCGTATTGAAGAGGATGAAGCAGAGGGGGATTGTGAGGGGTAAGTTGGAGGCTTGTTTAGAAGGAAGGACGAGGATTGGTATGGCGATACAGCAGTGGTCAGATGAGATAATTATGGCGGAGTTGCCGGCGGAGCCGGGCTTTTCGGAGGAGGTTGGGGCGTTGTTGGAGCGTCTGGAGGCCGGGCCTGCGGCGGATGTGGTGTTGAACCTGAATGAGGTATCGAATGTGAACTCGTCGAATATTTCGCAGTTGCTGAAGATTCGGCAGAAGCAGCTTAATGATAATCGGCGGCTGCGGTTGTGTTCGGTGAGTGATAATGTGTGGGGTGTGATGATGGTGACGGGGCTGGATAAGATTTTCAGTTTTCAGCCGGACCCGATGATGGCGCTGGCGAGTTTGCAGGTGGAGGAGGGTGATTGATGGTGTTTGGGAAGCGGCGTGGAAAGAAAGGTGGGCGGGGTGAGGTATCCGCGGAGAGACCGAGGCGGCGCGGGAGGGTGTGGTTGTATCGGTTGATTGGAGGGATGGTGGGATTGATATTGGGTTGGCAGGCGGCGGCGGCGATTACGGGGTGAGGGGAGAGGAGCGGGGCGGGGCGGGGCGGGGCGATGGTGTGGTGTTGCGATTTGTTTGATCTTAGAAGGTGGGCGGGATTGTTTATTTGGTTTTGATGGCGTTGTGTCAGCAGCTTCGGCCGCCTTCAGAGGTGGGTTCCGTGGATGCGCCCGCGCCGACGGTGGCGGGGAGTGGTGGGAGTTTGTCTTCGAGGACGCCTTTGACGCGGGGCCAGAGTCGGAGGGCTTCGATGATCATCCAGATTTCGAGGGCGAGTGTGGCGATGCCGATGATGATGACGGTGAAGTTACGGGCTGCGGGGTTGCCGGCTGCAGCGGTGGGGTTAAGCCAGGCGGGGAGCTGGGAGAACATGGCCCAGGCGGGCATGATGAGCATGAAGATCATGGGGATGGCTACGAAGTAGACGGGGGCTTTGCGTCGCCAGAGGTAGAAGGTGATGACGAGGAAGGCGAGGCCTGCGAGGAGCTGGTTGGTGGCGCCGAAGAGTGGCCAGAGAATGAGGCCGCCTGTGCCGGCGGTGGCCATGTTCCAGGGCGCGCCGGGTTTGGGTAGCGCGGCGATGACGGCGGCGAGGGCAATGGCGAAGATGGTGGCGCCGTGTTTGTTGGTGAGGAGTTTGAAGACGGGGATCGGATTTTTTCTTTCGCGGACGAATGTGCCGGCGAGTTCCTGGACGACGTAGCGCTGGAGTCGGCAGGCGGTGTCGAGGGTTGTGCCGGCGAAGGAGGCGACGAGGACGCCCATGAGCGCGACGGCGGCGGCGGCGGGGATACCCATGGCCTTGAGGAAGTTGGCGGAGCCGTCGACGAAGGCTCCGACCTTGGCGGGGAGTCCCTGGGCGGCTCCCCATGATGCGTAGCGCGCCATGTAGGCGGATTCACCTGTGACGATGGGGCCTGTGCCGAGGCCTTTGGAGATGCCGAGGCCTATTCCGGCGACGCAGGCGAGGATGACGAGTGTGGCGAGGAAGCCTTCGATGAGCATGGAGCCATAGCCGACGAACTGGGCGTCGGTTTCGCAGGCGATTTGTTTGGAGGAAGTTCCGGAGGAGACGAGGCAGTGGAAGCCGGAGCAGGCGCCGCATGCGATGGTGATGAAGAGGAAGGGGAGGATGGCGGGGGCGCCTGGTGGGTCGGCGCGGACCATGGGGGCGACGACTTCGAGGGCGGGGCGTGTTGCATCGGGGCCGGGGGTGACGGGCGCGCCGCCGAGAGATGCAGCGATGAGGAGGCCGATGACGACGAGGGCGAGGGCGGTGAGGAGTTGGAGGGAGTTGATGTAATCGCGGGGTTGGAGGAGTGTCCAGACGGGGAGGACGGAGGCGATGTAGGAGTAGAGAAGGAGGATGACGACCCAGGTGATGACGGGGAGGGAGGCGAGGTATTGGTTGATTTGGCCGAGAGCGCCGACGTTGCCGTAGATGACGGTAACGTACATGATGGCGAGGGCGATAAGTGAGGGGATGAGGAGGTTGACGCCTTTGCGGTGGAGGTAGAGGCCGATGGCGATGGCGATGGGGATCTGGATGAGACAGGGGAAGATGGCGGCGGGGTATTGTTTGAAGACGACGGCGATGACGAGGCCGAAGATGGCGAGGACGATGGTGAGGGCCATGAAGAGGACGGCGAGGAAGAGGATGCGGACGCGTTTGTTGATGACGCGGCCGGCGATGTCGCCGACGGTCTGGCCGCGGTTTCTCATGGAGACGACGAGTGAGCCGAAGTCGTGGACGGCGCCGATGAGGATGGAGCCGAAGAGGACCCAGAGGAGAGCGGGTAGCCAGCCCCACATGACAGCGATGGCGGGGCCGACGATGGGACCGGTGCCGGCGATGGAGGTGAAGTGGTGGCCGAAGACGATGCCTTTTTTGGTGGGGACGTAGTCGCGGTCATCGTTGAGCTGGACGGAGGGGACGTGGGCGTCTTTGTTGAGTCGAAAGATTTTAGCGGCGAGCCATTTGCCGTAGGTGTGGTAGGCGATGAGGTAGAGGATTAGGGCGCCGAGGGCGATGGCGAGGGTTTGCATGAGGAAAAGCTCCGGGGTGTGCGGAGGGGATTATCGGAGAATTGGGGGTTGAGGGTATGATAGCAGGTTTGGCATTTTTTTTTCTTTAGAGTCATCTACACGCTTACTCTACATCAACGTCACTAGAAACCTTTGGGTGCAAGTTGCCTATCAACTCAACTGCATCTCGGAATCCGGTAAGATAGTTACTAAGATGAAAATCCCTGTCCTCATAAACCTCGTCAAACCCGCGTCTTACGCTAGCAATCATTCCGGGTCTAGTATGGTCTGGGTCTAGTCTCTGCGTCGATAGCGCAATCAAATAGCCTACCGCACGTCCTACAACTTCCCTGCGCAGGAATTCGGTCTCCTTCACTACCCCATTTACGTAAGCAAATGCATCACCGGGATCGTCAAACCCCTTACGCAAGACCGGCCAAGTCTTGGGATCAATTTCCATCAAAACAACTATGACGGCAATGGCATGGCCTATGTAATGCTTTTTCGACGTCACATCCATGTGAGAAATGAGATGAATGCGCCGTAGCGTTTGCTCCATCTTTCGCAGACTAAACCCAAACGCTTGAAACATCTCGCTGCACACCTCGCAAACCAAATACTCTGCGTGTTGACCAAACAGACCACGCTGGGCAGGAAACCGCATCCTACGGTAGAGATGCTGGCAAAACACTTGTGTGTTTGGCTGGGGCAGAAAGAATGAAAAGTCAATAAATCGCCGTAAATAACCATCAGCATCGAACGCATTACCAAATTTACATTTGGTCACCTCGCACATCTGTTGATGGTCGATCGAAACAACGAACACGATATTTGGAACAAACAGAAGGTGCTTAATCCGATCCAGAAAGGCAATGGCGTAATCCGGTTTGCACCTATCCAATTCATCGATAAATACGACTAATGGCTTCGAAGGGTCACTCTGCGATTTAGCAAATTGGGCGAGGGCTTTACGAAAACCCTTTATTATTGCGCGCACGTTTTCTTGTTCGTTGAGCCAGTCATTTACGATTACACCGGCGATCTCTCCCCCAAGATCAGCGGAATCATTATCAATTACGTTATCAAGAGATTCACGTGCAACATGTGCAAAAGCGGATTTTGCGATCAGCTTGAAAATCTTTTTCGTATGCTTTTTTCAACTTTGTCGCGTATTTTTTTAACGACTCATCCTCTGCGTCGAGAATGTATGCTTGGACAGTACTGATGAAAGCGATGAGCGGATCGGGAGCAAAGTCATGCTCCCACGCATTGTAATATATTGCATTAAACCCTTGGTTTTTCAGATTCTGGGCCCATCGCCTTACAAAAAATGTTTTCCCAGTTCCCCAAGCGCTCATTACCCCTAGAGTCACCGGCGTATCAATGTTCTCTATGATTTGGGTTAATATCGTAGCATATTCGTTACTACCCAAAACGTCGTCGTTGAACGGTTCTGACTCGCTTATTTCAAGCTCATGGGTGATGCTGGAAGTGATTGCTTTCTTCGCCATGCGACTTACTCCAAAAAATAAAGCGGGACGACAAGGTGTCGTCCCGCTTGGGTGTTGCTATTTGTTTGGTCCGGTGGGTTTCATTTCATTTAGTAACCCATGTCTTCCATGCCGGGGTCGCCGGACTTTTTGTCGTCCTTGATTTCGCTGATCATGGCGTCTGTGGTGAGCAGCAAGCCGGAGATGGAAGCGGCGTTCTGGAGGGCGGTGCGTTCGACCTTGGTGGGGACGATGACGCCCATTTTGAGCATGTCGCCGTATTTTTCGGTGAGGGCGTTGTAGCCGAAGTTGGTGTCATCGGCTTCCTCGACCTTCTGGGCGACGATGGAGCCATCGAGGCCCGCGTTCTCGGCGATCTGCTTGATGGGGGCGGCGACGGCGCGATGGACGATGTCGACGCCGAGGGCTTCATCATGCGTCAAGCTTTTCTTGGCGGCCTTGAGGGCCTGTCGGGCGCGAAGGATGGCGACGCCGCCACCGGGGAGGATGCCTTCCTCGACGGCTGCACGGCAGGCGTGGACGGCGTCTTCGACGCGGCCTTTCTTTTCCTTCATTTCAGCTTCGGTGGCAGCGCCGACGTGGATCTGGGCTACGCCGCCTGAGAGCTTGGCGAGTCGTTCCTGAAGTTTTTCGCGATCGTAATCCGAATCGGTGGACTCGAGTTCCTGCTTGATGGATTCGATGCGACCCTTGATTTCGGAGGACTTGCCGCCACCTTCGATGATGGTGGTGTTTTCCTTATCGATGGTGACTTTCTTGGCTCGGCCGAGGTCGGTGAGTTCGAGTTTTTCGATGTCGATGCCGAGTTCTTCCATGATGGCTGTGCCGCCGGTGAGGGTGGCGATGTCATGGAGCATGGCTTTGCGGCGATCGCCGAAGCCGGGGGCCTTGACGGCGACGACCTTGAGGGTTCCTCGGAGCTTGTTGATGACGAGGGTGGCGAGAGCTTCGCCTTCGACATCTTCAGCGATGATGAGGAGTGACTTGCCGGCCTCTGCAGCTTTGCCGAGGATGGGGAGAATTTCCTTGGCGTTGGTGATTTTCTTTTCGTTGATGAGGACGTAGGCGTCGGAGAGGTCGGCTTCCATGGAGGCGACATCGGTGACGAAGTGGGGGGAGAGGTAGCCTTTGTCAAACTGCATACCTTCGACGAGTTCGACGTGGGTATCGAGGGTGGAGCCTTCCTCGACGGTGATGACGCCATCGTTGCCGACCTTTTCCATGGCCTCGGCGATGATCTTGCCGATGGTCTGGTCCTGGTTGGCGGAGCAGGTTCCGACCTGACCGATTTCGGTGGAGGTTTCGACTTTCTTGGAAAGTTTGCCGAGCTTGTCGCAGAGGGCTTCGACGGCGATTTCGATGCCGCGTTTGATCTGGTTGGCGTTGGCTCCGGCGGTGACGTTCTTGAGGCCTTCATCGTAGATGGCTTCGGCGTAGATGGTGGCGGTGGTGGTTCCGTCGCCGGCGACGTTGGAGGTCTTGGAAGCGACTTCCTTGACCATCTGGGCGCCCATGTTCTCGTAGGCATCTTCGAGTTCGATTTCGTTGGCTACGGTGACGCCGTCCTTGGTGACGGTGGGTGAGCCGAATGATTTTTCGAGGACGACGACGCGACCGGAGGGGCCGAGGGTGACCTTGACGGCACGGGCGAGCTTGCGGACACCGCGACGAATGGCATCGCGGGCATCGGTATCAAAGACGATTTTTTTTGCGGACATAGCTGTATACCTTTTCTTGTAAAGTTTGTGTGTAGGTTAAGGATGACGGCGCGGCGTATTAGCCGACGACGGCGAGGATGTCATCTTCGGAGACGATGAGGAGTTCATCGGCATCGATCTTGACTTCGGTGCCGCCCCATTTGGAGATGATGATCTTGTCGCCTTTCTTGACCTGGGGGGCGACGCGTTTGCCGGTTTTTTCGTTGACGCTGCCTTCGCCGACGGCGATGACGGTGGCTTGCTGGGGTTTATCGGCGGCGGAATCGGGGAGGTAGATGCCGCTGGCGGTTTTGGTTTCGGCTTCATCGCGTTTGATGATGATCTTGTCGCCTAGGGGTGTGACGTTGGCCATGTGCGTGTCTCCTTGAGCGTCGAGGTTTTGACGCTTTGTTTACTGAAGTTTGGATGGTTTCCTGTATCTCTTTTGATCAGGCCCTTGCCTGATTGATTTCTGTTTTTGGGATTCGGGGGTTAACCGTCGAATCCGGCACGGGGCCACGAGCCGCCGTAGTAGCGTTCGATGAGGCGGCGGAGGACCTGAAGGAGTTGCTCGAGGTCGACGGGTTGATCGAGCACGCTGAAGGCGTCGAGCTTGAGCGCCTGGGCGAGGAGTCGATCGTCGACTCGGCCATCGAATCGTCTGCCTCTGACGACGACGGCGGGTGGAGCGGGGTCGAGGCGGTGGATGACCCGCAGGAGTTTGAGGCCGTCCGCGATGAAGGCATCGCGTGAGGCCCTTGCGGGTTTGGCTTCGGCCATGGGCATGGACAGGTCGATGACGGCCGCGTGTATCGGCTCGGAATCGATGATGTTGAGGGCCTGGTCGACGTTGGTGACGCCGATGGCCCGCACGCCCTGGGGTTGCAGGAGTCGGGGTAGATTTTCGGCCCAGGGCTGCTGCGCATCGGTGAGCAGCATGTTGAGTCGAAATTCTGAGTCCGGGAGTGCCTGCACGATAAGCTCCAGGTTGGTTTTCCGGTCTTCCAGGCGTGCGTGATGCAAAACCGGTGCGAGAGGAGTGGGGG
The DNA here is from genome assembly GCA_028284925.1 of Phycisphaeraceae bacterium. Taxonomy (GTDB): domain Bacteria; phylum Planctomycetota; class Phycisphaerae; order Phycisphaerales; family Zrk34; genus JANQQT01. Next base: position 26,982 of record JANQQT010000156.1, on the reverse strand, counting down.
CCGGCCAAAAGGACAGGCGAACATAAGGCATTGAAAACAAAAGACTTAGACATAGCCATGCCTCCTTCGTCAGGACAGAGGGTGGGGGTGGTGTCTGCCAACGTGGTTTGGGGGTGTGCGGGGGATGTCAAGATGGCAGGCGGAATCGGAGAAAATCCGTTGGATCGGGTGTTTTTTGGCATGGTGGTGATGAAAGGCGGGTGTTGTGGGCGTGTCGGGATGGACTTGTGGGGGGGGTGGGATATGCTAAGACAGGAGGGAGAAAAACGTGGTTTATGAGGGGGAACAGGAAGGGGAACGCTGCATTCCAGTGTTAAGCTGCCTTGGAATTGGAGGAGAGGAAGAGGGAAACGGGCGGAGGGGGTTGGTGGTTGATAAACATCTATTTGGGAAGGCGAAGTGGCTATGGCGATGAATGACCCGTTTGGCGTTTTGGATTCTCTGGAGAGCGCGGCTGGGGAAGTGAAGTTTTACTCCCTGAAGAAGCTGGCGGCGAGCGGCGTTGGGCATGTGGATGTGTTGCCGATTTCGATCAAGGTGTTGCTGGAGGCGGTGCTGCGCAATGTGGACCATTACATTGTGCGGGAGGAGGATGTGAAGAAGCTGGCGAGCTGGCGGGCGGCGGCTCCGGCGGAGGATGAGATTCCGTTTAAGCCGGCGCGTGTGGTGTTGCAGGATTTTACGGGCGTGCCGGCGGTGGTGGATCTGGCGGCATTGCGGGATGGGTGTAAGTCGCTGGGTGGTGATGTGTCAAGGATTAATCCGCTGGTTCCGTGTGATCTGGTGATTGACCATAGCGTTCAGGTGGATCATTTCGGGGAGAGTGATGCGCTGGATTTGAATTTGCGGATCGAGTTTGAGCGGAATCGTGAGCGGTATGAGTTTTTGAAGTGGGGGCAACAGGCATTCGATAATTTCTCGGTGGTTCCTCCGGGTGTGGGGATTGTGCACCAGGTGAATCTTGAGTATCTGGCCAAGTGTGTGCAGGTGAAGGATGGTGTGGCGTATCCGGATTCGCTGGTGGGGACGGATAGTCATACGACGATGATCAACGGGTTGGGCGTGGTAGGATGGGGTGTTGGGGGGATTGAGGCGGAGGCGGTGATGCTGGGCCAGCCTATTTATATGCTGGCGCCGGCGGTGGTCGGATTTAAGTTGACAGGCAAGTTGCCTGAGGGGGCGACGGCGACGGACCTGGTGTTGATGGTGACGGAGACATTGCGTGAGAAGGGTGTGGTGGGGCAGTTTGTTGAGTTTTATGGTGAGGGGGCGGTGAGCCTGAGCTTGCCGGATCGTGCGACGATTGCGAATATGGCTCCGGAATATGGGGCGACGATGGGTTTCTTCCCTGTGGATGAAGTGGCGTTGGAATACATGCGTATGACGGGGCGGGATGAGGCGTTGATTGACCTGACAGAGAAGTATTGCAAGGCGCAGGGGTTGTGGCGGGATGACAGCGGGCAGATTCAGTTTACGCGTGATTTTGAATTGGATTTGGGAGATGTGGTTCCGTCCTTGGCGGGGCCGAAGCGGCCGCAGGATCGGATTGCATTGTCTTCGATGAAGTCGCAGTGGAATCGTGATTTGGCGGATACGTTTGGGAAGTCGGTGCCGGATTCAGGACCGGCACAGATGGAGGCGGAGGGGAACGTGGCGGTGGCGGAGCCGGGCGCGGAAGGTGTGAAGGTAACTTATAAGGATGAGACGTTCATGCTGGAGCACGGGTCGGTGGTGATTGCGGCGATTACATCGTGCACGAATACTTCGAACCCGGATGTGCTGGTGGCTGCGGGGCTGGTGGCGAAGAAGGCGGTGCAGAAGGGGTTGACGACGAAGCCATGGGTGAAAACTTCGCTGGCGCCGGGTTCGCGTGTGGTGTCGGATTACCTTGCGGAAGCGGGGCTGGATGAATCGTTATCGCAGATTGGGTTTAGCACGGTGGGGTATGGGTGTACGACGTGTATCGGGAACTCAGGGCCATTGCCTGAGGAGATTGCGGCGGGTATTACGGAGGGTGATTTGGTGGCGTGCTCGGTGTTGTCGGGGAATCGGAACTTTGAAGGTCGCGTGAATCCGCACGTTAAGGCGAATTATCTGGCGAGTCCGCCCCTGGTGGTGGCGTATGCGTTGGCGGGGACGACGGATGTTAACTTGACGACGGATCCGATTGGTGAGGATGGCGATGGGAATGCGGTTTATCTGAAGGATATCTGGCCGACGACGGAGGAGGTGCGAACGACGGTGGCGGGATGTGTTAAGCCGGAGCAGTTTAAGGCTCGTTATGACAATGTTGCGGAAGGGCCTGAGCAGTGGCAGGCGATTGATGCGGAGGGTGGGGACATGTACAGCTGGCCGGAGACGAGTACGTATATCCAGCATCCGCCGTTTTTCAGGGGGATGTCGCAGGAGATTGGCGCCATTGAAGGAATTAGCGGGGCGCGTGTGTTAATGTTGCTGGGTGATTCGGTGACGACGGATCACATCTCGCCGGCGGGAGCGATACCGGAAGGGCCGGCAGCGGAGTATTTGAAGGGGTGTGGTGTTGAGCGGAGGGCGTTTAACAGTTTTGGTTCGCGTCGTGGGAATCATGAGGTGATGATGCGCGGGACGTTTGCGAATATTCGTGTGCGGAATCAGATGGCGCCGGGGACCGAGGGCGGGTTTACGACTTACCTCGGTGAAGGCGAGGCGAGTGGTGAGGTGATGTACGTGTGGGATGCGAGTGAGAAATACCAGGCTGCGAGGACGCCACTGGTGGTGCTGGCGGGTAAGGATTATGGTATGGGATCGTCACGCGACTGGGCGGCGAAGGGAACTTATCTGCTGGGAGTGAAGGCGGTGATTGCGACATCGTATGAGCGGATACACCGGTCGAACCTCGTGGGGATGGGCGTGTTGCCGCTGGAGTTTAAGGATGGGGCGTCGGCGGAATCGCTGGGGCTGGATGGGACGGAGAAATTTGATATTGCGATTGATGATTCGGTTGAGCCGCGCCAGACGGTGAACGTGAGTGCGGTGAATGAGAAGACGGGTGAGACGAAGGAATTTGAGACCACTTGCCGCATTGATACACCGGTGGAGGTGGATTACTACCGGAACGGCGGGATATTGCATACGGTGTTGCGGAATATCGCATCGGAGTGAGACACGAATTGCATTCGGGGCGGACTTTGAATCGACTTGATGAAGGTCACGATCTTTTTTTGGATCGTGACCTTTTCTTTTTCTTCCTGCCATCTGAGGGTTTGCGGTCCCAGGGCTGGGGCGGTGTGGGGTTATATTTTGGACGGGCATCGACTTTGGGGAAGCGGGCGATGATGCGGTTGAATTTCTTGAGGGCGGCGGTGAGGTTGGGTTGGTCGGAATCAACAAGGTTGGTTTTCTCGGCGGGGTCGTTTTTCAGATCGAAGAGGTGGGTAATCCTGCGGTCATCAACGATGGCCTTGTAGCGTTTATCGCGGATGGCGCGACGGGCGTAGGGTTTGACGGGACGAACACCTTTGGCATCGAGTACTGCGGGGCCGTGGCCCATGCTGAGGATGAATTGGCGAGGGTTTTTGGGCGGTTTGTTATGGATAAGGCTGGCGAAGGATCGGCCGTCGATCTGGTGATTGGCAGGTATTCTTGTGCCGGCGATTTCGAGGAAGGTGGGGAAGAGGTCTGTGAAATCGATGAGGGTATTGGTATGGGATTTGGGTTTGATACGACCGGGGGCGTGGATAATGAAGGGCATGCATGTGCCGTTTTCACCGATGGAGGCTTTGCCGCCGCGGACGATGCGGCCGTTGAGTTTGCCGTTGACGCCTTTGGAGGACCCGTTGTCGGTGGTGAAGATGGTGATGGTGTTTTCGGCGAGGCCGAGGTCGTCAACGGCCTTGAGGAGGCGACCGACAAGAATATCGGTGTATTCGACCATGGCGATCTGGCGTGGGTATTTGCCGGCTGCTTTAGGTTTAGCGGGTGTGTGGACAAGGGGACCGTGGGTGAGGACCATGGGGAAGTAGAGGAAAAAGGGTTTTTTCTTATTGCGCTTCATGAAGTTGATGAGGAAGCTGGTGTAGACATCGGGACCGAACACACCGGGATGGGTTCTGGATTTGCCGTTGGTGTTGATGTATGGATCCCAGTAGCGCTTTGCGCTGGCGGGGACGCCTGTTTCGTATCCGGTCCACATACACCATTCGTCGAAGCCGTGCTGTTTCATGAAATTGGGTTGGACGCGAAAGTCGTTGATTTGCCATTTGCCCGCGGCGGCAGTGGCGTAGCCGGCCTTCTTGAGGAGCCGGGGAAAGGCAAGGTTGTGTTTGGGATCGAAATGGCACCCGGCTCCCCAGCGCGGAACGTCCCAGTGGTTGACCCAGCCGTGGTTGAAGGGATAGCGACCGGTGAGGAGCGTGACGCGCGTGGGTGTGCATTGGGGCATGGAGTAGACGTTGTGGCAGGTGAGGCCGGCGGAGGCGAGTTTGTCGACGGCGGGGGTCTTGATTCCTTCGGCGCCATACGCACTGATCCATTCCTTGCCGAGGTCATCGACCATGATGAAGATGATGTTTGGCTTGGTTGCGGGAGCGGCGCGGGCGGTGGACAGGCAATCAAGACTACTGAATAAAACGAACGTGAGAAGACCCAGGACGAACACTCGGGGCGAACATTTGATCTTGGTCGTTTTCATGGTCGATACTATAACTCAAAGGAACAAGTGCGCCCCCGGGAAGTTCCCACGGGAAGTTCCCACGGAAGTTCCCACGGAAGTTCCCCGGAAATTTGCCCGACGTGTTGCCAGGATGTGTCAATGATGAATCAGACGGACGACCAAGGATGCGAAAGGATGAGTCGATGCCCGGCTTGTGGGTATCAGGCGGCGACGGTATGGGTTCATGGGCATGGGCAGTGCGGGCGATGCGGAGTGAATATCGATCCTTGCTGCGGCGGGGCGGCTTTTGATGTGGGTGAGGAGCCGATTAGGCGAACTAAGCTTAACGAAGCCAACCATCAATGAGGGAAAGCCGCGGCCCTGCAGCCGCGGCTTAATTTGATCACTTTATCCCTGCAACCTCACGCAGCTTTCGCTGCCATTTTTTTCTTCCGATTCTGATCTCCGCCCCAGGAGCTAGCTTGATCATCCATCTCCTGGGTTCGATCATCCTCTCGCCCGGTCATCTTTCCCGGCGATCATCTCCGCCCCGTGGATCATACCATCTCCGAAAACCAGCGTTATTTTGCTGCCTCACATGTTATTATCGGCATCGAATCGCCGTTTGCAAGGATTATTTGGGCGATTTGAAGTTATTTTTCGCTCCGAATGGAGTAGAGAATAGGGCCACGATGGCAAAAATTGGCAGGCTTTGTGGATAGTTCGTAGATGTCCTTATGAAAATTTGTTCGAATTGAAAATCTTGTAACGACAGATGGTTCGATGGGAATAAAAACATCGATCCCTGACACAACAGAAGTATCAGGCTCAGAAAAAGTGGTATACTTCCCTGAGTGATTGGTTGTTGTGGTAGAAAAGTACAGGTATCCCCCTAACAAATGGAGTGACAACAAATGTCCAGGTTTCTGTGTACGCTAGCGTTGGTTGGTTTAATGGTTTCGCCCGCATTGGCCGCCGAAAAGAAGGTATCCAAGAAGTCGGCAGGCAAAAAGGCATGTCCGGTTTCGAAGGCGATGGGCAATTTGCCGAAAATGACCTTTAAGGTCGGCGACAAGTCCATGCACTGTCCGGTTTCGGCAGCGGCGTTCGCCAAGAAGTCCAGCAAGAGTGTTCAGTACGTCGTGTCCGGCAAGTCCTTCAAGACTGAAGGCGCCGCCAAGAAGGCATTGGTCACTGAAACGGAGAAATTCGTGAAGGCGTTCACGACACCAAGCGAATGCAAGAAGACCGGTATTCTGACGATTGCCGGCGCCAAGTGCGACTGCCCCAGTGCCGCAGCCGGTTACGCGAAGGTCGCCAAGAAGGCGATGTCCAAAGTGAAGATGACCTACAAGGTTGGCAAGAAGGGTACACACTGCCCGAAGACGGCTGCATCGCTCGCCAAGAAGCTTGGCGTGAAGCAGTTCTATGTCGTTTCCGGTAAAGAGACCGCGTGCTCGACATCGGCTCGTCTGAATCTCGCCCGTGCGAAGTATGCGGCAGCGGTGAAGGCCGTTGTCGCTGAGCGTGCAAAAGAAGCGAAATCTGCGAAGAAAGCATCGTAAGCTTCTGATCTGAATCGCCAAATAAAGAAGCCCGACCGCCATATGGTCGGGCTTTTTTTGTGCGCCCTTTTTTCCAATTTTTTTTTTGCCCATGCAACGACGTGGTGGTACATGCGATAACTGAATGTGCCAAGGATGCGACCGAAAACGGAGGGAGTTTGAGAGGCTTCCTTAGAGGCAGAGAGATGAACACAAGATCGTCACAGGTCGTATTAATGGCGCCGCACGGAAGGTGTGTGATTGAGTATGCAAGTGACGCGGAACGGGCCGACCTCGACGGTCGAAGTTGGCCCGTTCATTTTTTTTGCGCGCGGGGATAGGCATATAGACAACACTTCGATCCGGGTACGCCTGAAAGCGCGGCGCGTCGAGGCAAGGTGCGAGGCGGGAGGAATTTGAGTACACTACCCCGCATTGTCGTTTGACGAAACGGGGGTTGCCATGAAGTTAGTGGACGTGAGTATCAGCAGTGAATCGATCTTTGGGACACCGCGTATCGGATTTTTTGAATCGCTTCAGTGATGTGGTGATGGCGATAGGCGTGGTGGTGATTCTGCTGGTGCTGGTGATTCGCATACCACCGATGACGTTGGACTGGCTGATTGCGACAAACATCATGATCTCCGCGATCATCCTGTTCGTGGCGATGTTTGTGTCGGATGCGAAACGATTGCCTTCTTTTCCGACGATTCTGTTATTGACGACACTGTTTAGGCTGGCAATCAACGTCGGGACGACGCGATCGATTCTGTTGGAGGCGGACGGCGGGGAGATTATCTCGACCTTCGGCAATTTTGTTGTGGGCGGCAATTACATTGTGGGTGGTGTGATCTTTCTGATTCTGGTTCTGATTCAGTTCATTGTGATTGCCAAGGGGTCGGAGCGCGTGGCGGAGGTGAGTGCGCGGTTTACGCTGGACGCGATGCCGGGCAAACAGATGTCGATTGATGCGGATATGCGTAACGGATTGATCGGGCATGAGGAGGCACGGGAACAAAGGGCGGAGCTTGAGCGGGAAAGCAAGCTTTATGGAGCGATGGACGGGGCAATGAAGTTTGTGAAAGGGGATGTGATTGCGGGGATTATTATCTCCGTCATCAATATCGCGGCGGGATTGATCATTGGTATTGTTGACAGGGATTTGACTGCGGTTGAAGCGGCACAGACCTATGGATTGCTGACGATCGGCGATGGGCTGGTCACGCAGATCCCGGCGTTGTTGGTCAGCGTCGCTGCGGGATTCGTGGTGACGCGTGTGGGATCGGCTGAAAAAGCAGGTAGGGAACGCGGCGTGGCACGCGATATCTTCGACCAGTTTTTGGGACAGCCGCGTTCGTTGATCTACGTGGGTGGGTTCCTTTTACTGATTGGCGTGACGGGAGGGTGGACGGGCTTTCCGATGGCGCCGTTTGTGGTATTTGGTGTGCTGGTGTTAATACTTAGCCTGACGCGATGGGAAACAGGGGCGATTGGAGAAGTGACGACGCACGATGACCGGGAAAGAGACGGCGTGGCTGGTGAACGGGCTCAGGCGAAGACTTCGCCGCTGGTTTTGGAGTATCACCGAACGCTTGAGGCTTTGTTCGCGTCATCCGAGGAAATGCAGGAGCGAAACATTCAGCAATCCCTTGGTGATGTTCGAAATCGTCTGATGGGCGAACTTGGCGTTCAAATTCCATCGATCGGATTGCGCATCGATGGAGGGCAACTCTCCATGGGCGGCTATGCCCTGCTCGTGGATGAAGCACCGGTAATGACGGGATCGATTGATCCCGAACAGGGAGTTGCGCTGTGTAGCGAGGAAGAGGCGGCCAATGTTGGACTACCGGGAACGCCCGGTCGCGTGCAAGGGACGCGTGCACAGGGCTTGTTCATCAGTACAGCGGAGGTATCCCGTGCGAATGCGGCTAACATCAAGACGATGACCGCCCTTGAAATTGTGCTAAGTCACGTGACGCATACCCTGCGTCGGCACGCGCATGAGTTTACGGGGATTCAACAGGTCAGCGACATGCTGGAGCGTCTGAAGGAGACGCATCCGGATCTGGTGAAGCTGACGATTCCCGCGGTTATTACCGTGCAGCAACTGACGGAGGTGGTGGTGGGACTGTTGCGGGAACAGGCGCCGATCGGGGATCTGCGGGCTGTGTTGGAATCTGTGGCGGGCCATGCGACGAAGGAGAAGGATTTGCCGCGATTGATTGAGCTGGTGCGACGGGATTTGAGGCGAGCGCTTTGTGCGAAGTTGGCGGTGGGCAGGCAGAACATTCCGTTTTATCGCGTGGATCGAGAGATCGGCGAGGCGGTGCGCAATGCGATGGTCACCACGAGCGACGGCGTGGTTTTGGATATGTCCTATGACGATCAGGATGCGATCATTCGGGCGATGAGTGCGGTGATTAATCCGCAGAGGCATCTGGATCATCCGCCGGTCGTGCTGGTGGAACCAACCGTGCGCCGGGCGTTTGCGGACATGATTTCTGCCAAACTTCCCGATGTTACTGTGTTGAGTTTTGAGGAACTGGCGACGGATGCGTTTGCGTTGCAGGAGGTCGCCACGGTGAACTTTGATGCCGCGGAGAGTTAAGATTGTCGTGCTGTAAGGGAAAGAGAACTGACTAATGAACAAGGGCTGGGGAAACAAATTCACACATCGGCGGCGACGATGTTGCGTTTTTCCTGCGCTTCGTGCATCTGCTCGGCGGTAGGAGACCGGCCTGTCTGCATCATCGTGCTGAAACAATCAAACAGGTAACTGGCATCGTGCGGTCCGGGTGAGGCTTCAGGGTGGTATTGTACGGCGAAGATGGGGAGATCCCTGTGACGAAAGCCTTCGAGCGTTCGATCGTTGAGATTGATGTGCGTGGCAAGGCCACCCTGCTTTTCGAGTGAATCGGTATCGACCGCAAACCCGTGATTCTGGCTGGTGATTTCAACTTTGCCCGTACCGAGGTTTTGGACGGGTTGGTTGGAGCCGCGGTGTCCGAATTTAAGTTTGAATGTGGATGCGCCGAGCGACAAGCCGAGCAACTGATGCCCGAGGCAGATGCCGAAAATGGGAAGCTTGCCGTGAAGCGTTTTGAGCGTGTCAATGGTATTCTGAACGGGTTCGGGATCGCCCGGGCCGTTGCTGACAAACAGGCCCTCGGGCTGATGTTCCATGATTTGTTCAGCGGTCACATCGTGAGGAACAACGATGACCTTGCAGTTGCGGTCTGCGAGGTTGCGCAAAATATTGGCTTTGGCGCCGCAGTCGATCGCAACGACGGTTTGAGTGGTCGGGGAATCGATATCACCCTGAATGGGTCGCCAATCGGCAAGGTTCTCATCCCAATCGGATGATTCTCTGGTGGAGACGACTTTGGCGAGATTCTGGCCGGCCATCTGGGGCGAGCCTTTGGCGAGGGCGATGAGTGCCTGGGGATCGGTTTCAGAAGCGGAGATGACGCCGCGCATCGCGCCGCTGATTCGGAGTTTGCGCGTTAAGGCTCGTGTGTCGATCCCGGTGATGCCGAGGACACCCTGGCTGTTCAGCCAGTTTTCCAGATGCTCGGTGGAACGGTAATTGGATGTGCGACGTGACAATTCACGTACGACGAATCCCGCCACCTGGACCTTCGCGGACTCCATATCTTCAGGCGAAATGCCGTAGTTACCAATCTGCGAGCTGGTCATGGTGACGATCTGGCCGGAGTAGGATGGGTCTGTGAGGACTTCCTGGTAGCCGGTCATGCCGGTGTTGAACACGACCTCTCCGGTGATGGGTTTGGGGAAATCGACCGCCCCGAAGGCGTGGCCGGTGAAGATGGTTCCGTCTTCGAGGGCAAGTTTTGCTGTTTTTCGTGGGGTGTTCGCCATGATTGGGCGTAGTTTAGGGAGGTTGATGTTGGGCCGCCACTGGATGGAAGAAGGGCGGTGAGGTTGACATAGCCAGAGGGATATCGGAGGATGTGGATTCGTCTTGGCGGTGCTCTAATGCCGAGCACAGGCTGATGTTTCGTCAGCCGGGTCAAACTGGTATCTGCGGCGTTCCCTGCATACCTCAATGGGTAGGCGGGCGCTGCGCTTCCCGCCTACCCATTGAGGTATGCAGGGAACACGGAAGAGCGCACGAGCCGCGCTCGTGGCAGGACGAACGGAGGCGGCCTGATCAGGTCGCCTCCATTTTCACAGCGAATGGAGTCGAGCCGTGGGACTGTTGAAGCTATTGACCAAGCTGTTTGGAGGCGGAAAGGGTGATCGCGGATATGGGGGAACTGAACGGAAAGAAGAGCATTCAGAGAAAAAGGGTGAACGCAAGTTCAGTTTTTCAGGCGATGGGGAACTTGGAAGAAATGCATCTTCCGGTGATGCTGCCTCCGTTACGCGCAAGAGAAATCCTGCCACTCGTAAGAAGAAACAACCGCAGGTTCCCAAAGATATTGGTTATCTGGCCCAAATGCTGGGTGTCGATCAGCGGGAGCTTCTCCATGTACGCGTCCGCTACAAGCGGTATGAAATCTCCAAGCGCAATGGCGGGAGACGCGTCATCCTCGCGCCGGAGAATGATCTGAAACGGATGCAGGAACGGGTTCTCAAACGCATCTTGCGACCGCTTCGCACGCACCCGAGCGCCATGGCATTCGAGAGAGGCAAGTCCATCGTCCACAATGCACAGATACACTTGGGGCAGGCGATTGTGGTTGGGGCGGATTTGCGTGATTTCTTCACATCCACCTCGCGACAGCGCATTGTGGAAATGTTTGAACGACTTGGCTGGCAACCCGATGCGGTGAACGAACTGATACGCCTCTGCACGTATGAACAGGCACTCCCCCAGGGCGCCGTCACCAGTCCGCGATTAAGCAACCTTGTCAATTACGCGATGGACGTTCGTCTGGCTGCATTGGCGAACCACTGTTGGGCGCGATACTCGCGTTATGCGGACGACTTGACGTTCTCCTTTGCCGAGGACAAAAAGGGTGCGAATGAGATCATCAGTATCGCCAAGGCGATCGTCGCGGACTATGGCTACAAAATGCATGGTCGGAAAAAGCAATACCTGGCCCGTCGCCATCAGCAGCAACGTGTGACGGGGCTGGTGATCAATGATCGGGTAAACCTGCCGCGCAAGACGCGTCGGTGGCTGCGGGCGGTGGAACATCGACTCAAGACCGGAGGCCCGGCCACGCTTACCGCCGAACAACTGGCCGGCTGGCGATCATTTGAGCAAATGGTCAGGAATCAATCTCAGGCCCCCTAACCCTCCCCGAACCCCCGGAATTCTCCGAATCCCGATGTTCGACGTAAGCGCCGGCTGCCCCCCAATCCCGATAGCCACCGCCGTTAATCAGGAATCTGTGTGAGGGGGCGTCGATCGTGCCTTAGGCTCGATTGTCGGTTACGATGTGGGCTTATGAGTTCGAGCGAGAAACAACCCGATATTGGAGCTTTGCTGGCGCCGGAAATTACCGAGTTGATCGACGCCGGTCAGATGGACAGTGTGCGCGAAGTTCTGGACGACCTGCTCGTTGCGGAAATCGTGGATGTGCTCGAAGCACTTGAAGAGGAGCGACGTGCGGCGGCCCTATCCGTGCTGTCCGAGGAGATCGCGGCGGACGTCTTTTCACTGCTCGAACATGATGATCAGGAAGAATTGATCGAGGACATGCCCGCCGAGCAGGCGGCTTCGATTCTCAACGAAATGGAAGTCGATGAACGCGTCGACTTCATCGAAGACGCGCCGGAAGAGGTGCAGGACGCCGTTCTGGCTATGCTCGATCCGGAGGATCGTGCGGAAACCGAAAAGCAACTGGAATACCCGGAAGAAACCATCGGCCGGGACATGACACCGCGCTATCTGACCGTGCGTCCGGAGTGGACCTGTGCCGCCGTGTTGGATCATATTCGTAAGTGCGGCAAGGAGGCTGAAAGTATTAACCAGCTTTATGTGGTGGATGAGAATGGGAGACTCATCGCGTATGTGAAGCTCAAGCGTGTTCTACTGGCTTCGTCGGACACCGTTTGCAGCGAACTTATGTCTAAAAAGGTCATCAAGATTGCGGCAACGGACGATCGTGAGCAAGCCGTTTATTTAATGGGACGACACGATATTCCCGTTTTGCCCGTTGTCGATGAGGAGAATCACCTTGTCGGTATTGTCACATTCGATGATGTGAAGGACATCGAGGAAGAGGAATTCACCGAAGACATGCAGCGTATGGGCGGCATGCAGGAGTTGGATGAGCCTTACAAGCGAGCAAGTGTAATCGACTTGTTCCGCAAACGCGTCGTCTGGCTGGTGATTCTCTTTGCAGGTGGTCTTCTTACCGTATCCGCCATGGGCGTATTTGAGCATTCACTCAAACGATACGCCATCCTCGCCCTGTTTGTACCACTCATCATCGCCAGCGGGGGAAACAGCGGGGCACAGGCGGCATCGCTGATCGTTCGCTCACTGGCAATCGAAGATGTCAAACTTGGCGACTGGTGGATGGTCCTGCGTCGCGAGGTGGTTTCCGGTCTTGTGCTGGGCGGGGCGCTGGGCGTGCTGGGATTCATTTCAGGCATTGCAACTGCTATGTGGATCTTTCCGGAAGATGCATCTTCAGTCGCAGCCGCCATGCCCTTTGGCGCCGCGATTGGTATTGCCGTCCTTGGGGTCGTTTTGATCGGTACGCTCACCGGCAGCATGTTGCCATTCGGCCTGCAACGGGTGGGGATCGATCCGGCGACCAGTTCCGCGCCGCTTGTGGCGACCATCGTTGATGTAACGGGGTTGGTCGTTTACTTTCTCGCAGCGAACATGGTGCTGGATGGATTGACCTAATCAATACGGGCGCTGGCCGAGGGAAAGACAAGATGATCTTATCCTTTGGAAAGATCGATCAGAAGGTCCAGCCCCTTCTCCAATGTTTCATCATCGCAGGCATAAGACAGACGGAAATGCGTGTCCTGCTCACTGAAAACATTCCCCGGAATAATCAGCAAATCCCTGGCGATCGCACGAGAGACAAACTCCGTCCCCGTTTCATCGGTAGGTACTTTCGGGAAGGCGTAAAACGCGCCGCCAGGAGCCGTCAATTCAAAGTGAGGACTTAATTTCGCCACCACTCGATCACGCTTCACAGCGTATTCGCGTACATAGTGCGACATATCCAAGTCTAAGGCGACCAACGCCGCCTGCTGTACCATCGATGGAGCACACACAAACGTGTACTGTTGCAACTTCGTCATCTGTCCAATGATCGCATCCGGCCCGATGGCGTATCCAAGCCGCCAACCCGTCATGGCGTAGGTCTTGGAAAATCCCTTGAGGATCAGAACGTTTTCACTGAATGCCGCCGGTGTAGGCGCCACCCCGGTGGAATCGATATCCGCTGACCCCGATGCCCGATAGCAAAACGTATCGTATATCTCATCACTGACCAGAAGAATGTTCCGCCGCTCCGCCAGCTCGACGAGTTCGCGCCAGTTATCTTCATCGGTCACGGTGCCGGTGGGGTTGGACGGGCTGGAGAGCACGATGAGTTTGGTCTTATCCGTAATCAAAGGCTCGACACGCTCGGCCGTCATTTTGAAATCAGGATACGTATTAACGTACACCGCTTTCCCGCCGGCCAATCGGGCCAGATGTTTGTACATCACAAAATAGGGATCAGGCAGGATGACTTCATCACCCTCCTGCACCAGGGCAAGCATGGCCAGTAACAATCCGCCACTGACGCCGGATGTAATCAGCAACCCGGGGTCTTCCCAACGCCCTTCGCGCTGAAATTCACTGGCGAAATCAGCCAGGAGTTTTTCGCGAAGATCCGCATCACCCTGCGTCACGGTATAATTGTTCTTCCCTGCGGTAATGGCATCGATGGCCGCCTGCTTCGCGGCATCGGGCACGTCGAAATGCGGTTGACCTATGGAAAGATTGATGGGGTTTTGGACCGACGCGGCAAGATCAAAAACCTTGCGAATGCCGCTGGCGTCGATGGCCTTGGCGCGATCGGCGATAAAGGAGTCAGCGTCAAACATGGCGCGCGTTTAGCCACCTGATCCCCGCCAGAAAAAAATGGAAAGAACGGAAAGGTGAAACCCGAAAACCCGAGTCGCGTGAAATCAGCTATCGTCGCCGCCGGAATCGGCATCAGCATCAGGACCACGCTTCTTGGTCTTCTTACCCGCAGTGATTTTGCGGTTGCCGACCTTCGGCAGACCTGTGGCGTTATCCTTCTCGGGATCGAACTTACCCTGTTCAATCAGCTTGGCGATGCGCTCCTCGCGTTTGAGGACGTTTCGGTGTTTGATCAATCCGCCGGACATTTTCAGGCTGCGGTCGAGACTCATGGGGGTCTATCCTTTCGGTTCACACGCCGCGTCTTCCAAACGCGGCGAGCGTAGCCAAACATACCCAGTCGGCCAATTCAATTGCCGAGTGTGTACTTATAGGCGATCAGGTCGTGCCAATCGGTATACCCGCGCCGGGTGGCCTTCCATTTCCTGCCCAGGCGGAGCAATTCCTGGCGAAAGGTCTTGGCTTCGGGGGATGACAACCGCCGAAATCCACGCAAAACCGCCAGGGAAAGCCGAGACCCATTTTTGACCGGTATCAGTGCCGCGTCAATTCCATTCTCACGTAAAAATTCCACCGCTCGCTCGCCCTCCGACCGACTGCGCGCAGAGATCGTCATCAAAAAGTAGTAATTCAGGCCCGGCGTCCTCAAATCCGTGGATTTTGGCACGTTTTTCCGTACTTCGGCCCCCGCACCATCCGATACACCCGCCACGCGCGAGTCGATCAGGTTGTAATTGGGCTTGGAAATACGAACCGCCTCCAGACCCGCCACCTGCTCTGCATGTTGGTTCATCTGCTCGGTAAATACCGCGTTTTGATGAAAGCGACCGCCGAAATAAGCCCCTGCAATGACGACAATTAGAATCGTCGCGGCCACGATTAACTTTCCCCGGGATGCAGGCCCGGTCACTGGCTTGGCCAGCCACAGGCGGGTCTGTTCAAATCGATGTGTTTTCGGAGACGAATCGGATTGGCTCTCGTGGGCCGTTTCTACCTCAGAATCGCGTAATTCGCTGATGACATCCTCACCCCGCTCAGGCTCGGTCTTGCCGGCTACATCCGCATCAAGGTCTGCAAGACGTCCGTTCTCCGTTTCCGCATTATCCGGCTCTGTCTTCTCGTCCCCCGTCCGCATCCAGGGCGGCAGGCTTACGCGATTCCCCGCCACACCCTTTTCGGGGTCGCGCATCAGTTCAAACAAAGGTGATTTTTCGGGTCGGGGCATACCAGCTACCGTTTCAGATTCCTGATCAACTTACATCGTCATCCTACAACACTCGGCCAGATCATCAACCAACTCCAAACCGATCTGGAGAACCTGTTTATCTATTCATCGACTTCCGGCAAACCGTTTGGCCAGGAATCCAGCGACCTTTTCGTGTTGCCCGTGCGTGGCGATGATGTACAGACGCCCCTGAAACACATGGCCAATTACAGGCTGTTGCGCAAGCGTGGCGCCGGGAAAGAGATGTCCGCGAAGCTCTTTCAGGAGCGTGTCCGCCTTTGTTCGACCTGCACTCACCGAAGCCGGCAGTGCATAGGCACGCAGTCTCCCGAAATTCGATAGAACGTGCGCTGGTGACGATACCCAAACCTCGCCTCTTTCATCCACACTAAAATCAGCGGGCGTGCGCTCGAAAAACACCTTACTTAGCGTCGCCCGCATAACACTACGAACCGTTACGCCGCGCTGCTCCAGATTGACCCATACATCCTCCCCGGGATCACCACTTCGCCCCACATCGGCAATGCTCCTGAGAAGGGCATCGATCCGCGCATGAACATCCGGCTTAGCCTCGATCATCAGGTAATCATGCATAAGCTCCAGTCGCCCACTTATCCCACCGGCGGAAAACCACGTCTCCGGCTCAATACTCTCGCGAATAACAGTGGCCAATCGCCGCCAAAACGCCTCTCGCGACAACGAGGACGTGCGGGGCGTATACCCCATTAATCGAGCAATCCTTGAAGTTGGATAGACCCTGATCACCTCCTTGCTCATCGCCCATTGCACATCGGCCGCCACCAGATCCGCATCCCCTAGATCAAAGTGATGATGAAGCGTTGTTTTCCTTTTCCCGACAATACGCTGCAACAGTTGATCCAATGCCAGAAACGCCGGCACATCAATCAAACGAACATCCTTCAGTACCGTCGCAGGATTAACGCCCCACCTCTCAAACGATTCTTCATGAATCTGAATATTAAGCCCGCACTGTTCCCCAATTCGCTTAATCACCTGACGATAGGAAATAGAATCCGCAACAAGCGAAATACGTTTCCTGACGCCGGTCATGTTTTTCACATTCGTGCGAAGAACCACGTAATGCGACTTATCCCGCCGCGTTGCTCCTATGGATAAAGCCTTGGTCACACCATGCTTCGCCATCCACATCGAATGCAATAGTCCGACCGCGACTCGATGTTCGCGCGGCAAAGCTATCAAGGTCACAAAGCCATCCCGATATTCCACGGACCGTTGCTTATGTCTCACATCACCACAGCCGCAGGCGCTGCCTAGAGAAATGCGCAAGGCCGATTCAATCTCCGCTCCCAGAAAAGCTTTGCGGGGATATGACTTCGATCGCTTCGCCGCATCCCAATCTCGATCTGTCTTGATGACCTCTCCCCATTCGCCACTTCCATGAGCGATCAACTGTCGAATGTTGTATCGCCGCATAACCATCGCCTCCTTCAAATACGCCCCCCGCTCGGTTGTCAACAGGACATCCCCCCTACCGTCCTTCCCGTCGCCTTCCCAAACAAACTCCCGTTTCAATATGCCGGTATTAAGCTGCCGGGGGATCGATTCAAGTATCTTGCCCAGCGTCTGATTCCTTGCCTGAATTGACACTCGCGTCTCCCGACTGACAAAACCCTCCAACTCCCTCCAATCCGCGCGTACGTTGACGCCGCTCTCGCTGGATATTCGCTTCAACGCCTGCTCCAACGACCGATCCGGGACGGTTAATGAAATCCTCTCTGAACCAAAGTCCTTAGAATTCGGAGTTTCGCCAATCGCCCCGCCCGGCGCCAGGGATAGCTCAACCGGATAGGGCGACTTACTGACACAACCCCCTCCCAGTACCACCAAAACACAAAGAATGCAGATCGAAAACCTCATGCGAACCCTTTATACCCCGCCCCGCTTTGCTCAAACAGACCCGCATCCACACTTACATCCCGCCGATAGATTGGACGCCTGATAATCGCCCCGAGTTCACCGCTCCCAAAGATCATCCCCGTTTTGATTTCAACCACTTATCCAGCTTTGCCCTCGTAAACGTGTTAACCACATTTTCGGTAGTCGCCCATGCTCGCCGCGCGGTCAGGACGCCATACTGAATATTCTCCAGATCCGGCGCCGCATGCGCATCGGTATTGATCGCCAGCAACACGCCCGCTTCGATCGCCGCCTTCGCATGAGTATCACGCAAATCAAGGCGATAGTCCGAGCTGTTAATCTCCAGTGCCGTCCCGCACTCCGCCGCTGCCTTGATCAACGCCCCCATATCCGGCGACAACCCCTCCCGACGCCCAATCAAACGGCCGGTTGGATGCCCGATGATGTTCACACACGGATGCTCAATCGCCTTGAGCAATCGCTTCGTCGCCGCCTTCGGCTCCTGCGACAACGCGTGATGCGGACTGGCCACCACAATATCCAACTGCTCGAGAATCTCATCCTCATAGTCCAGCGAACCGTCCGAGAGAATATCCACCTCGGACCCGGCGAGAATCTGAATTCCCTTCACCTTTTCGTTTGCCGCATGGATCGCATCGATGTGCTTCAGCAATCGTTCCGGCGAAAGACCATTGGCAATCGGCTGACTCTGCGAGTGATCCGTCACGGCGATCGTGTGATACCCCTTCGCCTTCGCCGCGGCAGCCAATTCCTCAATCGACAGCTTCCCATCCGACGCCGTTGTATGGGCGTGCAACTCACACTGGATATCCGCCAGGTCAATCAGCTTAGGCAACTCACCATCCTCCGCCGCGTCAATTTCACCCCGCGCCTCACGCAATGCCGGGTCAATCAATGCCAACCCCAACGCCTTATAAATCTCATCCTCCGTCTTCGCCGCTACGGGTTTGGTTCCCTTCGTACCTTCCCCATCACCCTGCCAAAGTCCGTACTCATTGAGCCTCAACCCGAGCTTGATCGCGCGTTCACGCAACTGCACGTTGTGTTCCTTTGATCCAGTAAAGTACATCAACGCCGCCCCATAACCAGCGGCCTCCACGACGCGAAGATCGATTTGAATCCCGCTTTCCGTGCGGACCGAAGATTTCGTCGCTCCCGCAGCCAGCACCTGCGTCACAATCGGCATCGATCGAAATGTCTCACTCACCACCTCCCCATGCTTCTCCGCATTGGTTACTGCCGCCAGAACATCGACATCCCCAATCGTCTCCTTACCCCGCCGCAGACTCCCCGCAAAATCTATCTTCTTTACCTCCTTCAACTTCGATAACGTATCGCATACCTCTTGCGCTATCCGCAATGCCGGTCCGATCCGGGATCGATCCGCCGCCTGCTGCGTAAACTCTATTGACTTGCAAATATTCTCCAACGACTTTTTCCCCAGACGCGGCAATCCTTCCAACTCGCCCGATTCAATCTTCGCCTTCAAGTCATCCACAGACTCCACATCCGCCTGTTTCCAGAGCATCGCCGCCGTCTTCGGCCCAAGTCCGGGGATGCCCAACAACTCAATCACACCCTCCGGAACCTGCGCCTTGGCTTCCTCAAATTCCTCCACGCGTCCGGTTTCATGAAATTCGATGATCTTCTCCGCCAACCCCTTACCGATTCCATCCAACGCCGTCAGTTTCTTGATGTCATCACAAAGCGTCGAAAGGTCCACCGCAGCCTCTTCCGCCGTCCGTGATCCTTTCTGAAACGCGATGATCTTAAACCGATTTGCTTCCAGCAACTGCAATACACCCGCCATCTCGTCGAACATCGCACTGAGTTGTTTGTTAAATGACATGCCCCAACGATAGCCGTCCCGCATCCAACGGTGTAATTCGCCGGATCATCCAATTCCCGTTAAACTCCGGGGAACACGCTCGCACAAATTTGTCTGTTCACCCCGTAACGTCAATGTGTCAACACGCATCGCAGCAGAAACACGGGAGCATACTCATGGCGAACTACGATTACGATCTTCTGGTTATTGGCGCCGGCTCGGGCGGCGTAAGAGCAGCGCG
Organism: Phycisphaeraceae bacterium; assembly: GCA_028284925.1. Lineage (GTDB taxonomy): Bacteria > Planctomycetota > Phycisphaerae > Phycisphaerales > Zrk34 > JANQQT01. Next base: position 7,523 of record JANQQT010000156.1, on the reverse strand, counting down.
ACTCACCGCCCAACTCGGCAAACGCGTCGCCGTCATCGAAGGTTCGGACCTCGGCGGTACATGCGTTAACGTCGGCTGCGTCCCCAAGAAACTCCTGGTCTACGCATCCGCATTCGCAGAAGGCTTCACCGATTCACGTGGATTCGGTTTCTCACCCGGCCAGATCCCTTTCGACTGGCAAACACTCATCACCAACAAAAATGATGAGATCAATCGCCTCAACGACATCTACGAACGCATCCTCGAAAATGCAGGTGTTCAGATCATCCAAGGCTGGGCGAAATTCATCTCACCCCACGAAATCCAGGTTGGCGATCAAACCCTTTCCGCAGAACGAATCCTCATTGCCGTCGGCGGCAAACCATTCGTCCCGGAATTCCCCGGCTCGGACCTCGCCATCACCTCCAACGAAGCGTTCTACCTTGAAGACCTACCCAAACGCGTCGTCATCGTCGGGGGCGGCTATATCGCGGTCGAATTCGCGGGCATATTCAACGGACTAGACTCTCAGGTCACCCAGCTCTATCGCGGCGACCTCTTCCTGCGCGGCTTCGATCACGAATTGCGAGAAAAACTCGCAGAGAACATGAAAAGTAGAAACATCGATCTCCGCTTCAACACCGACGTGCGGAGCATTGAGAAATCCGCTGATGGCCTGGTGATCACCACCCAAGACGACCAGACCATTGTCGCCGACCTCGTCATGTACGCCACCGGCCGCATCGCAAACACCCAAAGCCTGGCCCTGGACCAGGCCGGTGTCAACGTCGGCAAACGCGGTGAGATTCCCGTCGATCTCTACTCCAAAACCAATGTCGACCATATCTTCGCTGTAGGAGATGTCACCAATCGAATGAACCTCACGCCTGTCGCCATCGCCGAATCCATTGCCCTCGTCAAAACGCTATACGAGGACAACCCCACTGCAATGCAATACGGCAACATCCCCTCCACCGTATTCAGCCAGCCGAATCTGGGAACAGTGGGACTGACGGAAGAACAGGCTCGCGATGCCCATGACAACATCGAGGTCTACCGCTCATCGTTCCGCCCCATGCGCAACATCCTCGCCGGGCGTGATGAAAAGGTCTTCATGAAACTCATCGTTGATGCGGACTCACGCAAAGTCATCGGTACTCACATGCTCGGTCCCGATGCGGGTGAGATCATTCAGGGTATTGCCATCGCCATGCAGGCGGGCGCGACCAAGGAACACTTCGACGCCACGATCGGCATCCACCCCACCACCGCCGAGGAATTCGTCACGATGCGTACCGCCGGGTAACAGGTAGCTACAACAATCCAGTTCGCTCTGTAACAAATTTGACGGTTATGACGTCTTGTCAACATAAATTAACCTCGGTAATCGGTTTGACATTTTTGACCATTTCTGATAAGTTCCATGCCGCTTAATAATCCGTGTGGTATGTTTTAATAGAGAGAGAGTACATGTTCGTGTTTTGCCGCCGATCAGCACAGGGCCGAACCGAAGGGAGAAAGAGATGAGTCAGAAAGTCGACGCTAATGGACCACGTCTGCGACTGGTCAGGCCGCCTGAAGTTTCTTCATCCGTAACGATCGAGACGAACGCTGACTATCAGATTCGTGCGATCACGGAAACCGATCGCCATGGAAAAACTACACGCACGGAAACGCCTGCGGTTCGGATGCACGTCGACAAGATCAAAATGACCGGCGTCAAACCTCTCCCCCCTTCCAAATCCGAGCAAAAGCCCGATAACCGCGCATCGTCTTCGCTGCCCTCAGAAAGTACAGCGATTTCATCCCCCCAAACGCCGCAAGAGAATCTCTCGGCAACCGATCCACGATGGGTATTTGCCGTGCGCACTTCCCAGATTTTGGAAGGCGCAGTGTTACCTTACGCCAAGCGCGAGCAATTGATGAAGGTAGGATCATTGCTTGGGCTGAACCGTTTCGAGTGCAATCTCCTGATCGCCATCGTCCAGGATCACGCCCGACGCGGCCTTAACATTGGGGCCGCAAGAGAATTAATAAAACGTGTGCCGGTACGCAATAAAAACCGGAGTAAACCAATAACCATGTGGAAAGCCGCCCTTTGGGCGGGTGCTATACTTGTGACCGAAATTGTTACAGCTGTTCTTTGGTTGAGTACGTGACATAAGACGTCGGCACCGGTACACTTTTCCTTCGCCATTTCCCGGTCGGCCGAAACTTCTGAACAGGCAGGTACACGCATGTTCGGAAAAACCAACATTTTTGGGGCTATATAACAGGGAGCTTGCCATTGCGTCCAAGTCGACGTGATATTGTCATTGCGACCCGAAGGAGCGCGCTGGCCTTAATCCAGTCGCGGGCTGTCGGTGAACGATTGAACCAGCTCAACCCTCGTGTGGGAATGCGCCTTGTAGAGCTTGAAAGCGATGGAGATCGCGTCAAGGACCACCCCCTGGCGAACTTCGGTGGAAAGGGCTTGTTTACACGCTCTATCGAAGATGCCGTCCTCGATGGTCGCGCAGACATTGCCGTCCACAGCCTCAAGGACATACCTACCGAAGAAACCACCGGCCTTGTCCTTGCGGCCATCCCCGCGCGCAGGCCTGCCCATGATGTCCTGATCGCCAGGAATGCCAATACCATCGAAGAGCTTCCCTCTAACGCAGTGGTCGGCACATGCTCACCACGCCGAGCCGCCCAACTGTTACGCATTCGCAACGACCTGAAGATCGTTCCCCTTCGAGGGAATGTAGATACACGGATACGCAAAGTCCTCGAAGAAGGTGAGATGGATGCCACCCTCCTTGCCGCTGCGGGCTTATTGAGACTGGGCCTCGACGAGCATGCCGCCAACGCCATTCCCATTTCACAGATCCTGCCGGCAGCCGGACAAGGCGCCGTCGCCATCCAGTGTCGCGCCGATGATCACACCACTGTTCGACGCTGTCTTCGTCTTAACGACTCGAACACCACACTGGCCGTTGGCGCAGAACGTCGTATCGCCGCAGCGCTCGGCGCTGACTGCCATTCGCCCCTCGCTGCTTACGCCGAGTGCTTCCCAGTCAACGGCATTCGACTGACTGCCCGCGTCCTCGCGCCGGACGGCTCACAATGCCTCGAAGCCTCCGAGGAAGGGTCCACCCGCGCTGTCAGTGACCTGGTCGACGACATGGCCAACCAACTCATCGCCCAGGGCGCAACCGAAATCCTCGCCAAGGCTGCGGAGACAGGAATCAGTCAGTCTATCGATTCTTAGTAGGACCCACCCTCAATATCGCGGACGCATTCCAAGAAAACCCGCGACCAAACCAAACAACCACATCCCGCCAGGCTCCGGCACGTTCGCTACCTCACCATCCTTAGATTCTCCGACGCCAAAAGCCGCCTGCCAGATCGCGAAATCAAATCCGTCTATCGCGCCATCCAGATTGAAATCCCCCCGGCCATACATCCGCTCATCTTCCACGACACTCCCTGACAAGTCCGCATCCAGCATCCGATTCACCCGCCAAATCTCAAAATCCGCCATGTTGACCACACCATCCAGATTTGCATCCCCATAAGTTGTTCCCAAAATCGATGTGATCAGATAATCCAAATCCATCTGATCCGCGGCGCCGCCGGATTCATCCACATCCAGATCACCGTTTACAAACCCCTGCATATGCGCCAGTATGTCAATATCCAGATCATCCACCACCTGATCAAAATTCAGATCGCCCGCTAACGTATTACCCTGCAAATTAATCTTGATGCGAAGAACGTTATTGTTTTCATTCGATTCCTCCAGATGGTCTGCGGGGTCTACATGCACCTGCAACCAATATTCCCCTACCGGCACGCCCGTCACATCAATCCACTGATCAGGCAGATACGCTCCATACACGTCCGCCCACCCCACACTGATCCCCTGCACACCCGCATCACAAGTGAAATATTCCCGCGTGCCCGGAGCTCCAGACAACGATCGGTCATAGGGCACGGAATCCAGAAGACAGAAAGATGTCTTTTCGCCACCCGCCACTATCTCCCCAACACTCTCATCTGCCAGGACGTCCATGAGCGCATATCTTGCAAAATCTTCCAGATGTGTATGTTGATGCTCAGGATGAAATTCAAACAGACCAGCGTCCCGCTCACGAAAACCGCCTTCCGTGTCATATATCCGCTGAAGCACATGCTGGTGATCGTGTTCATCCGCATCCGGGTCCACCCCTTCAATCTCCAAGGGCCCGGCGCCGATATTCGCCGCCGTAGTTGACAATCGCATCAGCGATCGACCAGGCATCTCAAACGGATCAATATACCAGTCATACACATACCCACGACTCTGACTCGCCCACGGAACCAAATCCGGCAATAAATCATCGCCTCGCGACTCGACTGGACCAACAACACCAAGCAACAAACAAAATAAGGTAGCCCGGATAAGGCGATACCCGCATTGGAACCGACTTGTTTTATGCCTGAACATCCATATATCTTAACGAACGCCTCCGCGCCGGGTTGTCCAAAACACATCTTCAGGTAACAACCTGCCTATAGCGAACTCGGGAACAATCGGATTCGCCAGGCCGCCGTGGTACTAGGCGCTTCCACCAAATAGCCGCGAATCGGACAAATCGTTCGGCAGATTCGCTCCAATCCAAAACGGTGCATCCGTCTATTGAGGAAATGACAATCATCTTTCTATCGACATGGAGACGACCGGCAACGCTTGGACATATCAGGCTCTTTTCCTATTCCAATGCAAATCCAGCCTGAGGTGTCCTTGTCTCCGAATCACACACCCTGTCAATATTCAAGATACAGTCATACAGCGACGCCGGCGTCTTATACATGAACAAACCCGTTAATCGTGGATTCTCCCGCGCAAAGCCACCTCGATGAAACCCCGACGTATCACAAAATATCAACGTCCCCGCCCGGCATGTCCCCGTCACAATATCCCCCTCTTCCACATGCTCATCTATCAACTCATCCGGAATGTACCCCCGCGTCCCTGATCCCGTCGCCATCGGCCACAAATGAGAATACTTTCCTCCAGCCCGGGACCCCGGCACGTACTCAAACGGCCCGGCCCCCTTATCCACCTCCCGAAACTGCAGAAAAACCTTTACCAGTGACTGGTCTTCCGGATCACGATGCCAATTCTGTGAGGCCAGCCGCTCACGCTGCGCCGCCAGTGGAATCGTGTACCAAAGATTCACACCCAATAGCCGCGTCCACATTCCCATATACGCATTCACCGTATCCAGCAACTCACCACATAACGCAAAACGCACCAGCGGGTCATCGCCCCCTACCCTTTCCCCGTTTCCAAATCGCCGCACGATATATTCCTTCCAGCTCGAATCCCCGTAATGCTCCTCATACCGCCTGATCCCCTCCACCACTGCACCACCATGTTCAAACGCATCCGCAGCTTCCGCCACCGCCTCATAAAGACCCGAATGTCCCAACAACTCATCCACATGAATCATCGCGATCCCCCGCGAGGTTAGTTCCTGCACGACCCGTGCCTGCGCCTCACTCAATGTCACCGGATGTTCTCGATGCAATCGCCGCGCCGCCGGATTCTTAAATACATCCCGATTCAGGACAAAGCGCAAATCCTTGAACTTTTTCCCACACCGGTATCGAAATCGCTCGAGAAGGGAGTAATCAGACTTTCGACGCGGTGTCGCCGTAGACGCCCGATCCGTTTTCACAGACTGTTCCATAATCCTATCCCCACACCCCGCCAAACCCCTACGCCCCATTCACACTCAATCACGCAATCGCACATAAAAAACCTTCTGTGGTTTTACCGGGTACCAGTCATTCTCCGCATTCACAATCGGCGGGAAGTCCACTACGGTCATCGCCCGTTCACCTACACGCTCACGCAGAAACGCCGTAAACTCACAATACGCATAGTAATTCATATAACACGCCGCCTTCTCGTGATAACGGATCTCATCCTCCGTTCGCTCACTGCAAACCGTCTGCGTATTGATAACCAACACGCGCGGCCGCGCCTCAAGCGCTGCCTCAAGCGCGGGCTTGTAATGCGGCATGTGCTCAATCACATCATGGAACATCACCACATCAAACGAAGCGCCCTCCCACAACCCCTCCTCCAACAGATCCCTTTGCACAAATTCATACCCAGCCCCATGTCGCTCCCTTGCATATTCCAGCGCCCGCTCGTTCTGATCCATTCCCGTATAACGCACACGCCCCTTCAATACCATATCCGCCTCAATCATCGCCGCAATCTGTCCCGGCCCGCAACCTATATCCAAAGCTGTAAAAGTTTCACCCAATCCGCCGTCCTCCACCAACATACGCAATGCCGTCAACTTGTTCGCATTCCCCATCCGATCCGTGATAAACGAATCAAACGCCCCATCATCCATTTTGCTGAAGGTGTTGTACCGGACCGGTTGAACCTCCACCGCCGGCCCGCCCTGTATCGTCGTCTGATGATCCGTCATCGCATACTCGTCCTTGTAAGGGTCTCTAAAGCACTTCCACCATATCGACATCCGACCGCCCTAGCAAGTGCCCATTCGCCTCTCTTCCCATAGTTGAAGCACAGGCCCTCCATAAACCGCTTCAACCTTCTCGCGAACGTCAAACACCTGAGCCGGATTCACATTCGCAATCAGCACCCCCCCCACCCTCATCGCGCCCAATTCCTTGTACTTCGTCACCTCAACACCCCGATACCGCCCGCCTACAAAAGCCGGGTGATCTTCCAGAATCGCCTTAATCTCCACACCCGCCGCCCACGCGGCCTTGTAAGTCACATAAAGCGTCTTTGCATAACCAGCAATCGCAATCTCCGTTGCTTCATTCTCCTCCACAAATCGCCTCACCGCCTCCCGCTGTGACTCAAAACCGAAAAGCGCCTCTATCGCCTCTGTTCCCAACTCCCTTCGCCCCCCTTCCTTCCGAATCTTCCTCGACCATTCCAACCCCTCTCGCATCGCCTCCACCAGATCCTCCTCCATCCCCTGCATCCTTGCGAACGCCTTATAACGCGCGATCCAATCCCTTCTGAACACCCGCCGATGCTCCTTCGGCAAGTACCTCTCGATCAAAATCAGGTTGTTCCGCAAATCCTTCAATGCAAGACCCACCTCCGCGCGCCCGCCCTCCACCTTATCATGCCGATACACCACATCCTCAAACCGTTCAATCCGATATCCCGCATCCCATATCCGAAAGCTCAGATCGTACTCCTCCGCCCCCTTAAAAAACTCCTCCGGAAACAAACCCACCTCATCCAACACGCTTCGCCTCACGCAACTGGCGCCACCCATCAGTATTTCCGGCAATGCAGGCGCCTCACAATTCCCATTGGGCAACACGCAACGCCCAACCACCACTGCCGTTTCCGGATGCGCATCCAGATACCCAATCGACATCCCCACCGCATTCCCTGCCGGGTAACTGTCATCATCCAACATGATCACATACTCGCCCTTCGCCCTGACAAGCCCCAGGTTTTTCGCAACAGGCCCCGCATTGACCTCATTGCGAATCAATACGACCTCCCC
>JANQQT010000146.1 GCA_028284925.1 Phycisphaeraceae bacterium | reverse complement strand
TGGGGAGGAGGGGAAGTTGAAGAGGGTGGGGGCGTTGCCGGATGTGAAGGAGGGGGATGTGAAGGACGGGGAGGGGAAGTAGGGGGGAGGGTTGTGGGTGGTGAAAGGGGGGAGTGGGAGGCTCGTTTTTTTGGGGAGATTCGATTCGTTGCGGACCCGTTGGTGCGCGCGAATATTTTGTATGTTGCGACGCGCCGCTCTCTGACGGTCGCGGCTCGTGAGGTTAGGGGCGGGAGAGGAGGATGGTGATTTAGTGGAGTGGGGCGGAGGTGTGGAACATGTTGTTGATGGCGGCGTTGTAGGTTTGTAGGCATTTGGTGGCGGCGCCGTCCCAAGTGAGGGATCGTACTTCGAGGTCGGCGTGTTCGCGGAGGGTTTGGGAGAGGGGTGGGTGTTTGAGGACGGCGACGATTTTGTTGGCCATTTCGTCGACGTCCCAGAAGTCTACTTTGAGTGCGTGTTGGAGGACTTCGGCGACGCCGGAGTTTTTGGAGATGATGACGGGTGTGTCGTGACGAATGGCTTCGAGTGGGGCGATGCCGAATGGTTCGGATACGGAGGGCATGACGAAGACATCTGCCATGGAGAAGACGCGTTCGACATCCCTGCCTCGGAGGAATCCGGTGAAGAGGACTTTTTGTTCGATGCCCATTTCTTTAGCGAGTGTCATGACTTTGGGCACCATGTCTCCGGAGCCGGCCATGACGAATTTGACGTTGTCGATTTTCTCGAGGACTTTTTTGGCGGCGAGGACGAAGTATTCGGGTCCTTTCTGGTGGGTGATTCGTCCGAGTGAGAGTACGATTTTGTCGCCTTTTCGTAGTTGTGCCGAGGGTTGTGCGGGGCCATTGGTATCGATACCGTTGTAGCAGACGTCGATTTTTTCGGCGTTGACGCCGTAGCGGTGGATGCAGATGTTTCGGGTGAGGTATGAGACGGTGATGACGCGTATGGCACCGTGCATTCCGCGTCTTTCGATGTCGTAGATGGTTTGGTTAACTGTTTCGCCTGATCGATCGAATTCGGTGGAGTGGACGTGTATGACGAGAGGTTTGCCGGTGTGTCGAGCGATGGCGAGTCCGGCGGGGTAGGTCATCCAGTCGTGTGCGTGTATGACGTCGAAGTCTTCGGAAAGGGAGAGAGAGACGGCGATGTCGCGGTAGTTTTGGGCCTGGGTGAGGACGTCGCCGGCGTAGTCTGCTCCGGCGTCGGTGATTTTCTGCTGTTGGTGGGATGTTCCTGCGACGGGGCCCAGCCCTCCGGCGGATTCGACGATGGTTTGTTGGATTTGTGTTTTGACCTGTTCGGTCATGAGTTCGTAGCCGGGTTCACCGGGGAGTGGCATGGGTGTGTTGTAGGGATTGGCGTCCTGGAGTTTTTGCTGTAGGAGTTTGAGTCGTTTGTATTCCTCGATTTGCTCCTGAGTAAGGGTTTTGGTGGAAGAGGAGGAGGTTGAGACGGAGGCGGTGATGGATGCGAGGTGAGAATCTGGGGAGAGGAGTTTGACGTGAGAGGAGTGTGATTTGTCTACGGTTTTGGGGAGGACGAAGAGGACTTGCGCATTTTGTCTGTTGAGTGCTTTGGTGAGGCCGTAGCACGCTGTTCCGAGTCCACCGCTGATGAAAGGGGGGAATTCCCACCCCAACATGAGGATACGCATTTGACAGATTCCCTGATCGTGACGTAAAACGCGGTTAATGAAGGTGGTATCAGGATAAAATTGGGTAGGATCCTGTACCTGCTGGCGTTGGTAACGTCCATCGCGTCAACCGTTTGGACCGCGGTGGAAATCAATTTAGCATTGAAATATAAGAATCTCAAGTAAGGGCGGGGTGGAATTCGCTTTACAAGGTGTTTTTTTTATGAGAAAGGGTGGAATGAAAGGCAAGAGGGAGGAGGTTTGGACGTCTCGTCGATTGTTGGACTGGACGTCGCGTCATTTTGAGAAGCGTGGAATGGAGAGTGGTCGGTTGGCGGCGGAAATGTTGCTTTCGCATGTGTTGGGGTGTGAGCGGATCGGGTTGTATATGGACCTGGATCGTCCGGTATCGGAGTTGGAGCGGGCGGCGTTTCGGGATCTGGTGGAGCGTGCGGTGTCGGATGAGCCCGTGCAGTATCTGGTGGGTGAGGGTCATTTTTATTCGATGCGATTTGAGGTGAATCGTGAGGTGTTGATTCCGCGGCCTTGTACGGAGATGCTGGTGGAGCATGTGGTGGAGCATTCGAAGCATGTTCCGGGTCATAAACATGCGGTCATCGCGGATATCGGGACGGGATCTGGGTGTATTGGGATCAGTATTGCCAAGCATTTGCCGGATTGTCATGTGGTGGCGGTGGATATCAGTGAGGGGGCGCTAGGGGTTGCGAGACGTAATGCGGAGAGGCATGGGGTGATGGACCGGATGGAGTTTCGGTGTGGGGATTTGTATGAGGGAGTTAAGGGGGAGCGATTTGATTTTGTGGTATCGAACCCGCCTTATATCAGTGATGCGGAGTGGGAGGATGTTGAGGCGAATGTGAAGGATTATGAACCTGAGGGCGCCACGCGTGGGGGTGAGGATGGATTGGCGGTGTTGCGGCCTTTGATAGGGGGGGCGAGGGAGTATTTGAAGGAGGGTGGGCAGTTGGTGGTGGAGATTGCGGCGTCGCAGGGTGGGGTGGTGAAGCGGCTGGTGGAGGTGAATGATGGGTTGAGGGAAGGAAGGGTTTTGCGGGATTTTGAGGGTCATGAGAGGATGTTGTTGGCGGAGAGGGGGTGAGGGGGGTGTTTTGTTGGGTGAATGAGAAAAGGCGTGCCTGGGGAGGCACGCCTTGGGGTGTTGGGAGGACTGTGTCAATAGGAGCTATTTGCGGAAGTGGAGATTGGGTATCGCGATAATGGGTTTTACGACGGGGATTACGGCGAACGGGTATCCCTTGGGGTCGGTCTGGTCGGGTTTTGGGGCAAGCATGAGGTGAAGGTTTGATACGAATGAGTGGTTTTTCAGTGTGAATTTAGCGGTTGCGGTTTTTGTGAATTTGACGACACCTGCGTACCCGGGAACGTGTGAAACTGGGAGGCCTTTTTGCGCTTGAAGGGTGGCATCGGCGTTTGTGATTCGGAGGTAGACTTCTGCTGGTGGTTTATCCTTGGGGAAGGCTACGCCGACCGTCAGGGTGTTGTCGGAGATGAACTGGTTGGTGATGGTGAGTGTAAAGGGGGGAATTTTTGCAACCGGAGCACCAAGGTTGTGGAATTTTTCATAAATGAGTTGGCGGCACTTTTTGGTATGTAATGTGGTGAAGCCAAGTTCTTTTGCGTCTTTATTGTCCGTTGAACCAGAGGCGCACTGAAATACTGGACCGATAAATTCGAGTAGAAGTTTGGCCGTCTGTACTTTGTACTTATCTGGCACTGCGAAGGAGAGTGAAAGTGTTTGTCCGTTGTTGGCTGTTTCAACTTTTGTTGGATAAAAGAAGCCGGTACTTCTTTGGCCGTTTTCTACTTTACAGATACGAATCTGTGGTTTGAGTGTTGTTGCGTCGAGCCACGAGCCTCTATGTAGCGATAGTGAGAGTTTGTTATTTTTGTGATTTACGATAATGAGCTGATTGTTGGGTGGAAGTTGAGTTTGCTGGTATGAGATTGGAATTCTGAGCAAGCTGACTCGGAGTTTTGCTCTTTCTTCGGACGCGAGATGCCAAGCAGCACGTATTTTCTCGTAGAATCGAGGGATTTCTTTGTAGTCGTTTTTTCTTCCGGTATCATCTAAATGAGTAATCGTATTCCCCGCTCCCTGTTGTATTACCTTGTTGCGAAAGCCTTGGAAGTCGTCCAAGAGGACGCTGGTCGCTAGTTTGAAATAGAGTTTAGTTGCGTTGTCCATGCAAGTTTTGTTGAGTTCTGAAGCCATTCTGTAGTCGGCATACTTGTTAAGGTCTAGTAGACAAGGAAGTATCGGGAGTGATTTTGCAATCCGAAGGTCTTCATCACGGTCCTTTACAGATTTCAGTTGTTTTAGCCATGGCAATTCGTGTCTGAACCACTGGTAGAGCGCGTTGTAGATGCCCGCCATAAGGTGGATATCGGGTTGAGATTTTATTTCTCGGCCCGTGTTGGCGTTGAAAAAGCGTGATTTGGCGGTGAGATAGAGTTGAGGTTCTATTCTGTCTTCTGTGTTCTCAAGTTTAGACGTGAGGTTTAATAAGGTGTTTGGTACAAGGACGAGGAGCGAGACGTAGTGATTACGTGTGTCCATTGCGACGGAGTGGAGGTTTTCCTTTTGGTCGTCTAGTGAGACTTGTAGTTTCGCACCTAGCCTGACCTGGACGCCGTTCTCGGAGATACGAGAGACGTTCATGAGGCTGTTGTATTCCTGGCCAAGTGTGTTTCGTATCAGTCGATTGAACTTATCGAAATCGAAGTTTGCGTTGAAGAGCTGGCCTGTACCCATGAGTTGCAGTGCCAGCTCGCGAATGACATCGACGCTTTGTGATCTGGATGCGGTTTCGACGGCGTCGGTAACGATTAGTGGGATGACGATAGGGTTTGCATCAACGATGCGCGGGAATTCCTTAATCGCATTCTTACCGGATGGTGTACAGATGACGTCTATAGGCGAGCCGGCCGTTCCGGTTTTCTTGTTTTTCGCTGCTGTGAAAAAGGAGAGGGTGGTGTAGGTGTCGTATGAAAGTCCTCTGAGGCGGGGTGATTGGTTGACTTGTACACGGACGATGTATGGTCTGTAGCCATCCGTGATAGCGGCGTCGTTGATGTGTTGGTTGAGCATGGCGACTTCCTGAGTGAGTGCGGTGGCGGCCCAGTATTCGAGGATGGGGTTGGTTGAGATAGTTTGATCGGGTAGGTTTTCAGTGGGATTTGCGGAGATTGAGCCGGGGTTGACGGCCATAGGGGGAGCGCTGGTCTGGTTTTGACCTTGCGTGGAAGGTGTTGTGGGGGTAATCAGGCTGAATGCGGCGCGTCCTCTTGCGGAGATGAGGTCGATTCGTTTTTGGTTGCTTGCTTGTGAGATGGCGCGTACTTGTTGGAGGGCTTGTTCGCCGGTGATTTTGAAGTTGGGTGAGAGTTTTGAGACGATTTTGTGCCAGGGGGTGACGGAGATTGCGGCGACGTTTACGGTTCCGACTTCGTCGAAGGTGGTTTTGGTTGAGCCGCAGGCGGGGAGGAGGGTGGTGGTGAGAGTGATAAGGAGGAGATGGGTGAATTTGGACTTCTTTTGGGGTTTTGAGGACATGGGACTCTCCAGAAAGGAGTTAATGAGGACCTTGCCGAGTCAGTGGTTCGGCACATGATGTGACAAGTCGTGGCGGTGTTTGACCGCTTCGACGTGGATATTCGGTTTTTTTGGCGTATTTCGGAACGGGGAGGCCCGTGCGGGAAATGATTGGACCCGTTCGAGGACGCCGTTTTGCTGGACAAGATGGTGGCAGAAAAGTAGTTGGATGTCAACGGTGAAGTTGGGATTTCGGTGGGTGAGATGTGTGATTAGGGGGTGGGAGGGGCATTTAGGATTCGTTCGATGAGGGTTTTGTTGGCGGGGGGGAATTTGAAGTTGGGTAGGTCGGTGAGGGGGATCCAGAGGTGTTGTTGGACGTCGAGGTTTTGGGGTGTCTGGTTGGGTGTGGTGAGGTGCGCGTAGTAGGCGTTGAGTTGGATGGTGGCGTAGTCGTAGGTGTGTTGGATGACTGCGATGGCAGAGGTTGGGGTGATATTGAGGTTTAGTTCTTCCTTGATTTCTCTGATGAGGGCTTGTGTGGGCGTTTCGTTGTCGTTGATTTTTCCGCCGGGGAACTCCCAGTAGTTGGGGAGTTTGGCATCGGGTTTACGTTGTGTGATGAGGATGTTGGTGGTGTTGGTTTGGTTTGGCGGAAAGGGTTGAATCGGGT
>JANQQT010000142.1 GCA_028284925.1 Phycisphaeraceae bacterium | reverse complement strand
ATCCAACATGATCACATACTCGCCCTTCGCCCTGACAAGCCCCAGGTTTTTCGCAACAGGCCCCGCATTGACCTCATTGCGAATCAATACGACCTCCCCGAACCGCTCCGCCACCGCATCCGCCGATCCATCCATGGAAGCATTGTCCACAACGATAATCTCCCACGCCTCACTCCCTAGGGGCGTCACCGCCGCCAACCCCTCTATCGTCGCCAATAACCGCTCACGACGATTAAAGCTCGCAATAACATAAGACAATCTCATACCTACCTCATCATACTCCCCCTGAAACGTTTCCGCATTTTCCCTTAAGCGAGATGAGAGTATGCCAATCGATTAGGTCAGATGATCGCCTCATGCCCCCAACCCGCACTTCGCGTACAATCCTCCTGCAAGGATGCGCCCATGATCAAAGTCCTCTTCGCACCACCCCACCAAACCCCCATGTCCGAAATGTTGCCTCTCGCAATCGCCCTCCACGAGCGATGCGATGACATCCAACCCGTCTTCCTCCTGGGCCACGAGCCTCTCCGCCCTTACATCACCCAACTCCGGAACGCCGACATCCCCGTCCACACCACACATGAACTTCTTCGCGATCCGCCTCCCCAACCACCTCCCGTCAAAGTGCTCGGCCGCGAACGCCGCGCATGGCTCGGCCACTCTATCACCGAAATTATCCGCGGCCTCGCATACATCCGCATCGAAAAACGACTCCAGAAAGCCGTACACCAAACCCTCAACCAAATCCAACCCGACCGCCTCCTCCTCTACGGCGACCGCACATTCGGCGTCGAGGCCCACGCCCTCAAATGGGCGCGCGACCACAACATCCCCACCGCCGTCCTCCCCATCGTCCCCTTCATGAACGAAAAATTTCCCGCCAAACTCCGCAAGAATAACCCCGCCTTCAACGCCTCCGAATCAGGCCCCTGGATCAACCGACGCATCGCCGCCAAACATCCCAACCAGGTCTGGGAATCCGAGGACGGCGCCAAAGCCCTCTGCTACCGAGCCGGCATCGTCATCACGCGCCTACGCATGGACATGCTCCCCCCCAATCCATGGGTCAACGGCGACAGCTTTGCCGACCAGATCTGGGTCATGGGCGACTACGCCAAACAAGACCTCATCCGGAAAAACGTCAACCCCGACAAAATCAAAATCACCGGCCAGTTCTCCCTCGACACTCTCCACCACGCTTACATCCAACGCGAAACCCGACGAGCTGATTACGCTGAACAATACAACCTCGACCCATCCAAAAATTGGATCTCCCTCGCCCTTCCGCAACTCGCCGAACACGGCACACACTCCCTCGAACAACACTGGAACGAAATCAATCACCTCTTGACTCAACTTACCTCTCTCCGGGCCCAAGTGCTCATCTCTCTTCACCCCAAAATGGACTCCGCACGCTACGCTTACCTTGAAAATGAATACCCCATCAAAATCATCCAGCAACGCCTCTACGAGTTCCTCCCCACCACCCAACTTTTCATTGCCGCTTTCGATTCCACCATCTACTGGGCCGCCGCCGCCTGTGTCCCATCCGTCCTCCTCGGCTATCTCGATTTCCAATACGATGTCTCCCGCTTCCAAACCGTCACCAACGCCCTCGACCGCGACTCAATCGCCCAAATCTGCCTCAACTGGATGACCAAGCCCAATCACGATTTCAAATCCGAACAAAAATCCCTCCCCCTATTCGACGGCAAAGCTTTCGAGCGAATCACCAACCTCATACGCAATCCCACCAACTGATCCGCATACTAAACCCTTCCTACCTCACATAAAATCCCCACCATCCACATCCACACACTGCCCCGTCACAAAACCGTTCCTCCGCGATGCCAGAAACAAAATCACCTCCGCCACATCCTCAGGCCTCCCCGCCCTCCCCAGCGGCACATACCCGGCACGCTCCTCCAACTCCACCTCACCCTTACCCGCTTTCTCCGTCTGAAACCGCGTATCGATAAAACCCGGCGCCACCGCATTCACCAATACCCCCCGCTTCGCGCCCGCCTTCGCCAGACACTTCATCACTGTCACCATCCCCGCCTTCGCCACGCCATACGCCAGCGTCTTCGCCCCACCACCACGCAACGCAGAAGCCGTACTCATCAAAACCATACGACCGCCATCCGACATCACCCCCAGGGCCGCCCGCGCCAAAAAGAAAGGCCCCGTTAAATTCACCGCCAAATCCTCACACCATACCTCCTCTCCTATCTCATCAAAACCCACTACCTCACTAATATTCCCCGTCAACTGAATCAACACATCAATGCCCCCCACTTTCCCCACAAAATCCTCCACAAGCTCCTCCGCGTTCGATTCCGAATCCACCGCCCCCTCATACAAGTAAACCTCCGCACCACATTCCGAAGTACTGGCCGCCCACTTCACCTCCTCCAGTCGCCCCATCGATCGATACCCATGCAAACCCAAATTCACATCCATCCCCAACAATCGCCTCACCACCTCCATCCCAATATCCGACGACGCACCCGCAATCAATATCCGCGTGCCCTTCGCAAACTCAACTTCCCGTGACGCCTTGCCATCCATCAACCATAAACCTCTTTCGCATAGTCAATCGCCGCGCCAATCTTATCGTAATCAAACCCCTCACGCTCTCGAACCATCTCCAGCGTAACCCACCCCCGGAAGTTCTTGTTGCGCAGCGCTTCGGCAAAACCGGCATGGTCGATCTCATCCCCCTCCCCA
>JANQQT010000141.1 GCA_028284925.1 Phycisphaeraceae bacterium | reverse complement strand
GGGGGAGGGGGGCGTGCGTGGGCGTCGATGGTTTTGGGTTATCATCGCCTGGGTGATGTGGCGGGTGTGACGCGTGCGATGGGGCAGCTTGTGGAGACGAATGATTCGATACGGGATTCGCAGGTGCGGGTTGATGAGTGGTTGTACGCGGGGCGTGCGATGCATCGTGCGCGGGTGCTTGGTCCTTATCGCAAGGTTTTGGGGAAGGTGATTGAGGCTGCGATGGATGCCGACGCGAAAAGTGTCGGCGGAAAGGGGAGTATTCGGAGAGACCGCTTTGGGCGGCCCGGTCTGAAGTATTTGATGTATGCATCGGACAAGGTTTATCGGTGGGGCGATTCGATTGGGGCTCGTCGGGTGCTGCGTGCGTCGACGAAGGCGGATCTGGATATGATCAAGCGCACGGACGTGGACCGTGTGAATGCGATGTTCCTTGCAAACGGGGATCGGGAGGGATTTGTGAAATGGTTGACTCGTTTGCGTACGTTGAGTGTGCTGGATGCATCGGATGAGAATTTTATTAAGGATGCGGAGGCGGGGGTGAAGTCCGAGACGGCGATGATGATGGTCGAGCGAGGCGATGCGGCGGGACTGATGCGTATGTTGGTTTTGGCGCAGAAGGCCGGCACGCAACCGCCGGTTTTTGTTCCGCAGGTTGTCGATGCGTATATCAACAGCGGTCGATCGAAGGCGGGGTATTTGTATTATCTTCGTGAGAAGAAGGCAGGTCGTGTGGATGGAAGGGGTTCGGTTGGTCCTGCGCGCGGGCGGCGGCCGGGGAGGCGTCCAACGAGGAAACCCGATGAACCTGAGTTGCCGCGTCATCTGACGCGAGAGCATGTGATTCGTCTGATGGTTGGGATGGCGCGTGAGGGGGATTACGAGACGTTGTATCGTGTGTGGCGTAATGAGCTGGTGGCGAAGCGGCCTGCGGAACGTGTTCACATGTTGATCAAGTATCGGTTTATTGTTGTTCCCGCGATGTTTCGTGCGGGACGTGTGACTGAGTTGAATCAATTGATCAAGGCGATGTCGCCGCGGGATCGTATCCGGATGACGACCGTTTTGGGTTGGGCGCAAGCGAAGCTTGGGAGCAAGAAGATTGGATTGGCGACGCTGGAGAGGGCTCACGATCTTTATGTGCCGTACATGAAGATGAGTAGTAAGAGTGATGTGCTTGCGCGGATCATGATGCCTGTTGATCTTGGTGCGGGTTATCTGGAAGCGACGAATGCGGAGCAGGCGTTTGGGTTGTTGAATCGATATATGTCGCGCAAGTTGAACAGTACGGGCAAGGTTAAGCTCAGCGAGTGGGTAGGATTGGAGCATGATCGTCGCTGGGCGCGACTGGGTGTGTTTGGGGATGAGAGCTGGGTGAAATTTTGCGGGCGTGTGCTGGCGGCATCTTCATTGGCGCCGGCGGGGAGTAAGGAGAAGTCGAGTGCGTACTGGGAGCGTGTGGTGGCGGAGGATATCTGTGATGAGCACGGTCGAGCGGGCGAGTTTGTTTCGGGCCTGGTGCGTTCGAAGCGATGGGGACAGGGTGAATCGTTCCTTAAGGTTCTGGTGATGATGGTTCGAGCGGGCAAGAGCGCCGAAGCGATCAACGAGTTGATGGCGATTGAAGGGAAGGTCAAAGGGGGCAGTGTCTTGCCGAACGGTCTGGCGACGATTGCGGTTGCGAAGCATTTGGTAGCTGAGGGCCCATCGGTGAAGGAGGAGGCGATGCTGAAATGGGTTGTTGATCCGAAGCAGCCGCGTGGCGTTGTATTAAAAGATCGCGTGGAGTGATGTTTACGGGTGAATGAGAGTAGGCATGGTTTTGTTAGGATTGCGAATCAGCGCAGGTAAGGCAGACGTGGATGTTATTTGGGCCGGCGATAGTTAAGAAGGGATTGATTCTTGGTGGGAAGTTGGTGGGCGGCGTGTTTTTTCCGAAGATCTTGAGGCCACCTGATCCGGCGCCGTTGAGTTTGCGTTTGAGTGTGATTTATTTCTGGGTGGCGGTGTTGCCGACGGTGATTTTTGCGGAGCCTTTTGGGGTTTTGAGTTGGATCGTGGGTGGGCCGGCGACGGTGTTGTTTTTGTGGGCGGTGTGGGATTGCGTTCAGTGGCATCGGAGGGTGAAGGCGGCGCGGGAGAAGATTGGTGTGAAGAGTGTGGTAGGGGAGGGGGAGGGTAAAGGGGCGAGTAAGGTTGATGGAATTGAGATTCGTGAGGGGACGGAGGCGGATCGTGAGGGGTTGCTATCGATCTGGCTGAGGTCGGTGAGGGAGACGCATGATTTTTTGAGTGAGGCGGATATTGAGGAACTCATGCCGGAGGTGTTTGCGTGCTTTTTGGGTGAGTTGGAGTTATGGGTGGCGGAGGAGGAGGGTGGAGGTGTGATGGGTTTTATGGGGTTGAATGGGAATAGTCTGGATGCGTTGTTTTTAGATCCGAAGTATTTTCGTAAGGGTGTTGGTCGTGCGATGGTGGAGCGGGCAAGGGCGATGAAGGGGCGATTGAAGGTGGATGTGAATGAGGGAAATGAGGGTGCGCGGTTGTTTTATGAGGCGGTGGGTTTTGAGATTTGCGGGAGGTCGGAAGTGGATGGGCAGGGGCGGGCGTTTCCGCTATTGCATATGCGGGAGGTGTGTGAGGGTGATGAGGGGTCAGGCTGAGGGGTTGAGCGCCTGGATTTGTTCGACGGTGTATCGGGGGGTGATGTGTTTGGGGCAATTGATGTCCCATGCGTGGATGGTGAAGAGGAATGCGCGGTCTGGTTTGGTGGGGTAGTCGGGGTCGGTGACTTTTTGGAGGAGTTGGGGGTCATCTTCGACGAATCGGGCGGTTCCCCAGAGTTTGATGCGGCGTCGGTTGGGGTAGTCCATGAGGAAGATGAAGGCTTTGGGGTTTTCGGTGAGGTTGCCGAGTGTGATGTATTGTTTGTTGCCTGCGTAGTCCGGGATGGCGATGGTGTGATCGTCGATGATTTTGATGAAGCCTGGCGGGCCACCGCGGTGTTGCATGTAGGGTTGGCCGTCTGCGGAGGCGGTGGCGATGTAGATGGAGTCGCGTTGTGCGATGAAATCCTCTAATTGTTGATTGATGGTTGTTCGCCAGCCGGGGCCCTGTTCCATTTTCCGGTAGGAGTCTCGTGATCCGCGGAGGGCTTGTTGTTCCTTGACGGCGGGTGTGAAGGCGATGTCGGAGGGGATGGCGGTCATGGGGAGGCTCCTAGGGAGAGGGGCGTAAGTTTGGGTGTGTGGGAGCTAGATCGTCCTTATCGGTTCCTGAAGCGCGCGAATTGTCGGTTTCTGCGGCGCGCCCCCGACGAGGGCGTCGGGGGCTAATTTGTG
>JANQQT010000123.1 GCA_028284925.1 Phycisphaeraceae bacterium | reverse complement strand
CTTCCCCAAACGTCTTCCCTTCATCATCCGATCGATGAAACTTCATCCCGAAATGCCCATGATCCAGCGCCGCATAAACCCGCCCATCCCTCTCATCCGCCAATACCATAGGCGCCTGCACACCAATAAAATCCCTCTGTTCAATCTTCCACCCACTCCCGCCTCGCCTCAACGTAAACAACCCCTTACGCGTCCCAACCAGCAGCCGATCTGACATAACGTATCTCCAAAAAACCCGAGTGCGTATCTACTCTATAGAATATTCAATCACATGCAACCCTCTACCCCCCGCCCGTTACCTGAAATCGACCGGCAATCTCCGACTCTGGACTCAGACCATAGAAAATGGACACAACACCCAACAATCCCTGGCGGATCGACCAACTCGGCAACCACCCCGCCCACACCGACACCATCGCCCAATGGGTCATCAACGAATGGGGCGACTCTAACATCCAGGAACTCAAACAAACCTTCACCCAATCCCCCCAACGCCCCGGCGCACTCATCGCCCTGACCGGCAACATCCCCATAGCAATGCTCAGCTACAAGATGTACCCCCTCCCCGAACAAACCTCCGAAGTCTTATGGTTCAACGCCCTCTACGTCATGCCCCCCTACCGCGTCAACGGAATCGGCAAATCACTGGTACAAAC
This sequence comes from Phycisphaeraceae bacterium, assembly GCA_028284925.1. Lineage (GTDB taxonomy): Bacteria > Planctomycetota > Phycisphaerae > Phycisphaerales > Zrk34 > JANQQT01. The sequence goes on along the minus strand of JANQQT010000123.1, from coordinate 2,005 downwards.
CGGAATAACCGCCGCACAACACCTCGGCGTAAACACACTCTACGTCTACACCAATCTCCCGATGTTCTACGAAAAACTCGGCTGGCAACACCACAGCCACCAGGCTGAATCAGACATGCACATCCTCAAGACTTCGTCGTCGTAAAACAAAAAACACCCACGCTCAAATCAAAACAACTACCCACCCGACAACGCCTGCATCACATAAATCTCCGACGCCTCACCAACCCCATCCGACTGCCCCGCCCGATCCTCTATCGCAACACCATCCACAAATATCGCAATGTGCTTCCGCACCGCCCCCTCATCATCCAGCACATAACCCCTCACCTGCGGATAAACCTTAAACGCCTCACCCAACGCCCCCGCCACGGTATCCGCAATCACCTCCACATCCCCCAACGCCACATGCCTCTCCAACGCACTCGTAAACTTAACCGTCGCCATGCCCACCTGCTCCTTCCTCACCCGGATCAATTCGCCGCAAATACCCCCACGAGAAAATACCCGTATCATGACCATCCGTAAAGCGGATCCGTATCGCATAATTTCCCACAAGCTCCGCGGACGCCGCCTCAATCGGCCCCTCATGCCCGCCCATCTTGGTCGGCAAAACCGTCAACGGATTACGATCCATCTCACTCCGCAACTCCCGCATATCCGCCGACGGACTCATCTTCCGCAAATACCCCACCGGATAACGACTCACCCTCCCATCCCCCCAACGCAACGTCAACGCCTCATCCTTCTTCAGATCAATATGCTCCGGCGCCGCCTGCCTCTCATCACGTTCCATGCAAACATTCCTTGCCTTCACCCGCCGACACGTCAAAACCCCACACTCCATCTTATGCACATGCCTGCCGCCGTTTGCCGATACCTGATATCGGACTACAATCGCATACCGACCCGCCCCATACCATATGACTCAACCCTCCAAAACATCACTCGAAGCCGTCGGCAAAGGAAGATCCGCCGAAGTCTTTCTCGATCACGATGAGCACGGCAACAAGCTCGCCCGAAAAATCTTCACCGGCGACGCCGCCTCCAAACTCATCCTCTTCCTCCTCACAGGTTCCGCAAACCCCTACACATGGTGCGAAGCCGCCATGCGCACCGCCGTCGCGCGCCGCCGCATCCTCGCACACCTCGTCCAGTACTGGTTCGGCGACCAGCTACGACTACCCCACACCGAAGACATGTCCTGGAACGACCAATTCAACGCCTTCCAGATGCGCTCCGAACTCATCGACGGCCGACACTGCCCCCTACGTGGCCCATACACACCCGAAGACCAGAACCTCATCCGCGACCTCGTAAACGACATCATGAAACCACTCCAAAAGCGACTCACCGAGTCCGGCTTCGATGGCCTCGTCTGGCAGGCCGGCAAAGGCAACCCCGTCGCCGCCAACAACTACATGCTGGAGTACAACCGCGATACCGATCACTCCGATACCAACGCCACCCCATCCCCATCTCAACCCAAACGCTGGGTCTGGATCGATCTCGAATCAGGCGTCCCCGCCATGTTCGCCATCAACCCACTCGCCACCCTCGCCTTCTACCTACCCAAAAGCATCAAACACCGACGCTTCCTCTTCGACGATGTCGACATCCCCAAACTCAAGAACTACCTCCAACAAAACCAGGCCGACATCGAATCCACACTCAGCATCGACGCCTTCGAATCCATCCAGCGACACCTCGTCGAACTCGAATGCCAACAAAACATCTGGCGAACAATCAAACGTCACCACCGCGGCATCCAATACGCCCTCTCCCAGCAACGAATCTCCGAAGACGAAGCCGAACACTACAAACAACGCCCCATCCGCTGGTACACCAAACTCGCCGCCAAGGCATCCCTCCGCGCCGCCAAATCCGTCGCAACAGGCTGCCGCCGTATCGGCCGATGGTTCACAAAACTTCGACCCATACGCATGCTGCACCACACCTGGATGTTCATGTCCTCCCAATCCTTCCGATCCCACGTCGCCAAAAG
>JANQQT010000083.1 GCA_028284925.1 Phycisphaeraceae bacterium | reverse complement strand
AAGGCAGAGACTTTGAGGCCTCGGAAGGGGTGTGCGGAGTTGAAGAATTTGGAATCGGAGCCACCGTTGAAGGTTGGGCCGTTGTCGCTGGTGAAGAGGAAGATGGTGTTATCGGTCAGTTTGAGTTTGTCGACGAGTTTCATCATTTGGCCGATGTGGTGGTCCATGCGTGTGACCATGGCGGCGTATGCGGCGCGGGGGGTGGGGTGGGGGAGGTATGCTTTCTGGCCGAGGTACGGGGTTTCAGGCCATTTGCCGAGGTAGGGTTTGACGGAATCATCGGGAACCTGGAGGGCGACGTGGGGAACGGGGGTGGCGTAGTAAAGGAAGAAGGGGCGTTTGTGGTTTTGCCGGATGAAGTTGAGGGCTTCTTTGATCATGAAATCGGGGGCGAAGTCCTTGCCTTTGTATTGGTCGTAGGCGGATGGGTCTTTGGGGGCGATTTTGAGGCGTTGGTGGGCTTTGAACCATTTGTTGCGGAGGATGTGTTTGGATTTGTTTTTCCAGAGGTGTGTGGGGTAGTAGTTGTGGGCGATGCGCTGGCAGAGGTAGCCATAGAAAAGGTCAAAGCCCTGGTCATTGGGTTCGCCGGTGGTGTTGGGTCCACCGAGTCCCCATTTTCCGATGGCGGCGGTGGCATAGCCTTGTTTTTGGAGGAGTGTGCCGAGTGTGGTTGTGCCTTTGGGGAGGGGGTGTTGACCTTCGCGTGCGCCGCGTTCCCATCCGCCGAGTTCGGAGTTGTTGCGGATGTAGGCGTGGCCGGTGTGTTTACCGGTGAGGAGAACGCAGCGTGAGGGGGCGCAGACGGGCGAGCCGGAGTAGAACTGGGTGAAGCGGATGCCTTGTCTGGCGAGTTGGTCGATGTTGGGGGTTTTGATTTTGGTTTGGCCGTAGCAACCGAGTTCGGCGTAGCCGAGGTCGTCGGCCATGATGAGGATGATGTTGGGTTTGGCGTGAGCGGCGAAGGATGTGTTGGGAATAGATGAGAAAAGGGTCAGAAGGATGAATGCGCAAAAGAAGGTGAGAGTGGATAAACGCATGTGGAGGTCCTTATTAGTAGGGCAGTATTAGTCGTGATTATACCTGCGAGATGCGGGTTGGCCGGAGGTATTCGTTGTGGGAGAAGCATAATTGGACAGTGGATTTGCGGTAAGTGGTGTAAGTGGTTAATGTGGGCGGAATTTGTTGGAGGTGGAGCCTATTGTTGGCGGACGCTAACCGGCCCAGGCGGCCAGAACATGTGTGGACATGCCAAAAAGAGAAGATATACGGACGATTTTGATCATCGGCTCGGGGCCCATCGTCATCGGACAGGGGTGTGAATTTGACTATTCAGGGACGCAGGCTTGTAAGGCGTTGCGCGAGGAAGGTTATCGCGTGGTACTGGTGAACAGCAATCCGGCGACGATCATGACGGACCCGCAGTTTGCGGACCGAACGTATATTGAACCGATCACGCCGGAGGCGGTGCGGAAGATTATTGAGCGTGAGAAGGCGGAGGGACATCCGATCGATGCTTTGTTACCGACGCTGGGGGGGCAGACGGGGTTGAACTGTGCGTGTAATTCGGCGGATTTGGGGATTCTGGAAGAGCATGGGATTGAGATGATCGGGGCGAATCGGCGGACGATATTTCGGGCGGAGGATCGGAAGGAATTTCGGGACATTGTGGAGGGATTGGGGTTGAAACAACCCCTGGCGGAGACGGTGAGTACGCTTGAGGAGGCACGGGAGTTTTTGAAGGTGTGTGGGTTGCCGGCGATCGTCCGACCGGCGTTTACGCTTGGGGGGACGGGCGGTGGGGTTGCATACACGATGGAGGAATTTGAAGAGATTGTGACGCGTGGGTTAGATGCCTCGATGATTGACCAGGTGTTGATTGATCAATCGGTATTGGGGTGGAAGGAATATGAGCTGGAGGTGATGCGGGACAAGGCGGACAATGTGGTGATCGTGTGTTCGATTGAAAACTTTGATGCGATGGGTGTGCATACGGGTGATTCGGTGACGGTGGCGCCGGCTCAGACGCTTTCGGACAAGGAATACCAGCAGATGCGGGATGCGGCGATTGCAATCATCCGGGCGGTGGGCGTGGAAACGGGCGGATCGAACATCCAGTTTGGAGTGAACCCGGCGAACGGGGAGATGGTGGTAATTGAGATGAATCCGCGTGTGTCTCGGTCATCGGCACTGGCGTCAAAGGCGACGGGTTTTCCGATTGCGAAGATCGCGGCGAAGCTGGCGGTGGGTTATACGCTTGATGAGTTGCCGAACGATATTACCGGGAAGACGGTGGCGTGCTTTGAGCCGACGATTGATTATGTGGTGACGAAGATACCGCGATGGACGTTTGAGAAGTTTCCGGAAGCAGATGAGACACTGACGACGCAGATGAAGAGCGTGGGTGAGGGGATGAGCATCGGGCGGACTTTTAAGGAGAGTTTGCAGAAGGGAATTCGCTCGATGGAGGTCAAGCGGTTCGGGCTTGGGCTTGATCGGAATGATAAGTGGCTGAATGCGAGGCGGGCGGCAGCGTTGAGTGAGGAAGAGCGGAAGGGGCTGGATATCGAATGGCCTATTGAGGCAGGGAAGCTGGAGCGGAAACTCAAGGTCCCTTCGCAGGGGCGAATGTATTACATTCGGTATGCGATGAAGATGGGAATGAGTGTGGAGGAAGTGCACGAGAAGACGAAGGTTGATCCGTGGTTTCTGGATCAGGTGGAGCAATTGGTTCAGTTTGAGGATGTCTTGACGGGGTATGAAAAGCTGGAGGATGTGCCGGCGGAGGTGATGACGGAAGCGAAGCGGTTGGGGTATTCTGATCCGCAACTGGCGAATCTTTACCTTGGGGGTATTTCGACGGACACGATTCTGGCGGTGCGTAAGCGCCGGCAGACGTTGGGTGTGGAGCCGGTTTATAAATTGGTGGATACTTGTGCGGCGGAATTTGAGGCGGAGACGCCTTATTACTATTCGACGTATGAGTCGCCTGTGGAGGTAGTGGGGGATGATGGTAGTGTGGAGAAGAGAATTGATGACGAGGTACGGGTGACAGATAAGAAGAAGGTGGTGATTCTTGGTGGCGGGCCGAACCGCATTGGTCAGGGGATCGAATTTGATTACTGCTGTGTGCAGGCGGCGTTTGCCTCGGATGAGCTTGGGTTTGAATCGGTGATGGTGAATTCGAATCCTGAGACGGTATCGACAGATTATGACACTTCCGATTTGTTGTTTTTTGAGCCGCTGACGTTGGAGGATGCGCTGAATATCTGTGAGCGGCTGAACGGGGCGCCGTTGAGTGAGGAGGGATATCTTAGTGGTGTGATTGTTCAGTTTGGGGGTCAGACGCCATTGAACCTGGCGCATGGGTTGGAGAAGGCGGGCGTGCCGATCATCGGGACGAGTGTGGCGTCGATTGATCAGGCGGAGGATCGGGATGAGTTTGGGCAGATGATCCGTAAGATCGGTCTGAGGCAACCGACGAACGGGATTGCTTATGATCTGGAGGGCGCGAAGGCGATTGCGGCGGAGATCGGGTATCCGGTGCTGGTTAGGCCGAGCTATGTGCTGGGCGGGCGGGCGATGGAGATTTGCAATATTGAGGAGGATCTGGATCGGTATATGCGGCATGCGCTTGCGGCGACGGATCGGACGGCGGGTGAGAAGGGTGACCCGATCCTAATCGATCAGTTCCTGAAACATGCTACGGAGGTGGATGTTGACTGTCTTTCGGATTTTGGGGCACCGAATCCGAGTGAAGGGGGCGGGCGATGCGTGGTGTGTGGTGTGATGGAGCATATTGAAGAGGCGGGGATCCATTCGGGGGACAGCGCGTGTGCGTTACCCCCCTACTCACTTTCGCCGGCGATCATTGACGAGTTGAAGGAACAGACGCGCCTGATGGCGAAGGAGTTGAACGTCTGCGGGCTGATGAATGTGCAGTTTGCGGTGAAGGATGATCGGATATACGTGATCGAGGTCAATCCTCGTGCGTCACGGACCGTTCCGTTTGTATCGAAAGCGACGGGTGTTTCATGGGCGAGGATGGCGACGAAAGTGATGCTGGGCCAATCGTTGGATGAACTGATGGGTGAACTGGGTTTGGAGGATGCGCCATGGCCGAGTCACATTTCGGTGAAGGAAGTTGTGTTGCCATTCAGTAAATTCCCAGGGGTGGATGTGATACTCGGGCCGGAGATGCGATCGACGGGTGAGGTGATGGGGATTGACAAGAGTTTTGGTTTGGCGTTTGCGAAGGCGCAGCTTGCGAGCGGGAATGACCTGCCGACGAGCGGGCGCGCGCTGGTGAGTGTGAATGATCTTGACAAGCCTTTTATTCACCGAATCGCCAAGGCGCTGGATTCCTATGGGATCGAGATTCATGCGACAAGCGGGACGCGTGAACTCTTGAAGCAAGAACTGGAGATTGATGCGGAATTGGTTTCCAAGGATGAGGATGGGAAGGCTCCCTATCTGCTGGAGAAGATTCGGAACAAGGAATTGGATTTACTGCTGAATACACCGCTCTATACGGGATCTCATTCGAATGAGGGTAAGTGGCGTGCGGCAGCGATCGTACACAATGTCCCGTTGATCACAACGATTACGGGGGCGCGTGCGGTGGTGCAGGCGATCGGGGCATTGCGGGACGGGAGGTGGGGTGTGAAGGCGATCCAGGATTATTTTCCACGGGATAACTGACTGGAGTCATGGCGGGAACTTCCTGCACGCCTGTGGTGTAAGGCTTACATCAATTTGAGAATGAAAAAGCCATCGTCATGAAATGACGATGGCTTTTTGTTGTTCCGCTGGTTGTGTGGTTTGACTCAGTTATCGAACTGGGCGTCGAAGGCGAGGCCGGAGGGTTTGAAATCGACGTCGCGGACGAACTGACATGCTTCGGCGGCGCCGTGTTCGCGATCCATGCGGCTGTCTTCCCATTCGACGCTGAGCGGGCCAGAATAGCTGACATCGTTGAGGGCGCAGATGATCTGGTCAAAATCGACATCGCCATGTCCGAGTGAGCGGAAATCCCAGAAGCGTCGGGGATCGGCGAAGGTGGTGTGGCCGCCAAAGACACCGACATCGCCGTTACCCTTACCCCACTGGACGTCCTTCATGTGGACGTGGTAAATGCGCTTGCCGAAGTTGTAGATGAATTTGACGTAGTCGACCCCCTGATAGCCGAGGTGGGAGGGATCGTAGTTGAAACCGAAACGCTTGTGTCCCTTGACGGCATCGATGGCGCGTTGGGCGGAGGCGATGTCGAAGGCGATTTCAGTGGGGTGGACTTCGAGGGCGAAATTGACATTGGCTTTGTCAAAGGCGTTGAGGATGGGCGTGAATCGTTTGGCGAAATCATTGAAACCCTTTTGCCAGTAATTCTGGTCTGTCGGGGGGAAGGCGTAGATGGAATGCCAGATAGAGGAACCGGTGAAACCGTTGACGACAGCAGGGAATGGATCTTTCTTGCCTTTCTTGTCGGGATGGGCATCGATGAACTTGCGGCAGGCCTTGCCGGTGGTAATGAGTTTTTTGGCGGCACGTTTTCGGACCCCTTCGGGGTCACCATCGCCCCAGACATCTTCGGGGAGGATTAGTTTGTGACGTTCATCGATGTTGTCGCAGACGGCCTGCCCAACAAGGTGAGCCGAGACGGCGTAAGCGGTAAGGCCGTGGTCTTTGAGAATTTCCCATCGGTTATTGACGTAGGACTTGCTTGAAGCGGCCTGATCGACGTCGAAATGGTCTCCCCAGCAGGCAAGTTCGATGCCGTCGTAACCGAACTCGGCGGCCTTGGCACAGATGGTTTCAAAAGGCATGTCGGCCCACTGTCCGGTAAACAAAGTGACGGGTCGTGACATATCCGGTACCTCCAAAAGGGTTGGTTGTGAAATAGAAAATCGGGAGGGGTATTTTGGCGTGTAAGGGGGCTTGTGTCAAAAGTTGTATACAGAGTCCAATAAGGCAGTTGGGGTAAATAAGGTCACGCGGAATTTTAACCGATATTGATCAAGCATATTTGAACTTATGCCTATTAGCATTTCCGGGACGGGAAAAGACGCAATGCCTGAAACCAAACGTACATCCAGCGCCCCAATTCTGGTGATCAGCGAAGATCGCCTGCGCGCGGTCCTTCAAATTGGAGAGGACGCTCCACCGGAAACAGTTACGTCCAAGGCGTTGTCAGAGTTGCTGCATGACTACAACCTGGTCTTTGAAGAAGGCACGTTGCGAAGAATCAGTGAGATCGCGGCGTTGTGGGCGACGAGTCCCAGGAACCTCCGTGAGATGGTGGTTGAAGGGACGCCTCCAATACCAGGCGTGGATGGGTATCTGCGCTGGATTCCGGAATTTGATCCTGATAATCGACCTGCACCGGTTAAGACTGAAAACGGCAGGATCAACTGGTATGAGCAATCAGCGTTTACGACGGTTGAGCCTGAGACGTGCATCGCCTTCATCGAACCGCCTCAGCCCGGAACGCCGGGTGTGGATGTTTTTGGCGACTCCATCGCGCCAAAGGAAGGCAAAAGATGCAGTGTACAGGTCGATGAAGAATCGCTGTATGTCGGTCCAGGGGATGATATTCACACAACCATCGGCGGGCTGATTGACTATGACGGCAAGAAGCTTCAGATCAAGCCTATTCTGGAAGTCAAGAACGATGTGAATTTCTCGACCGGAAATATTCATTTTGACGGTTCAGTAACGATCGGTCGTGATGTGCTTGACAATTTTACGGTTGAAGCGACGGGCAGTATTGAAGTGCACGGTTTGATTGAAGGCGCGCAAATCATCTGTCACGATTCTCTCTTTGCAGATGGCGGAATGGCGGGGAAGGACACGGGGACGTTGGAAATCGGTGAACATCTTTATGCTCGTCGCTGCAATGGCTTTTCCGGTGACATCGGCGGTAACGCATACGTTCGACGTGAGATGATCAATACGGAGCTGACCATCTTCGGCGGGCTGGACATTTCCAGCGGAACGCTGATAGGCGGCAATAACACGATTTGCGCGGAGCTCCGCGCGGGTACGCTTGGCAGTACCGCGGGCGTGAAGACGTATCTGCGCGTGGGTTATGTCCCGGATGTCTCTGAAACATTGACGAAGATCTATCAAGCGCTGGTGATGGTGGACGAGCGTCTGACTGAACTGCAGCAACGTAAACTGGACCTTCTTGCACGCATTCAAGAAAAAAATGATCGTACAGCGTCGGAAGAAATCGAATATGTAAAGATTACGATTGACCGACTGGAAGACAAGAAGCGTCGCGCCACTGAGCAGTTTGATGCCTTGGAAGAGGAATTTGAATCCGAGACGTCGGGTGTAGTGACCGTTCTTAAGGAAATTCACTCTGATACGATCATTCAGATGCCGCGCGTGACACTGACATTCGTACAGACCGTGAAGGGACCGATACGAATTGTACGTTCTGCCGATGAGGATCAAGTTCGTATTGAAGATGTCCAAGGCGAGCCACTGGTGATTGAGAATGTTGCACGCGTGCAACATCATTTCGAGTGGTGATTCCTTCTGAAGTATCCAACCATCTTGGCAATACCCTTTCACCCCCCTACCCTATCCCCCCGGAAGTTTTTCCGCAGGCTTTAGGGACGCTTGACTGTGATCTCTCGCATGTTTCGCCGCGAAATCCTTTCGGTTGATTTACGCACACAGTGCGTGATATGTGATTGATGACGAGGTAATCGAGTTGCACTTATTTCCAGCGATTGATTTATTGGGCGGACGCGTTGTGCGATTGTTGCGTGGCGATTATGGACAATCGACGACGTATGACGCGGAGCCGCTTGCTCAGGCCAAGACGTTTGAGGATGCAGGCGCAACATGGCTGCATGTGGTCGACCTTGATGGAGCGCGCTCGGGCGATCAGCATCACTTGAAGGTTATCCGAACGATCTGTGAAGGCACGAATCTCAAGGTCGAGGTTGGGGGAGGCGTTCGCGATGATGATTCGATTCACCGCCTGCTGGATGCCGGGGCAAATCGTGTCATTCTGGGCACGGCAGCACTCAAGAATTTCGGATGGTTTGAGGAAGCGGCTCATCGGGTGGCATTGGCTCATCGACTTGTGCTTGGATTGGACGCCCGACATGGGAAGTTGGCATTGGCGGGATGGGAAGAACAGACAGAAACGACCGCTCTGGAGATTGCGAGGCAGGTAAGCGATTGGCCTCTGGCGGCCATCGTGTTTACGGATATTGCTACCGACGGGACGTTAGCCGGACCGAATGTGGAGTCGACACGTGAGATTGCGGAGGCGACGAATGTACCGATTGTGGCTTCGGGGGGAGTAGGTACCCTGGATCATTTGCGGGCGTTGACAGAAGTGAAGTTGCAGGGAGCAATCGTGGGGAGGGCGTTGTATGACAATGCGTTTACGATTGACGAGGCGTTGGCAGCCTATGAAGGCGGGCTTTGAGCCGAATCCTTGCTTCCAATTCCGGTTTTTGGCTGTTATCTCCAGGTCAGGTCGAATAGAATCGTCCCGTCATGCACGCGATCTTTGATGAACGTCGGTATCTGATTCCGTTTCGATCTGCACTTTTGCCACAGATCTTTACGGATGTGCTGGTGATCGGTTCGGGTGTGGGTGGGCTGACTGCGGCGCGATATGCGGCGGAACACGGCGATGTCATTGTGGCGGCGAAGGGGGAATTGAACCAATCCAATACCGCATGGGCGCAGGGTGGTATTGCGGCGGCTCTTGATACGGAAGATACGACGGAGGCACACGTTTCCGACACACTTGACGCGGGCGGAGGGCTTTGTGATGAATCGGTGGCGAGAAGGATTATCGAAGCGGCTCCGGCGGCAGCTCGTGAACTGATTGAAATAGGGATGCTGTTTGATCAGGACGAGCAAGGGGTGACGCAGTTGGGAAGAGAAGGAGGCCATAAAACGAATCGAATTCTCCACGCGGATGGAGATGCGACGGGGGCGGCATTATCGCGTGTGTTGATCAATTCGGTTTCCAGTCATCCACGTATTCGATTGTTTGATGACTGTTTTGCGTTGGACCTGTTAACGGAGAAGGGCAGGTGTATGGGAGCGATTACACATCATCCGAAGTACGGTCTTCAGATGATCTGGGCGAAGGCAACGATTCTTGCCACAGGTGGTTGCGGGCATGTTTATCGGGAAACGACCAATCCGAGTGTGGCAACGGGTGATGGTATCGCGATGGCGTATCGTGCGGGAGCGGACTTGGCGGATATGGAATTCATGCAGTTTCATCCGACGACGCTTTATGTTGCGGGGGCGGACAGGGCGCTGATTACGGAAGCGGTGCGCGGGGAAGGCGCGTATCTGGTGGATCGATCGGGACAACGGTTTATGGAGTCAATTCATCCGCAGGGGGAGCTTGCGCCGCGTGATGTGGTTTCGCGCGCGATCCTGCAGCAGCTTGCGTCAGCCCCTTCGAATGGCGTGTATCTGGATGCGCGCCATCTGGGTGGTGATCGGTTTGCTAAACGTTTTCCCGGAATCACACGTTTGCTGGGACAGTTTGATATTGATCCCGGGGCCGATCTAATCCCGGTTCGTCCGGCGGCACATTACATGATTGGCGGGGTTTGGGTGGACGAGCAGGCACGAACGAGCGTCGAAGGGTTGTTTGCATGTGGTGAGGCAACGTGTACGGGATTGAACGGAGCAAATCGTCTGGCATCCAACAGCCTGCTGGAAGGCCTTGTATGCGGTGCAGATGCGGGTAGAGCGACTCGCTCGCCGGCTAAGTCGGATGCCACCCCGCCCGTCAAGATTGTTTCGGACATACGCCCTTCGGATCGAAGTCAGTTGGATATTGCTGATGTAAGATCGACCCTGCGTAGTGTGATGTGGCGGCATGTGGGTATCGAGCGTCAGGGTGAGCGGCTGGCGGAAGTATCGGAGATGTTTGATTTCTGGGCCAGGTATACGCTGGACAAGATCTTTGATAGTCGAGACGGGTGGAAAGTGCAGAACCTTCTCACAGTGGGCGCCCTGATGACGCGTGCGGCGGCCGGGCGAACGGAATCTCGGGGGACGCATTACCGAATGGATTTTCCGAAGTCGGATGATTCCCAGCGACGACACACGATATGGCGTAAGGGTGAGGCGAGTGCCCGGTATGTTGCAGTGGGCGTGGAAACGCCCTTATCACCAAGTCCTCAAATTGATGTGGCTGTTGACGCCCCTAAACCTTCCGTTGAATCATGATTGATACGCATTGCCATCTGACGTTTCCGCAATTGATGAATGATCTGGACCGCGTGCTTGAGGGGGCTGCTGATGCCGGTGTGGACCGAATGATCACGATTGGCGTCACGCCGGAGAATGCGGTGGCGTCGCGTGCGCTTACGCAGCGATATGATCATCTGTTTTATACCACGGGAGCGCATCCGCATTATGCGGATGAGATTGTGTCCTCTGATTTGCCTCATTTGGCGCAATTGGCGATGGAAGACAAGTGCGTGGCATTTGGGGAGATTGGTTTGGATTATCATTACGATGATCCGCCGCGCAAGGTACAGCATGATCTGTTTAACGCGATGCTGGCCGTGATCAGGTACAGTGAGATTTTGAAACCGATTGTGATTCACTGTCGCAAGGCGGTGGATGATACGCTGGCGATGATCCGAGCATCGGGGCTGGATTTCGGACGATTTGTGTTTCATTGTTTTACTGAATCGCCCAACGAGGTGAAGAAGGTGTTGGACGCCGGAGCGATGATCAGTTTTACGGGAATTGTGACATATAAGAATGCTCCGGAAGTTCGCGAGTCGGCCCTTCTCGTTCCGGATGACCGGATTATGGTAGAGACGGACGCCCCCTATCTTTCACCTGAGCCACATCGCAAGATTCGCCCCAATGAGCCTAAATTTGTCAAGGCGACGGCGCAATTTCTGGCGGAGCTTCGTGCAACGCCCATGGATACCTTTGTTGAACAGGTAGACGCCAATGCAGAGCGTTTTTTTGGGCTACCACCCGAGCGTCCGTAAATTGAAAAAGTCGCCAATGATTTCTCATTCACGACTTTGGTTCTCCCTTCGGCCAAGCTCGAAAGAACGACGGTTTGGTCGATCCTCTAAGCTTGTACCCCCGCCCCCTGGAAGGACGGCCTCGGCCCAACGACATGGCGTTGCAACCCACCCCCTAGAATTGACACACGTTCGTCATCCGACAGGATGAAGCCAAATTTCCTTCAGCTATTAATGTTGTCAACGTTTTTCTTCTACCGGACGAGCCATTCAAACAACTTGGGTTAAGACATTGGAGATGGCTGTGAATATCTGAGCATCTTCTTAACAACTAAAGTATCGTCCATCCAAGCTAAATAGCTTAAGAATCATTTGTACCCTAGGCGTGTCCCCGACTTTGACCTCAGAGCAATATAGCCTTTTGCCTATTCATCGCCGCCGGTATTGCCTAATTAGAAAAGAAGCGATTTCCGGGAACCCATCTTCGATTGTATTTCAGCCGCCAATCCTGTGTATGCTCATTAACTTTGGATGGAAGTGGTTGCATATCCTCAGTGGGCAGGGGGCCGACGGTGTAGGGGTCGAATGAATTGGGATCACCCTCCTTGACCCAACCGACCGTGTAAAACATCCATGTGCGTTTCATCCCGGGTTTGAGTTGCGGCAAATTTTGAGGGTCGAATTTCACGGTCATGGCATCGCCGCAATTGAGGATGGCAATTTTCCCTTCGGGTTGAGTTAATAAGGATTTGACATCGCCGTAACGCGTGCACCATCCCTGGACAGCGGTAAGCCATGCGGGTCGATGGACAAGTCGATGGAAATCCGGCGCAGTGGCGCGTCCTTTCTGGCGTACTTTCAATTCTGACTGGCCGCGCCATGCGAGTTGGGCAGACTGCATGGGGAGCGTATGAATGTTTTCGGCAGACAATGTGCGTTTCTCGAACAGGGCGATGCGATCCCAGCGAATGGCAAAGGACGTACGCAATCGCAGTTTCACACAGCCATCGGGAAGTTTACCGGAGAGGTCACAGATTATGGTCTTGGTTTTTCCGGTGGGGACACCGACGCGGGCCTTGACCTTGACCCATTTGCCGTCTGCGCCCATCGCTTCAAGCTCAGGCCAGATCATGGGGATATCAGTACGCTGAGATAATGCGATGTTTGAACTGGATGAGCCAAAAAGGAACCATCCGGTTAAGGCTATGACCAGAGGTTTATCCTTGGGAATTGATGCAAACTTCAGGTCTACGACAAGTGGAGCTGTCACACCCTGGATGGGCGCGGGAAGTGTCTTGCCCCCTTTTCCGTAGATGCCATCCAGTTTCACCAGGGCTTGGGTTCGATCGACACCATCATCACCTATTGCTGATGTCAGTGGGATCAGACCGCCTAACGCCCATGGTTCAGATTTGAAGAAAGGCGGCATGATCAGGCGATCGGTTGAATGAATTTCCTGATCGGCGGGATGGTCCACGGCAATCAGTTTGAGATGATCGAAATAAGTTATCTCGCGCAGTTCGCTGGTGACCTTGACCTCGTAAACACCGTCCTTCCTGGCGAAGGTTAAGTCGTCACCGATGACGACGAGTTCGTGGGGGTTGACCGGACCTCGCATGGTCCGGGCGAATGCGAGGTTCGTCGCGGCTGTGCCTACCAGGTCCGTCACGAACCGGTACTTTTTGCCATCCCAGACATAGAGGAACGGGCATGACCCGGTATCGGCAAACTTGACGATGACGATGCCCATGGGTTTGCGTTCGGACCGAACGTGGATCTGGTTGTCGATTACGCCGTTGAGCCAAAGTGTCTGGACGGAATCCAGATGTGTACGATCGGCGAGGCCGATTTCGACGGGAAGTTCGCGCTGGGTCCAGCGTGTTGCCCGGAAGTCGCGATCCCGAATCTCAACGCGCGTACCGGCGCTGCTGCGTATGCCCGTCAGGGAGATCATGCTAAGTTTGAGTTGCTGATGGGCATGGCCGCCTTCGTTGATGATTCGGTGGACTTTACCACCTGTGATTTGGAGTAGCAGGTCCGTATCGCCATCAGTATCCACATCCGCAGCCGAAACGGATTCGACCCCCGGAAGTTTTAAGTCCTGAATGCCGAGGACTGCCGAGACGTCTTTCCACGGCTGCATTCCGCCGTTTCGCCAGAGTCGAATCGCCCCGGAACCCCGGTCATCGGTCCCGACCGCGCAGAGGTCCATCCAGCCATCGTTGTCATAATCGATGAAGGTGATGTGCTTGAACTTGAACCCGGTTGCAGTGAGTGTTTGCCGTTTGGCCCGACGACCAAAGCGAATCAACACGCGACTTTCGTTGACTAACAGAATGTCCGGAAAACCATCGTTGTTTACATCATCGGCGAGAACCTGATTCGCCGGTTCGAGAGGTCCGGGCGGCTCGGCCATGCGACGAAATCGTCCGGCACGTTGGTTCTCAAACACGATTGTCGGTTTGTCGGCGTGAGTGAAGATGAGATCGACCGATTCGTTTACGCCGTCCAGATCAACGGCGGCGATCCCTACTCCAGGCGTGGCGGACTTGATTCCCAGATCTTCGGCTACCTGCTTGAAGGAGCCATCTCCGTTGTTCTGCCAGACTTCGACACCTCGCCCAGTCGCGAAGACCAGATCCAGGTCGCCATCGTGGTCGGGGTCGCTCCAGATGGCGTGTTGGACATCGACCGCGGCGATGCCTGTGTTGAAGGTGACATCCTCGAAAAGGCCGGGCGTCTTTTGGCGTAGCAATGCTACACCCTTGTCACCGACGACGAGTATGTCGGCAAGGCGGGGCTCGACGTCGACACCGTTGACCTGCGTAACGACATCGCCGAAGTTCCCGGCCACGCATTGTCGCGGCTTGCCAACGTAGCTGATATCTAGCTCGATCGGCTTGACGTTGGCGGACCCGTCAGCGGCAAAGTCAAAAAGGCTCAATTTCGCCTGAGGGTCAACACCAAAAAACGTATATTTCCCCGCATCATCCATGGCTACAACGGTTGAGCTTGTGAGTTGGATCGCCTTGTTTGCCTGATCCCGGACCTCACCGTGGTGCTTGAACTGTACTTTGATTTTTACCTCGGGCGCTTCGCCGGGCTTGGTGCCCTTTTCATCTTCGATAGATTCGGCGTTGGTGTAGATGCATCGTTCGAGCGCCAACTGCGAACGTCCACGTTCGCCGAAGATGCGTCGGAGGCGTTCGAATTCCATGCCGTGTCTTCGGGCCTCATCCGTTCGGCCAGCGAGGCCTGCGTGGCGGGATAGCTGATAATGTGCAGCCGCATGAAGCGGATTAAGTCGAACCGCCTCACGAAACTGGACGACGGCCTTATCAATCTGTTTCAGGTTTTCATGGACGATTCCCAACTGAAATCTAATCGCATCGGTATGAGGATCGAGCTTCACGGCTTTTTGAAGATACTTCAGAGCGTCATGATGCTTGTTGGCGCGTTTCAAGGCGATGCCCGCGAGGTAGGCGTTGGTCGGTGAATCATCGTCCTGATCCGTCGCATCTTCGATCAGCCTGACGGATTCCGCCGGCTTGCCCGACCACATCATGGCGCGCGCGAGATTGCGGGTTGCAGTCATGGATTTGGGGTTCATCTTGAGTGCGGTGCGAAGTAACTTGATGGCAGGGATGAATCGACCATTCTCTAGTTCTGCCTTGGCGGTGTTGACAATGGATCGAAAGCTGGTCCTTTCCTGTTTGACTTGAAGCGTGATATCCACGTTGGGTGCGGGTACGGCTTGTGTTTCGCCGCTTGGCCAGAACACTTTGACGCTGTCGATCCTGGTTCGCTTGCCAAGTCCGAATGTTAACGTCTTTTCAACCTGCGAGAGGTAACTTCGGGTCGGCATGATCTGACGGCGTTGAGTCAAATCACCTGCCTTGACCTCCACCCACGCGCCGATCGCATCACGGTTGGTTTCAAAGCCTGAGAGTTTGACGCGCAGCCAATGGTGATTCAATTTCTGGTCGTTACGCAGAAGGAGTGGAGCGCCACCTATCTGGGTTAGAAGTACATCAAGATCACCATCACCGTCGATGTCTGCGAACGCCGCTCCGCGACCGACGATGGGTTTGGTCAGGTCTCCGATCTTTGGCGCCTCCATTTCGGCGTAGGTCACACCGCTGTCGCTGCCGCGATTCCAGAACAGTTGGGCGGCCTGCTTGTAGGTTTGCGAGGGGTCAACCACATTGATCCGTTCTTCGAGGTGACCGTTGGCCTGGAGCAGGTCCAGTCGACCGTCCAGATCGGCATCGAACAGAAACAGCCCGAACGTCAAGGCGATGCGGGATGGCGCGCCGATGCCCTCGCCCATGGCATCATCGCTGAACATCCTGCGTTGCTGCTGGGACACATAGACGCTGGTCATTTCCTCCGCGAAGTTACCGATGAATATGCCCAACTGTGTCCCATTGCTGTAAAGCCCACCGTCAATCCCCATGGCCCCCGTCGCCTCGCCGTTGCGATCATAACCCACGCCCATGCGGACGCCCAATTCCTCGAATGTGCCATCCCCCTTATTGCGAAAGTAGAAATTCTGGACGGTGTCGTTGGCGATGAGGATATCGATATGGCCATCCTCATCGACATCGACGAAATACACACCCAATGCCTTTCCGGCGGGTTTGCCCTGCACGTTCTTCTTGCGGATGTTCGCCTTTTCCGAGACATCGGTGAAACGACCATTACCATCATTGCGATAGAGATAATTGAAAGTGCCGCCAAAATTCATGGGCGGGCCGTACGCACGACCCACACCTGTCAACTGATAGTTGAGTTTTTTGTCAATCGCTTCGGACCACTCGACGTAATTACAGACAAACAGATCAAGATCACCATCGTTGTCGTAATCGAAGAAGCCTGTGCCCGTACTCCAATCGTTGACCTTACCAGCTAAGCCTGCTTTCTCCGTAACATCCCGAAACTTGCCTACGGTGTTCTGGAATAACCTGTTCCCGCCCAGAGCGGTGACGAAGATGTCAGAATCGCCATCATTATCGTAGTCCCCGACCGCGACGCCCATGCCGTACAGGGCCACATCCAGACCTGCCTCCTTCGTCACGTCCTTGAAGCGACCGAACCCATCGTTCTGATAGAGTTTCAATGTCGGCTGGCCCGCTTTTGCTTTTTCGCTATCGGGCCAGTGCATGCTGTTGACCAGCAAGATATCCGAATCGCCATCAGCATCGTAATCCAGAAAAGCGCAGCCCCCCCCCATGGTTTCGGGCATGAGCTTCTTACCCGTCGCACCGTTGATATGTACGAAATTTATCCCCGCATCCCTGGTGATATCCGTAAACCTGATTTCAGGCGCCTCCCCGACAGTCTCCCGCTGCTTGGGGGGGGTAATCTTCGGCGGCTCGCCCGCCGGTTTCGACCAATCCCTGTTCGCCAACCAAACCCCTGCGCCCACCAATACCGCAATCACGAGAATGACCACAACGGACCGTTGGGCCGCCTGACCAATTCGCTCATCATTCTGTTGTTCTGTCGTTTCCTCCCCGCCTTCGTCCTGTGGATGTGGCTCATTCTGCTCATTCGATGAATTGGCACTCATTCGCAAGGCTCCATGCGGCTTCTATTTCTTCTTCAAATCGTAAGCGCCCGTTCGCTGCAAATCCCAGATGACCACGGCCTCCGCAGCGTGATTGGCCGCCGGATATTTGATTCGCGCCGCGGCGATGGCATGGTCGCCTGCCTGCTCGTCCGACTTGTACAAAGCGTGCAGTTTACTATGTTTGGTCGCCTTTTGCGATTCACCCAATACCGCATGCAACTGGGCAAGGTTGTAGTGGGCCGAAACATTCTCAGGATCGATCTGCAATGTCTTTTCAAACCAGGACACGGCGGATCGCAACATCTTCTCACGTTCGTCCTTGCGTTCATTTCCCCGGACCAGCCGGGCACGTTCATAGACGGTCTGCCCCAATCGATTCAGTAAACGATAGTCTCTGGAAAAATCGAAACCGCGGTCGCGTGTCTCCTGAGTATCCATGTTGACCAGCGCTTCGAATTTTTGAATGGCTTCGTCGAAGCGACCGTTCTGCTGATCCACGATCGCGCTGAACCATGCCATGGACCAGGCCGGTGCCGGAGGATCGGTTTTGGATGCACGTTGTAACGCACGGGCTGCTTCATTCACACGTCCGGCCTTTAACGCGACGCGCGCCAAATTCAACGGGCCATCGTAACGCTTCAATTTCTCCACCTCGGCAAACGCCTCACCCGCCTGTCGCAACTGACCACGACTGGAACTCTTGCCCCCTTTGCGGAGTAGTCCGATGCCGTAATCGTTCCAACGCTGCCACTTGGGAAAATCAAGATTGTCGGCTTGCGTTGATCCACCTGTTGCATCGACCTTGAACGTCACCTTGTCCGTTGCGAGTGTCATGATCGGCAGATCGTTGTTGGTAAAGGACTTGCCTAATACGAACTGCATGTACTCGGTATCAAACTTGCGGTACTTCAATTGCACCTCGACCACCAACTCACCTTTTGCATCCGCGGGCAGTTTCAGTTGATAGTGCACGACGTCCGCCGCGCCGGGTGGTATCTGATTGTTGTAAAGCGAGACGAATATATCTTCCGCGTTGCGACGGGCAATACGATTGCCATTGCGATCCAGGACGAAGGCGTTTACGAAATGAGACCACGGATCAACTCGCCCCATCTTGTCCATCCCCCCGCTTCGTCCAATGACACGATTGTCAAGCGTGACCTTTACCTCCATCCAGACCTGATTGGAATCGGCCGTACCCTGTGTAAAGAGGTGGCCCATTTTCAGCGTGCGAATGACGGCCTCGAAAAGATAAGACTTGCCCGGTTGGAGAACGGGAATGTTGGGACGAACCGGTGCATGAAGTTTGCCATCGATCCCGCCCTCTTCGCGCACGCCGAAAATGTCGACGCGCATGACATCCTTATTGAACGCCTTGTGCGCTTCGATCACGGACTTCGGCATCTTCAACAGGTGTGCGATACCGGTATTTGCAGAGGGGAACATGTGATTGTGGACCTTAAGTACCCCGCTCTTGTCAAAAAACCCCGCACCGAAATCTTTAGACGCCATCAGGGGCATGTGACATCCGTTGCAATTGACCTCGGCCTTCTTCGGGTAGTAAAAACTTGATACACCATGACCGCTCACGCCGCTGAGCAGGAAAGAATCGTAATGATTCTGGCCGCGCAGGAATTTGTAGGCGTTCAACTCCTTCGGCAGATGCACCTTGTGACAGGTCGAGCAAAACTCGGCTGTCTTGTGCAGGGGCTTGAGGAATGTTTTCTTGTGCATTGCGGGCTTGGCCTTAACGAGCGTTTCATTGACCCATTGAAGGAAGGGACTGTCGCTGTACACGAAAGGGTAATGCTGAGGCTCTTCTATGGTGTAATCTGCGTTACCTCTTGGGCTGTTCACGTTGGTAATGGCGTGGCAGACGGTACAGGTAATCCCGGCCTGTGCCATTTCGTCTTTAGAAAGGTCGTAATCCGGATCGTCGAATTTTGGATCGTCAAACGCCCCGCTGAAGAACGGCACCGGATCATGGCAGCCGGCACAGAATCGTGCGGCCTGAACATCACCATCCCGCTTGAATAGTGCTTCACGTGTCGCCCGAATACTCGCCAGGTAAGGCGGATTGTTGAAACTGCTGAACTTGTGAACGCTGTGCATCCATGTCTTGTGGATATCCTCATGGCATCGCAGGCAATACTGGTCGTTCATCAGGGTCCGGGCGGGTATGAAATTTCCTGTCGCCGTGCGTGAAAGCGATGGGAAGAAATACTTCTCTCCCGACTTCGGTCCCTTTACATTCCATGCCCGCGGATCCTGTGAATGCATGAACACCATTGACACGGCAAATACCCCTGCCACCGCGCCCCATACCAGCCCCACCTTCCATTTGATTCTGGGACCGGCCAATCGGTGCAGAATGAACAACCAGACGATTGCCACAGGCATCGCGATGTGTAACCAATAGGACGTCTGACGCACGATGGGATTCCGCACGTCCAAAATGCCCTCGATTCGTGTTAATACGATGCCTGTGACAAGCAAAATCAGACTAGCCGCCAAAAGCAAATAACCGACTCTCGCGGCACGCTTGTTGGGCAAGCTCTTGGCCCGAAACATGTGTACGAAGCCAAACACGATGACCGGGAGAATGATCAGCAATCCCATCACCAGATGGGCGCCGAACATGATGATATAAAAGAAATTCTGAAAGACCTGATCGGTGACCCACTCGGCGAACGTCACCGATGCGAGGTATACGGAGTTGATGCCCAGCAGCGCGAACAGGCCCAGAACGATAACCAGCAGGATGCGCAAACGCGGCCCGACCGGCTCGACGAAGCATCGTTTAGGTGGACTCCCCCCGCCCGGGTTGTTGCTACCTTCACGTACCATATTCTCACGTCTCTTCCGCTGATATCGGCGCAATGACAACGCCACTCCCTCATTCGCCCAATGTATGTCCTATCGGTCAAACCTTTAATTCACTTGCGATCTGATCATAGTACTGCGTCCAGGGACGAACACGTTCCAATGCTCCGGCGGCAGCGAATACAGCCTGGTCGTCAAAACGCCTCCCAATAAGCTGTAAACCCACCGGCATCCCACCCTCACTCATTCCCGCGGGTACGGACATGGCTGGGTGACCTGAAAAATTCAGGGGGTGTGTCATGCACCACCCGATGCAGCGTTCCACCCCCCTGCCGTTTACTTGAGCCGGCCCAAGTGTTTGACCATCCGTCGAATTTTCCACCGGCATTGCGGAAAGCGTCGGGGTTACCAGCAAATCATAACCATTTAACACGCCCTGAATGCCGTCATAGACCAACGTGCGTTTCCAATCCAGCATGCGATATTCAACAGCACTCATCGAATTCCCCAATTCAGTCATCGCAGCGAACTCATCACATATCTCACTACGCAGATCACCCAGCAAATCGATGTCCATGGCCTTGAACGACGCGGCCAGTTCAGCATAAATCACACCAATCTGCCGCACCCACATATCGCTGAGTTCATCCTGAGACACACCCAAATCCACGTCCACTTCTTCCACGATTGCCCCGGCGTCCTCAAACGAATGTACGGCTTCGTTCACCACACGCGCCACGTCCGCTTCCACTTCGAACGATCCGAAATCCGGGCTGTAGGCGATTCGTACGTCCTTTACCCCTCGATTTACTGCGGAAATGAAATCCAGATCGCCTGTCGGGGAACTGAGCGGGTCCGTGTCATCCTGACCACACATGACCTCCAGCAACATGGCGGCATCCTTGACGGTCCGAGCGAGCGGACCGGCATGAATGAAAGGTGTGTGTGACACGAACGCATTCGGCCTTGCAGCCGCCGCGACGCGACCGAATGTCGCCTTCACACCGACCAGATTACACCATGCCGCGGGGATACGAATGGATCCACCGCCATCGGAACCCTGACCGAAAGGCGCCACCCCCGCCGCCACGACTGCCGAGGTACCGCCGGAGGAGCCTCCGGGATTTTTCGATAAATCAAACGGATTACGCGTCGCACCATAAAGCAAGTTATCGGTAATACCCTTGTGTCCAAACTCCGGCGTGTTGGTCTTTCCCAGGATAATCCCACCCTCAGCCTCCATGCGACTTACATACGTCGCATCGACATCCGGAATGTAGTCCTTAAATACACGACTGCCGAAGGTATTTAACACACCCGCCTTCATGTCGAACAGATCCTTGATTACCAAGGGTACGCCGTGCAGTTTGCCGAGGGGCTTTGCGTTCATTACCGCTGCCTCTGCGGATTCAGCCGCCCTTATTGCCTCTTCACGCAGCAACAGAATGACGGCATTCAGCACATCGTGTGTCTGTTCGATCCGATCCAGAAAGAATTTCGTAGCCTCTACCGGCGAAAGCTCTTTTTTCCGAATCTTCTCCCCTATCTCGTATGCACTCACCCAAGCCAACTCATTCATATGCGCATCACCTCATGAAAATTCGGATTGGCATCTTACAGGCAATCCGTTGAGTTGCACATATCGCATCACAGGATTTTGATGCCCTTCAACCAGGAAGGATTAACGTGCAGACGTTTCCTATAGTGCCCACCGAATTCACGGAGCGATATCCTTATGTCCACCATTGGTCTTCTTTCCGACAGCCACGGCGATGCAAATACCACTGCTCGCGCCATGCAAGTCCTTCTCGATCATCAACCCGACCTTATCATTCACTTGGGAGATATCTGCGGCGATTCGGTCATCCAGGCCCTAATTCAGAACCTGGACGTGAACGGACAACCCAGCCCACCCATCCACCTCGTATTCGGAAACTGCGATTGGGATAACGCAGGACAAACGCGGCTAGCGATGAAGCTGGGTATTCAGGTGGCCCATCCGATAGGCCGCCTCAACATGGACGGTCGGTCGATTGTTTTCCAACACGGCCACCTTCATCGCGAAATGCAGGATGCCATCGATTCGGGGGTGGATTTTCTGTTCCATGGACATACCCATCAACAGCGCGACGAAGTCGCGGGACGAACACACATTATTAACCCCGGCGCATTGCACAGAGCAGCGCGATATACCGTTGCGATTGCCAATTTGGCAGACAGTACTGCCCGATTTTTCGACGTTTGATATTGTTTTCAGCACGCCCAACTCTTACGGCGATCCCCCTCACTGGGCAATAATGGCCCCAAAAAAACACTATAAGCTGTTTTTTTGCAAGACTTTATACGGCCTATAAGTACGCCGCTAAAGTTCCTTTACCCAATCGTCGATAACGTTCTTTCCACCCCTTTTCCAAGAGCCTTCATAAGTTTGGCATTCGTATTGCAATTACTCCGGTAAACCACGATGATACTGTCTACGAACATGATTACACCCAACGCTCCATCCTTTATCGACTCCGTGACGATACGTCCATACGAACATACGGACCAGGATGCCGTTTGCCATCTCTATGAGGAAGGTCGACTGGCTGCGCCAGGTGATCAACCGGATGATCGTGATGACATCAACCGCATCCAGACGTGCTACATGGAACAGGCAAGAACCAACTTCTGGGTAGCGGATTACGAAGGGAAAGTCATCGGGATGATCGGCGTGATCGAGATTCAGCCTCACCTGGCCAAAGTAAGAAGACTGCGCGTCACACCTGAATTCCAACGACGCGGTGTCGGAATCAAACTCATGGAAACGGCTTTGGAATTCTGCCGCAGACAAGACTATCTCAAGGTTGTGCTGGATACCGGCATTCGCCAGGATACCGCACTTGAGGTCTTTGACCGGTTTGCCTTCCAACACGATCGGACACGCCGCATCGATGGTAAGGATGTCCTTGAGTTTTATCTGGATCTATACCACGAACCTGAAGGCTGAATCCAGCCCACATTCCAAGAAGTTCAAGGCGCGATGTTTCGCATCGTGCTTTTTCTTTGCGAAAATGCCTCTCTCACGTTTTCCTTTCCTCGCATAACATATTTAAGGCCCATGCCCTACACGCTTTCTCATGCCATTGCCGCTTATCCATTTCACGCGCTGTCCCGTCGACATCTACCCCTGTCGGCCCTAGTCGCCGGAACCATTTCGCCGGATTATCCCTATTTCATTCATCTTGAGACTGTGGGCACAACCAGCCATAGCCCGCTTGGTCTGCTAACTGAATGCCTCCCCGCCTCACTCATCATCCTGCTGTTCTATTACCTTTTCATGAAACCTGCCGCCCTCGCCTTGGCGCCACGAAGATTCGTCCATCTCGCTGGCGCTGCGGCGGACCAATCACTCAAGCTCTCACCCTTAAACCTGATTCTAATTCCATTTGCTGTGATCCTTGGAGCAACGACGCATATTCTCTGGGATTCGTTTACACATTCACAGGGTTGGCATCTGGTTCGTCCAAGATTCATCGACCATATCGTTTTCGCCCACACGCCATATGCATTTCCTATCTACAAGCTCCTGCAATATACCAGCGGCGTCGTAGGTCTGATCCTCATCGCCCTCTGGGTTCTTCGATGGGCACAAAGGCAGCCCACGGGCCAAACGTATAGCCTTCTGCCGGCACGCATTCAACTCATAGCCATTTCTCTGATAGGTCTCACGGCCATCACCGGCATCATGATCTCAGCGAGCATTTACGATGCGTCCTCACCGGGACCTCTCACCGCCAAACAACTTCTTGTTGCCAATTCCATCGGTTCGGTCTCGGGCATTGCCCTGGGCCTCACGCTGACAGGTATCATCCTTCGACTCGCCTGTCTCCTGCGTTCCAATCACCAAGCTCGAAACACACGCCAATAACGGCTACACGTCCCCTTTTTACCACTGGCCCTTACCCCCCTCGGTCGGCTATGATACGATCCCTGCTTCACTTGGGAAATGCCCGGTCGAGTCAGGCCAGAACAGGACAACGCACCATGATTCAAGAAGCCATTGCAAGAGTTTACCTGCACTCCAAAGACGATATGGACCTGATCGTAACCTTACCCGGCACGAAATATCAACTCTACCTGGAAGCGACGACCCCGGTGACACCATCGCCGCAGGGAAGACTTTTCGGCATTATCCAGTGTCCGGTCTACAAGGTGGACTTTGTCTCGGCGGGCGGCGCCTATATCGAACCTGTCACCGGTCGCCCCAGGCGTGTGCAGGGGAAGGTCATTGCCACGATACTCGACTCGAACAGCGTTGTTCTGGATGTTTGCAACACGCCCATCGTCGGTCGACTCCCGGATCGCTGGCAGGTCTCACAAATTGAAATCGGCACTCGACTCGCGCTCGATATTCCACAGGGCGCTTCGTTTGCACCTTCACCAGTCAAAAAGGTCACGGCGGTCTAATCGGTTAACGAATTCTCCGAATGGCCAACGATCCGCTACAATAGTGTGACATTTTCCTTTGGCATCAACACAGTTGCTAACTGCTGAACAGGTATTCACCATGAACACTCGATACAGATTTCCAATCATCGCCCTCATCTTCTTTGGCTTGTCGGTTGCCACCGCGACCGATGCTTACGCACAGCAATACCGCACACGAAATACACCCAAATACCGGTTTTACCGCAAACAAGCCACTCCACTCGGTCCGAAGTATGTCTCTCGCAGCAATGTTGTTACGAGTGCCGCGATCAGCGCCAACGTCCTGAATCGTCGCGATTCGCGAAAAGGTCCATCCCTCATTGATCGCAAAACCGCGCGAGTCGGCCCAAAGGTCTCTCTGCATCCGCAGCAGGGTCGCACGCCCAATGTTGAAGGCAAATCGGATGGTCGAATCGGGCCGGACTTTTTCCGAACAGCGCACGCCAAATCGCCATCCATCATCGGAAGGCGGGATGCACGCGTCGGACCGATGGTTCACACCCGATCGACATACCGAATCGGAGTGAATGTCGTCAATCGACGAGGTGCTCGCGTCGGCCCCACGCTGTACAAGAGGTACAAATCCGGCATCAGCCCAAGCTACGGTAGATAATCATCGCTACTGCATCAACACCAAGGCCCGGTAGAATACAGACCGGGCCTTGTTCATTGGTGATTTGTGATTAGGTTCGAGCTTACTTCCCCTGCCGCATGCGTCGGGTAAATCGATCCAGGCTAAAATTCCAGCCGCCCTTATTCCATTCAGGCCACTCTACACCGAATTTACCGTATTGCTTCGCCGCGCGTATCGTCGCCTTCATCGCCATCTCTTCGATCGGCGTCGACTTGCTATCGTGAAGCAGTCTACCTTTAAGTTTCTTTTTTGCTTTGAGATACTTCTGGTCGTAGATCTTTTTTTCAATCGCACGATAGACCTCAGCCAATGGACGCGTCACTTTGCGCTCATAGCGTTCCAGCTTGACCCAAGCATGGCCACGATCCAGATCAATCCGACGACTGTGGCCCCCTACCGTCAGCTCGCGAACGGCTCGATTCAATTTCTCGCTGCTGAGGCCTTCGTACTCCTCGACCGGTTTCTTTGATATGTACGGGTCACTCAATCCGCCTTGCTCTTTTCGATAACGACTGAAATGTTTGGCAACCTTATCGAAGGCGTAACCGCGATCCAGTGCCATATCCACCGCGGTCGCCTCTCGTAAATCCGGCACCATGATCACGCGTACACGTACCACGTAGCGGAGGTTAAATTCCTGCGGATTTGCATCGTAATACGCCACCACCTCATCCCGCCACACGGCCGCGACGCGCTCCAATTGGCTGCGTTCATATTCATCGGCCAGCAGTCGCTTGTGAATCGTCTTTCGGTCTTTGGCGAATCCCAGACGCGAATCATCAATCACATAAATTTCTCCGTTCGCCTTCTGCGCATGAACATCCTTACGAGACAAATTCCTTTGACGCTCGACTGCGGCATCCACCAATGCTTCGGGCACAACTGTGCCCGCCCGCCTCGCATAAACCAACAATGAACGTTCATAGACACGACGCCTCAAGGTCTCGACCATCAAAGGCGCGACCCGGCGTTTGAACTCGGAATAGGTTGACTCTTTCCCCAGGCGTTTCAGACGCGACTCGCCAATCTCGTCAAACAGCTCCTGATCCCAGACCGGCTTTCCTTCAATCGTGCCCAGAGTCTGCGGATGACTTTTTTGACATCCTCCCATCAACATCAACAACATCACCAGTGCAATGAAACACGCCATGCTGCCAACTCGATTGTGTGGGGCTTTCTTCCTCTCCACGCGTTCCTCGCCTTCCCGCGAATGACCTGACCGTCGTCTTTCTCCAACCGAGACGATATCGAAGATCAGGAAAGTCCCGACTCTGAATATATCGTTCCGATTACATTGCAACTTCTTTCCCAATTCACAACCGTGTTCAAAATTCCGTTTTATTTATCGGACGTCCCTGGCCGGCATGAACCAACCTCGGAATCCCTCTCAAACTTCATACCCGACCCAATGTATACTGGCCCATCAGACCATACCCTTCAGGAGAACTCCCGCCATGCTCCATCACACCTCTCCGGTCGCATTCATCATCGCCTTGCTTTCAACCATCGTGGTCCATTCCACGGCAACACTGGAGGCCGCCCCCACCGTCAAGACCGATACACAGTACAACGTCCTTTTCGTTATCTCCGATGACCTTACTTATACGGCACTCTCCTGTTATGGTAACAAGGTCTGCGCCACTCCCAATATCGACAAACTCGCTGCGCGTGGCGTCCGCTTTACCCGCGCCTATTGCCAGGGAACGTACTGCGGCCCGTCGCGTGCCTCCTTCATGTCGGGCTATTATCCCCACGCCATCAAATCACTCGGCTACGCAAGTCCCCGCCGCCAGATGGGTGACCGTCCCACATGGGCACAACACTTCAAGAGCAACGGCTACTACACCGCGCGCGTCAGCAAAATCTTTCACATGGGTGTTCCAGGTGGTATCGAAAAAGGAAACGATGGCGCCGATGACCCACGCTCCTGGACGGAACGCTTCAACAGCAAAGGCCCTGAATGGAAGGCGCCGGGCGATGGTGAAACGCTGGAGAACAATCCAGATGGCAAAAAGCCCGCGGTTGGGGGCAACACCTTTGTTGTCGTCGAGGCTGATGGTGATGATCTCGTCCACTCCGATGGCAAGACCGCCGCGAAAGCGGTCGATCTGATTCACAAACACAAAGACAAGCCCTTCTGGCTCGGTGTCGGTTTTGTGCGCCCCCACGTCCCGTTCGTCGCCCCAAAGTCCTACTACCCACCCTTCAAACCCTACAGCAAAATGGTCCTGCCCCAAAAAATCCCTGGCGACTGGGATGACATCCCCAGAGCAGGCATCAACTACAAAACCAGCAAGAATATGAAGATGGATATCCGCCGCCAGAAGAAAGCCGTCGGCGGATACTACGCCTCCGTCGCCTACATGGATGCCCAAGTCGGAAAAGTCCTTAACGCCCTCGACAAGGCAGGCCTACGCGATAAAACCATCGTGATCTTCACCTCCGACCACGGGTATCATCTCGGTGAACATGATTTCTGGGCCAAGGTAAGCCTGCGCGATGAATCTGCGGGTGTGCCTCTGATTATCAGTGTCCCGGGCAAGAAGCCCGCCGTCTGCAACTCACTCGTCGAACTCCTCGACCTTTACCCCACACTCTCCAAACTCTGCAATCTCGACATCCCGAAGAACATCCAGGGCAAAGACATTTCCAAACTCCTCGATAACCCCAAACTCGAGGTACGTGACGCCGCCTTCAGCGTGGCCCCCATGCGCAAAGGATTCCTCCTCCGTGATCACAATTACGCCTACATCCAGTATCGCGAAAACGCATCCGGCGGAATCGAACTCTTCGATGTCAAGAAAGACCCCCATCAATACACTAATCTCGCCAAAAATCCCGAATATCAAGCCGTGGTTCAAAAATACAAGGCCAAGCTTGTCGACAAACTCCGCAAACTAAGAACCAACGACCTTGGCCTGAGATACTAAACACCTGCCCCACACACCTCCGCAGTCAACCGTCTCGCCGAATCACCGCGCCCTTCGGCGCGGATCGCGCAAACACACTCGTCACCTTTTTCTGCGCATCCAGACAGATCGTGAACTCCATCGGTTTGTTTCGATCCGTATCCACCACCACCTTAAATACCTGGCTATCCTCCTCGCTCATCGCATCGCGCCTATGCGTAAGGATGTGGGAGAATTCACCGTTTTTTGCACGCCAGGATTTCATATACTTCGAAACCGTCGCCTTGTTCTGCGCCTGAGCGTATTCGATGGAGTATCGAGCAAACAGATCGTCCATTCGGTCCCCGAACAAATCCTCAATCACCTTGACCACGGTCGGGCCGTATGTCTCCCACGCCTTCTTGTCATCCGCATTCGGCTTCGCGACCGATGGTTTCTTGTTCGCCACAGGCGGCGTCGGCTTCTTCGGACCCACATTGCCCTTCGTCCCATGCGTCTTACCCCGATCCCCCTTTGCAACAACATTCTCCCCCATACCAACCTTACCAGGCTTCTTAACCACCGACGTACCACCGTTCCCCTTACCCTGATCACCCTGCCCCTTCACCACATCCGTCCCAACATTCTTCTGCCCACCACCTTTGGGCTTCACACCTCCCCCTTTATTCGCCTTATCCCCCGACCCGTTCGCCTTGACATTTATGTTCGGCCCAGTATCCCGAATCTTCCCCTGCATCATCGGCACATACACTACCTTACGATCCGCCTCATTCTGCTTTCGCAATTCCACCAACACCTCCCGCATCAGGGCCTCGGAATCCTCGGTACGCTGCATATTCATAAAACTGAACGCCGCCCCAGCTGTCACCACAATCAACAGGGCCACCAACAAAACCTCGCCAAATCGCGTCGCCATAACACATCCTCCAGTTATTAATCTCATCGCCCAAACACCGCCGCCCCTCAAACCTCGTTTCCCCGCCACAGATTCCTGTTATGCTAGTGCGCCATGTCCAATTTTGCCACAAAACTCCGCCATTGCTTTACACGCCCCAAGCCGCTCGGCAAGCGTGCCGAAATCCACGCAGCCCGCTTTCTCAAACAAAAGAAATATAAGATCCTTGCCAGAAACCTGACTTGCAAGATGGGAGAAATAGATATCATCGCACGTGACTTGGATTCGCACGCCATCGTAATCGTAGAGGTAAAATCCGCTTCCAGTGAAAATCCGCCGCCCGAACAACACCTGGATTACCGCAAGGAACAGAAACTAATTGCCCTGGCGGACTACACAAGGCGAAAATATAAACTCCAGGATCATCTGATCCGTTTTGACCTCATCGCCATTGTCTGGCCGGAATCGGAAAAGAATCCCACACGCATCACCCATCACATCAACGCCTTCCAGTCCACACGCTAATCATCGCCACCTCTTTCTCACGGTGGGCATCAAACACCTAAGAATGCGAATCTCAATTTTTCACATGGGTGAACTGGACAAAGCGGAAAGTTTGGGTCATAATCCGACCTCCGGTTCGGGAGAATCGATGAATCGGAGTATAGTGAACGTGATTCCGGGATTGGCCAGGGGCATCCAACGGCATTCGATGATTCTCGAGATTTCCAGGCGATTTTCGGGATTTCCCGAAATATTGCACCCTCTCGTCAGTCACGAATACCTGAGGCTGAGGCAAGGGCCTGACGCTTTTTGACGGCATTCCTGCGGAAAAATGTATTGATCCGCGGATGTATTTCGACGATAATAGGGTTATCGTTTGCCCGGTCGTGTTTAGCCCCCCTCGCTGCTACGGGTGAGCCCCACAACGCTTAGATAGAAGTGACCAGTATGTATCAACGTACAGGCATCATAGACCTGTCGCAGCGCGCCGATGGGCGATTGCGAAAGCTCGACAAAGCTCTTTATGAGAATCTTGAGGACCCGCTTATCCCACAGAGACTCGTTGAGCAGCACGGCCTGCGCTCCGGCATGACCGTGACCGTCGCCATTGGTGATCGACGTGGTCTGGAGTCGGGCAAAAAGAAGAAAAAGAAAAAATCCAAACTCCAAAAGGAACTCGCCCGCGCGCCGCGTGTGGAAAAAATCGTCGAGATCGAAGGCGTTCCCACGGAGAAATTCAGCTCACCGCCACCACTCGAAGAACGCACAAGCATCGATCCTCAGCCACGACTTACCCTCGAATACGCAGGCTGCCCGGATTCCTGCCGCCTTGTCGATCTGTTCTGCCCGATCGGTTACGGGCAACGCGGACTGATCGTGTCTCCCCCCAAAGCTGGTAAGACCACGCTCCTTCAACAAATTGCCACGGCCCTCGAGAAGAATCATCCGGAACTTATCGTCTGGGCACTTCTTGTAGACGAACGACCCGAAGAAGTTACCGACTTCCGTCGAAACGTCCCCGTTGAGGTCTACGCCTCCTCCAACGACCATCCACCGGATCGCCACGTGGGCATCTCGATCCTGACCATCGAACGCGCCAAACGCCTCGCCGAAGAGGGCAAGGATGTCGTCGTCCTTCTCGATTCTCTCACACGAATCGGTAGGGCATTTAACACCGCCCCAAGCATCGCGCAAACAGGACGTACGCTCTCCGGTGGTCTCGATGCTTCTGCGCTTTCCATCCCCAAGCAACTCTTCGGCTCCGCCCGAAAAACCGAGGAAGCCGGCTCGCTGACCATCATCGCAACATGCCTCATCGACACCGGTTCACGCGGCGACCAACTCATCTTCGAGGAATTCAAAGGTACGGGGAATATGGAACTGATCCTTGACCGCGAGATCGCGAATCAACGCGTCTATCCGGCAATCAACCTCGCGGCATCCGGCACACGCAAAGACCACCTCCTTCTGGATCAACAGACACTCGATACCACGATCGCCCTGCGTCGACGCCTCATGGAAATGAAGCCCATTGCCCAGGTGGAACAGCTCCTCAAGGCGATGGAGCATTTCAAGACCAATGATGACCTCGTAGGTCGCAGCGCAGCCGCACGTTAATGCGATATCAACCCCATTCTCGCTCTCATATCAGGTATACTCCGTAAAACCATTTGGAGACACCCGACATGGAAAACCTCCCGAAAACGACCACACGTCGTAAATTCGTTCAGGGCGCCGCAGCAGGCGTCACCACCTTCCACTTCGTTCCCGCTCACGTCTTTGGTGGTAAGGGACGAACTTCGGCCAACGAAAAAATCAACGTCGCATGCATCGGCGTCGGGAATCGCGGCGGATCAAGCGTACGTGCCTGTTCCAAGGAAAACCTCGTCGCATTCGCGGATGTCGATGACAAGGTCGCCGCAGGCACATACAAAAAATACGGCCATGTCAAAGCCCGATTCAAAGACTTCCGCGTCATGCTCGACAAACTCGAGAACAAGATCGACGCCGTCACCGTTGGCACCCCCGACCACACCCACGCCGTCGCTGCCTCGAACGCCATGCTCCGTGGCAAACACGTCTACTGCGAAAAACCACTCGCCCATTCCATCCACGAAGTCCGAACCCTGATGAACATCGCCAAAAAGAAGAAGGTCATCACCCAGCTTGGTAATCAGGGTCACTCCTCTTCACGAATCCGCATGTTCTGCGAATGGATCTGGGACGGAGCCATCGGCAACGTCCACGAAGTCCACACCTTCTGTAATGCATTCCCCCATGTGTACTCCCAGATTAGACACCTCCCCAAACTCGCCGAGAAACACAAAGTCCCCGCACACCTCAACTACGACCTCTGGCTGGGCCCTGCTCAACATAAGGCCTACTCCCCACTTTGGGTTCCGTGGAACTGGCGTGGATGGATGCCCTTCGGCACAGGCTGCATCGGCGACTGGGCATGCCACGTCCTTGACCCCAGCATGTGGGCACTCGACCTAGGGGCGCCATCCTCAGTCGTCGCCGAAGTCGACAAGGCGTACAACCCTGAAAAGCACGCCGATGTCTACCCGCCCGGCGTCAAACTAACCTATCAATTCCCCGCCAAAGGCAAGCGCGGCCCGGTCAAACTCGTTTGGTTTGATGGCAACAAACGACCCCCGCGTCCTGATGTCCTCGAAAAGAAACGACGTGTCCCTGGAACCGGCGGCCTGGTCTACGGCGACAAGGGCGTCATCATGCACGGATCACACGGCGCAGGCGGCGCTCGTATTATCCCCGAAGAAAAGATGAAAGCCTACAAACCGCCGGCTGAGAAAATCCCGCGCGTCAAATCACACCATTGGGATTGGCTCGAAGCCATTCGCACCGGGCGTCAGGCCGGGTCCAACTTCGGCTATGGCGGACCGCTCACCGAAATCGCCCTGATCGGCGCTGCCGCCGTCCGTTTCCCCGGCCAGAAACTCGAGTGGGACACCAAGGCCATGAAGTTCACCAACTTCTCCGCCGCCAACGCCCTGGTCAATCCCCCCTACCGCAAAGGCTGGAAACTCCCCATCGCCTGATCGCCGCACGACAACCCACAATCAACAAACACGCCCCCGATCTTAAATCCGGGGCGTGTCTTTCTTTCATTCATCAATATAAATCTAAGCACTCCCAACCTCCCATCCTCCTCAATCCTTCGGCACGGGTATCCCCAACTTCCTCGCCCCCTTCAACATCTTCTCAATCTTCCTCTCCATCCCCACATCATCAATCAGATTCTTCCTCTCACCCGCATCCGCCTCCAGATCATAAAACTGATATGGCTTCTGAAACGGTCGCGACCTCGGATTGCCACGACCGCCCGACCCCGAGGTCAATATCAACTTATACTTCCCATCACGCACCGCAAACGACCCATTCGCCGAATGATTCACCACCATCGGCCTCGCCTTCCCACGCTTACCCCCCAACAACTCCCACGCCACCGAAAAAGAATCCTCACCCGCCCCCTCAGGAACTTTGGCCCCC
>JANQQT010000063.1 GCA_028284925.1 Phycisphaeraceae bacterium | reverse complement strand
CCCCACACCCCATATCCCATGCAGCCTCGCCATCCTCCCACCCTTCTTATCCGTCGCCGCCTTCATCAACACCCCCAACCCCTCACCCTTACGCTCCGCCAACCCAAACTGCGCACGCATCCGCACACGCATATCCGCATGACCCAGCAACCTACCCAATTCCTCTACACTCCTCTTCCCAAACCCCTCTCTAAACAAACCCTCCACTTCCTTCACCACCTTCCTCTTCCCCTCCACATCATGCGTCAACGAAAAGATCCTCCCCTTCCCGGGCCCCTCCCAACCCGACACCCAGTCCGCCCAATACATCTTCCCGTCATATCCAAAATCCACATCCGTCGCCAACGTCTTGCGAACAAACATGTGGTGATCCACCATCTCAAAACCCGCACCCTTCTCCTTCACCGCAAAACTCTGAATCCCCGATCCACCCGCGCTCCCCCGAAAATCACACAGAAAAAAATGATCCTTGTACCGTTCACCCAATCCAACACCCGGATAATAAACAAACCCGCTCGGCCCCGAATTCACATGCGCCACCGGCGGAATCACCCATGCCGCCTGACCCTCATGCTGCAAATGCCACAACTTATCCATATGCCATACCCCTCGGCTATAACTCCCTCCAAGCGTCTGATACGCCATATGCCATCCCGTCTCACCACCCTCCACCACATAAACCAGCCGTGCCTTATCACCCGCATCCGAATTATTATCCCCCGTCCATAAATTCCCATACCGATCAAACGCCAGCTCCTGCGGATTCCTCAACCCCCACGCATAAACCTCCAACCCACTCCCATCCGCCTCACAACGAAAAACCGCCCCACTCCCCGGACTCTTCCAAACCTTCCCCTCCTTGGTTTTCACATTAAATCCCCGATCACCAATCGAAAAATACAATCGCCCATCCACACCCCACGTCAACCCATGCAAATCGTGACCCCTCAACGCCACCCTCACACCAAACCCCTTCGCCAGACTCTTCTTAACCTCCGCCTTCCCGTCACCATTCCCATCCTTCAACATCCACAAATGCGGAATATTCGTAAAATACACCACCCCATCCTTCGCAATCAAACCCGCCCCCGTACCATCCAGCACACCATTATACCCACCCGAAAAAGTCGTCACCCTGTCCGCTACACCATCTCCATCCGAATCCACCACCCGCCTCACCCGATCCTCATACTTCCGGTAATACGCCATACCCCCCTTCACCCTCCCCGCCCACTTCTTGTACATCTTCAATCGATCCTCCACCGTCTGCGACGCCAAATCATCCAGCAACCAGAAACCTCGAAACCGATTATCATCAATCCCCCGCCTCTGCCTGAAAGTCTCTGCCACATAAACACGCCCCTTTTCATCAAAACAAAACGCCACAGGGTTTACCACCAAAGGCTCCGCCGCAAACAACCTCACCGTATGACCACCAGGAACCACAAACGTCCGTATCGACTGCTCCCCCGCCTTAAACCCAGCCCCATCCGTGACCGCATCCGGCGGAACGGCGCCAGCAACACCCGCAATCATCACCAACAACAACCCGGCAAAAAAACTTCGCATATCAAAAACCTCTTCTTGTCCAAACTTTCAACCATCGTTACCCCGCGCGCATCGATCCCCACACCACCCGCCACCCCATGCCAATCCATGCCAGAATGACCACCCCCCACCCAACCTCACGCCGCCTCCGTCGACGCGCTCGCATACCCCATCACCCTTCACACCGCATACGCCACAGGCCCATGATTCTGTATATCCGGAGTTTCCAATAACACCTCAATAGGTCCATTTCCAGCCCTCAAACAAATCCAAACCTCCCCCATCCCCACACAAGCGACCATTATACACACCCATCCATACGCATACCCACAATATTTACGCCCAAACAACACACCAGTTCCCCACCAACACTCCACAACCCGCCATGCACTCCCTCGACCCCCAACCACACACGCACTATACTAACCAACCGTGAATTTCGTCACAATCACGGCTAATTACATACCACACCGACCCCCAGACAAAAAGTCGGACAACTATGCCATACGAACTCAAGCCACTAGGCGTTGACTGCGAAACTCTTCCCTACCTCGATTCCTTCGAAGACGCAGGCGACCGCTGGACACTCAACTTCGGCCCCCAACACCCCTCCACGCACACCACCCTCCGAATCGTCGTTGAACTCGACGGTGAACGTGTCGTACGCGCAGTACCACACATCGGGTATCTCCACTCCGGTTTCGAAAAACTCGGTGAGAAACACGACTACAACCAATACGTCACCGTCACCGACCGGATGAACTACCTCTCACCCATCGCCAACAACATCGCATGGCACCACGCCGTCGAAAAACTCTTCAACGTCGAACTCACACCGCGCTGCAAAGTCCTCCGCACCATCATCGCCGAACTCGCTCGTATCCAGGACCACCTCCTTTGTGCCGGAGCCGCCGCACTCGACCTCGGCGCCTTCACCGCATTCCTCTACGGCTTCAACGAACGCGAACACATCTACGACATCTGCGAATTCGTCTCCGGCGCCCGATTCACCACCTCATGGACGCGCGTAGGCGGACTTAACCAGGATCTCCCCGATGAAGCCATCTTCAAAAAGATGGTCAAAAAATTCGTCTACGAACAACTCCCGCCCGCCATCGCAGATATCGAAGGACTCCTCAACAAAAACCGAATCTTCGTCGACCGCACACAGGGCATCGGAACCATCACCGCCGAGGATGCCATCGCATGGTCCGTCTCCGGACCTCTCGCACGAGCCGCCGGCGTCAAACGAGACCTCCGAAAAGATGAACCCTACCTCTGCTACGAAGACAACTGGGATGGACAAGGCGCGCCCGCCGTCGAATTCAAAGTCCCCATCATGTACGAAGGGGATGTCTACTCACGCTTCCGAATACGCGTCGAGGAAATGAAACAGTCCTGCATCATCATCAAACAACTCATCGAAGACATCCCGGATGGTCCCGTCGACTCCTACGTAGATGAAGCCGTACACATTCCCGAAAAAGCCGAAACCTACGGCTCCATCGAAGGCCTCATCCACCACTTCGAACTCATCATGACCAACCGCAAATGGGAGACACCCATCGGAGAAGCCTACGGTGCCAACGAAACCGCAAACGGTGAACTCGGCTTTCACCTAACCGCGGACGGCGGCCCCCGCCCATGGCGCGCCCGATGTCGCCCGCCCTCATTTATCAACTACACGATCTTCCCTAAAATGATGGAAGGTCACCTGCTCGCAGATATAGTCGCCGTACTCGGCTCGCTCAACATCATCGCCGCCGAACTCGACCGCTAAACTCAGGACAACCCACAAACACACGGAGCACTCCCCATGGCCTGGATCGTTAAAGATTCCGCCAATACCCAGATCGACCGGCGAACAGAACCCTACTGGACGCCCAAGCTCGCCAAAAAGTTCGAGGAAGACATCCTCCCCCGTTACGCCACCAAGCAGGCCGCACTCCTCCCCTGCGTTCACGAGGTCCAGCATACCTACGGCTGGGTCCCACACCAGGCCCTGGAGGAAGTCGCCGACTTTCTCGACCTCTCCTTCGCCGAAGTCATCGACGCCGTCACCTTCTACGAGGAATTCAAACTCGAACCCGTCGGAAAATACCTCATCCAAATCTGCCGCTCCATCTCCTGCGAACTCTGCGGCTACAAAGAACTCTCCAAAAAAGTACAAAATAAACTCAACATCCTCCCCGGTGAAACAACCGACGATGGCAAGTTTACCCTGCTCGAACTCGAATGCCTCGGCTCATGCGGCACCGCCCCCGCCGCACTCATCAACGAAACACTCCACGAAGACCTCACCTGGAAACAGCTCGAACACGAACTCAACAACCTACCGGATTAAGCGAATGGGATGGTTCGGCAACCTATGCAGAAACCTCGGACTCATGGTACACAACATCAAAAACCCTGAGACCAACGACAAACAATCAACAGTCGTACGCAAAGAAGTGGAAGAATCCAGGCAAGGCAACATCACGCTAAGAAAAACAACCATCGAAGAAATCGAAATCAACGACAAATCAAAACTCACCGACCTCCACAATCTGAAAGAAGCCGCCGACCAGACTGAACAGGACACCACCGACAACGGATAAACACCATGCCCCTCGATAAACCAGTCGTTTGCAAGCGAATCCCCACACCACCCTGGGGAGATCCCGCCAAAAGAAAACGCATCACCTACTCTCGCTACGTCAACACAGGTGGATATGAAGTCCTTAATCAGATCATTGCGGATGACACCGACCCCAGCGAACTCATCGATACCGTCAAATCTTCCGAACTCCGCGGCCGCGGCGGCGCCGGCTTCTCCGCAGGACTCAAATGGTCATTCCTCCCACCACCCGATGGCAACCCACGCTACCTCGCCGTCAACGCCGATGAATCCGAACCCGGCACATTCAAAGACCGACTCATCATCGAATTCGACCCACACCTCATGCTCGAAGGCATCGCCATCACCATGATCGCATGCCAGCTCGATACCACCTACATCTACATCCGCGGCGAATACCACTCCCAGGCCAAAGACCTCGAAAAAGCCATCAAGGAAGCCTACGCCAACAACATCTTCGGCGAAAACTCCATCATCGGAGACATCAACGGCAGAAAACCCAACTGCTACGTGCACCGCGGCGCAGGAGCATACATCTGCGGCGAAGAAACCGGCATGCTCGAATCCATCGAAGGAAAACGCGGCTGGCCACGTATCAAACCCCCCTTCCCCGCCATCCAGGGACTCTTCCAAAGACCCACCGTCATCAACAACGTCGAAACCCTCGCCGTCGTCCCCTTCATCATCGAAAAAGGCGTCGACTGGTTTAAGTCCATGGGCTGCGAATCCAAACTCTCGCCCAACGCGCCCGGATCATTCGGCCCGAAACTCTACGGCGTATCCGGCGTCGTCCAACGACCCGGCGTCTACGAA
This sequence comes from Phycisphaeraceae bacterium, assembly GCA_028284925.1. GTDB lineage: Bacteria > Planctomycetota > Phycisphaerae > Phycisphaerales > Zrk34 > JANQQT01. Next base: position 760 of record JANQQT010000063.1, on the reverse strand, counting down.
GAGGAACTCGGAATCAAAATGTCCGACCTCATCGAAAAATACTGCGGCGGAATGAAAAAAGGCAAAAAATACAAAGCCGCTATCCCAGGTGGCGTCTCCATGGGATTCCTCGATACCGAACAGTACGACGCCGAACTCGACTTCGACATCGGCCGCCGTTACAACGTCCTCGGCCTCGGTACAGCAGGCGTCATCGTCATCGACCAAGACACCTCCATCGTCTCCATGACACGAAACATCGTCCGGTTCTTCTCACACGAATCCTGCGGACAATGCACCCCCTGCCGCGAAGGCTCAGGCTGGCTATACCAGATGCTCTGCCGCATCGAAGCAGGCGACGGCCGAATGAACGACATCGACCTCATGGACGAACTCGCCCAATCCATGGGAACCATGCCCGGCACAACCATCTGCGGCCTCGCAGACGGTACCAACTGGGCCGTCAAAACCGCCATCCAGAAATTCCGACACGAATTCGAAGCGCTCTGCAAACCCGACAAAATCCAAATCGGCGTCAAAGTCGGCCTCGCCTCCTAAGACCTGCATCCCCGAACTCCCCCCCCTGTCATTCCCGTGCCCCCTCCGCGCAATCCCCACAACTTCCCTCTGGACACCCCCCTCCCTCACACGTCATAATCCTACCCACACACACTCACTATCCTACGGAGCGCCCCAATGTCCCCCAGCCTCACCCTTACCGCAATCCTCCTCCTCTCCCTCACCCTCTCCCCATCCCTCGCCAAAACACCCGAACCAAAAC
>JANQQT010000042.1 GCA_028284925.1 Phycisphaeraceae bacterium | reverse complement strand
GTTTTGACGGGGGGTTTCCAGTGAGGGGGGGCTTGGGGAGCGCAGCAGGCGGTGAGGGTGAGAGATGTGAGGAGTGTGAAGGTGAGGGTGGTGAGACTTTTGAAAGAGATGAAGCAAGCCATAAGGAATACCTTTCAAGTATTGGGTCTGGTAGCATTTTAGACTGGCGTACTGGAATCACAAGAATGCAATTGCCGACATACCTGTAGAGTTATGTTACCGTGCGTTTCAGGTGATTTCGGTGCGGTATTGTTGTTCCAAGAAAGCGGCGACTTCGGAGCGGCCGGTTTCGCGGAGGCGGGTGAGATAGGCGGGGAGTTCGCCGCGGATGTGGAGAGGGCCGCCTTCGTCAAGGACCGTCATCATGGGATCGTGAGGGTGCGTGGCGGTTTCCATCATTTCGGCATACCAGCGGTCGAGCATTTCCATGGCGGAGGAGCAGAGAGCGGGACGTTGGGAGGCGAGGTTGACGGTTTGGTGGGGATCGTTTTTAACATCGAAGAGCATGACATCGGGGAAGTCACGATGGCCAGCGTGGTAGGATCGGATGCAGAGGTATTCTTCCCGATTGGCGCGGAAGCGGACGGAGCGTTGGCAGCTCCAGGCACCTTGTGAGAGGACGAGGTAGTCGCGGCCTAATTCGCGTGCTTCGGTGAGGGCGGTGGCGAAGCTGCGGCCATCCCAGATGTCGGGGACAGGTTGGCCGAGAAGATCGATCATAGTGGCGGCGAAGTCGAAGTGGTAGTGGAGTGCGTTGTCTGCGCGGCCGGCCTGGGAATCGGTGACACCCGGCCAGCGAACGATGAGAGGGATGTGTGCGGTGGGATGGTCGGCGTATTGGTGATCACCGTAAACGTTGAGTTCGCCGAGGGCTTCACCGTGATCGGAACTGATGACGATGACGGTGTCATCGAGGATGTTCTGGGCGGCGAGGGCTTCGAGAATTTTGCCGACGTAGTGGTCGGCGTAGAGGACACCGGTGTCGTAGCCATCGAACATGCGGCGGACTTCGGTCATGTTGCTGGCGCGGACGGGTTGGCGGGGAAAATCGCCATCGTAGGTGGTTTCGCTGTTGTCGTAGCCGTTGACTTCCTGGGCGGAGTGAGGGCCGGCGCCCTGCCAGTGTTTTTGGCGAACGTTTTCGTTGAGCCAGGAAGGTAGGGGTTCATCGGCGAAGGGATCACCGAAGTCGGAGGGAGTACGGTATGGCGTGTGAGGGTCCCAGAGGTTGACGTGGAGAAACCAGTTGTCTTTGGCGGCATTGCGGTTGATCCAGTCGAGGGCGATTGGAGCGACTTCATCGGCGCGTTCCATGCCGCGTTTGCCGGTGTTGTGTATTTCGTTGAAGTTGGCGTACCAGTGCCATGCGGAGTGTCGTTCGCCAAAGGGGGAGATGGTGGCGGTGTGGAGATCGGCTTTGGCGAGGCATGCCATCCAGCTTGTTTGGGAGAGGGTGGATTCGAAGCCGCGATCCTTTCCTTCGATGAAGGGTTCGGAGGCGACTCCGCCGTGGTTGATGACACCGTTGTGAATGCCGAAGCGACCACCGAAGAGGCTGGTGCGCGAGGGGAGACAGGGAACATCGGTGGCGTAATGGTTATTGAAGCGAACGCCTTGTTGGGCGATTTGGTCGATGTTGGGGCTGGTGTTTCGGTGATAGCCGTAGCAGCCGAGGTGGTCGGGGCGAAGAGAGTCAATATCGATGTATAGGATGCGCATGGATGCAGTGAGTTCCTTTGCATTCGTATGGGTTGGGGGGAGGCATGATAATGTAAATCATGCGGCGAGAAAAATGTCAGATGGGTTAGGGCTTTTGAGGTGGAGGCTTGAGGCGGGAGACGGGGATGAAGGCGAGGGAGGATTGGATGGCGTAGTTGCAGGTGCAGCCGGAGCTTGCTTCGGGGATGAGAAGGAGTCCGCCAACCGGAAGCATGTTGATCCAGCAGCCGGGGCGTGTGATGGAAGTGACGGGTTGATATTTGTTTGAACTAAGACTGAACATGGCGGCGGTATTCTGGCGGAAGAAGAAGGTATTGGCTGAGGCAGCGATGTTGCCGCACCCGCGTCGATGTTTGGCGATCCACTTGAATGATTTGTCGGGTTTGCCGGTGTGCAGGTCGTAGGCGAATGGCTCGCAGTAGAGTTTGTCTTTGACGATGACGGGATGGTGGTCCTGTTCACCGTGGTCGCCGCTGATGGCGGTTCCCTGATTCTGGGAGTGGAACCAGACACGTTTGCCGGTTTTGGCATCATGGGTATGGATGTCGTACCAGACGCGGTCGGTTTTCTTGTTTTTGCCTGCATTGCGCGAGCCGACGAGAACGAGCTTGCCTTGGGCATATGCAAGATAAAGGGAGTGTTGGATGGCAGAAAGGTCGACGGGTTTTTGGTAGATGAGTTTTCCGGTTTTGGCGTTGATGGCGACGAGATGGGCGCCTTTTTCGGTGAGTTGCTTCATGGAAGCGCGACCGTCTTTGTTTTTGAGTGTGGCGGGATTGTCGCTTTGAATGAAGTAGATACGGTCGTTGGCGATGGTGATGGTGGAGTTAACGATGAGGCCTTTGTTCTGATTGTAAACCCAGCGTTTTGTGCCATCCGTGCGGTCGTAGGCGAAGAGGTAATCGCTACAGACGGCCGAGCCGAAATCGTAATAGGTTTCCTTGATGATGCGGCGGCTGACTTCGCGGCGGGAGGCGCCATGTTTGACGGCACTGCCGTAGAGGGTGGAGCCGACGGCGGCGACGTGTCCCCAGTCGCGTTTGATGTTGTCACCTGTGCTGGGAAGATCGAAGGTAATTTCGCGTGAACCGTTTTGGACATTGACGCCGTAGCACTGGTCTGCGGCAGCGGTGTAGAGATATTGTTTTGTGGCGGCAAGATAGCTGGAATCCCGGAAGGCGGCGACACGACGAGAATCGGCAAGGGCCATGTTCCAGAGGACGGTTCCGTTGTAGGCGTCGACGGCGTAAATGCGGTTGTTGCCGGGGATGAAGACGATGCCGTTTTTATAGAGGGGGGCAACGGTTCTTAGGTGTCGGTCGAGCATTTGACGGGGGCCAGGCGGGCCGAACCACTGGAGGGCGAGTCGGCCGGAGACGTGGGTGTCGTTGCTACAGACGGTGTTGGCGGGGTTGGCGTACATATGTGTCCATTCGCCGGCGCCGGGAAGAGCTGGGCGGCGATGGGGTTTGATGTTGTTGAGGTCGAAGATGGCGATGCCACCGGCGGGACGAAGCATGCGGAGGATCTCGGGACGGTGGGTTTTTGCGGTGGCTGTTCCGGACACGATGAGGTTAAACATGTAGTTGGTATAGGGTAGTGGTTTGGCGGGGTCGGCGTGATGGACGACGACGCGGCCGTATAGACCGGCGGCGGCGAGGCGTTGGCGAGAATGGGCGACTTTGACGGGGTCGGACTCGACGCCGACAAGGCGGAGGTTGGTGCGGTGTGCGAGTTCGTAGAGGAGTGCGCCGTCGCCGCTTCCGAGGACGAGGCCGTAGCCGATTCTGATTTTGGAGGTGTCAACGATGCGTTGGGCAAGTTGTTGGGTGGCGGTTTGGGAGGAGGTATTTGCGTATGGATAGGCGGTAGGAGTTGAGGCTGAATAAATAATTGGTTTGC
>JANQQT010000033.1 GCA_028284925.1 Phycisphaeraceae bacterium | reverse complement strand
GGGGGCGCCGACGGGAGACTATTTTGTTGAAGGCGATGAATTGGGAGAGGGGTTCCGGGGGCGGTATCTGGTTTGTGAGACGGTGCATCGGGCGGTGTTCAGTTTTCGACCTAAATTGAGGGATGCGCAGGTGGAGTTGGTGGATCTTGAGAAGGGTTTTTTTTCGGCGGATCGGAGGTCGGCGAACCGGAGTACGAGTGGGTTTTTGCCAACGGATGTGGTGGCGAATATTGACGGTTCGCTGTTTGTGAGTGACTGGAATTCGCATGTGAATGGTCGGGGGTCGGGGAATGCGGAGGGGGCGATTTTTCGGTTGTCGCGCGTGGATGAGAAGAAGGTGAAGTTGCCGCGTGTGGATTTTGGGACGACGGAGGGTTTGCTGGAGGCGTTGAAGAGTCCGGCGCCGGGCGTGAGGTGGGTGGCGCAGGATCGGCTGAAGAAGGTTAAGGGGATTGGGGGGAGGCTGCTCAAGTTTGTCAAGGAGAATAAGGGGAATCCTTATTATCAGGCGCGGGCGGTTTTTATTTTGGCACAGCTGGATGATGGAAGGGCGAGGGAGTACGTGAGGGGATTGCTAAAGTCGAAGGATGCGCAATGGCGGATTGTGGCGTTTCGGGCATTGCGGTTATCGGGGAAGGTGGAGATGTTGGGATTTGTGAGGAAGCTGGCGGGGGATGCGTCGGCGGCGGTGAGGCGAGAGGCGATGCATGCGTTGCGGAATGTGAAGCTGGGGGCGATGCGCGGTGTGTTGAAGAAACTAATTGAGGGTTATGATGGGAAGAATCGTTGGTATCTGGAGGCAATTGGGGCGGTGTGTGATGGGAGGGCTGGGGAGGTCTATGAGAAACTGGTTCGGCCGAGCCTGAGCGACCCGCGGAAGTGGGGGATGCGGGAGAAGAATCTGGCATGGCGGTTGAGATCGAAGGGGGCGCTAGCGGATTTGGCGGAGTGTATTTTGGCGCAGAAGCCGGGGTATAAGGAGTTTCGGAGGCTAGCGTATACGTATGGGTTGTGTTATACGAAGGAGGAGCGGGAAAGGAACCGGGCGGTGATGGTGAGGTTTCGGGAGGAGAAGGCGTTTGAGGGGGAGGAGTATCAGAAGACGATCCGGGAGTTTCTGGAGAAGGATATTGATGATCCGTCGCCGATTGCGTTGGGGCAGAGTTACTTGATGCCGAAGTTTGAGGCGAAGTCGGGGGTGGAGGTGACGGAGAAGGTGATTGAGGGGATTGTTGGGTTGAAGCCTGATGTGAAGAATGGGCAGGTGAAGGCGGCGATGTGCCTGGTGTGTCATCGGATCAATGATGCGGGGGTCGGGTTTGGGCCTGATTTGACGCAGTGGGGGCTGGTGCGGGATGCGCGGTCGATTATTCATGCGATGGTGAAGCCTGGGGCGGAGTTGGCGCACGGGTATGAGAAGGCGGTGGTGGTGACGCAGCTCGGGCATCGGCTGGAGGGGGTGTCAAGGGGGTATAGCTGGCATGCGGGAGCGATCCGGGTGAAGACGGTGGGTGGGGTGACGATTAAGGTTGCGTTTCGGAGGCCCGGGGCGAAGATCGAGTATTTGAAGAACCATTCGTGGATGCCGACGGCGTATGCGATGGGGTTGACGAACCAGGATATACGGGATGTGGCGGAGTATTTGATGGGCGGGTGTACGGGGAGGGGCGCGCCTGATCCGAAGAAGTTTGTGCCGAAGTTCAGCAAGGGGATTGGGCCGGGTTGGGTGGCGTTGCGGGGGAGTGATTTTTTGAATGTGAACTGCTGGGAGGATACGTGGCGATGGGAGGGAGGGCATGTCTGGTGTACGGGTAAGCCTACGGGTGTGATCCGGTATCGGGAGATGTTGACGAATTTTGAATTTTCGTGTGAGTGGATGCATAAGCAGAAAGGTGGGAATTCGGGGATTTTTGTGTGGGCGACGCCGCAGTCGATTGTGCGGTTAACGGAGGGGAGGGGGAGATTGCCTCATGGGATTGAGGTGCAGGTGTTGGATTTGGGGTATCGGGAGATTTATGAGGCGAGGTATAAGAAGAAGGGGGACTGGTTTACGAGTCATGGGGATGTGTTTCCGGTGGGGCCTGTCAAGATGAAACCGTTTCCGCCGATTGCGCCGAATGGGAGAAGGAGTTTTCCATCGAAGAAGACGACGCTGGGGATTAACCGGTGGAATCATTATTATGTTCGTGCGATTGACGGTGCGGTGAGGTTGTGGGTGAATGGTGTTGAGGTGAGTGGCGGGAATGGGATTTCACCTGCGAAGGGGTTTTTGTGTTTAGAGTCGGAGGGGGCGCCGATTGAGTTTCGGAATTTGCGGTTGAGGAAGTTGCCGCCTTTGAGGACGGTGTTGCCGAAGGGGTTGGTGATTAAGGTTCCGAAGATTAAGGGGCCGGGCAAGAGGCCAGGTAAGCAGGCGACGGTGGATTTGAAGGGGCATAAGTTGTTGGGGCGGTGGGAGTATCTGGGGACGTATAGCAGGACGTTTCATGCGGATGGGCGGTGTGTGTTGCGGAATGGGAAGGAGGTGGTTTGGATTAAGAAGGCGATTAGGAAGACGGGGACGACGGTGACGCTGGAGGGAGGGTATGGGCATGTGTTGGATGGGGAGGTTTTGCGGATTGAGGGGAGGTATGTGGCGAAGCGGGGGAAGTAGGTTGGTGACTTGGTGTGGGTTTACGGACGGGTATTGATGAGCGTGGTTCAGCGGCTGTAGATGATTGTGTCAGGGAGTTGCGAATTTTGATTTTGCTTCTTGACATCTATATATCGCTATTCTATATATAGATGGTCGATATGATTTAAGTGAGTGCTTGGTATGGCAGATGCTTATGACAGGGATTTGATGCGGGGATCGCTGGACCTGATCGTGTTGGGGGTGTTGGCGGATGGGAATAATTATGGGTATGAGATCCAGAAGCGTGTGCGGGAAGCGACGGGTGAGCGGGTGAAGTTGCCGGCGGGGACGTTGTATCCGTTGCTGCATCGGATGGAGGGAGGTAAGTTGATCCGGAGCAAGTGGGATGAATCGACGGGTCGGCGGCGGAAGTGGTATGAACTGACGGCGGCAGGGAGGCGGCGGCTGGAGAGCCATGCGGGGGCGTGGGTGGAGTATGTGCGGTGTATGGGGGAATTGCTGGGGCCTGCGGTGGGTTTGAAGGGGGCGTGCGGGGTGAGGCTGGCCGGGGGTTAAGGTTGTGGGTTATGGTTGAACGGGAAAGGGGGTGTGGTTGTAAAGCGGCGGGGGATGGTTAGAGGGTATGACTATGTCTGAGCGCGAATTTGAAAATTATATTGCGTTGTTGGGGCGGGCGTTGGGATTGAGCAGGGGTGAGCGCGCGGCGATTGGGGATGAGTTACGGGATCATATGGAGGAGAGGATGGTGGAATTGGAGGAGAGGGGGGTCGGGCGAGATGAGGCGGTGCGGATTGCATTGGAAGAGTTCGGCGATGCGACGGCGCTCGCCGGTGAGTTTCGAGTGGTGCGGGCTTATCAACACAGGAGGCGTGTTATGCGTTATACGGTTGGCAGTGTATTGGCAGCGAGTGTGATGATTTTTGCGACGATGGCGTTGTTGCCGGAGCGCGGGGATGTGGGGGGATCGCCTGCGGCGGCGATGGGGAAGGGCGATACCAAGGGAAATGGTGATGGGGCGGGCACAGAGGGGATTAAGAAGAAGGTGGATGGTGAAAAGAGGACATTCGTCAAGAGGAAGAAGGTTGATGCAGTACGGGCAAAGCTGGAGAAGAAGATCTCGGCGTCGTTCGATGGGAATTCATTAAACGAGGTCGTGGATTACGTAAGGAATGTAACGGGAGTAAACATGATGGTGAATTGGCGGAGACTGGAAGAGGCGGGGATTGAGAAGGATGCCAAGCTAAGTCTGGAATTGTCGAATGTGAGCGTCGGGCGCGTGCTGGAAATGGTGTTGGAGCAGGTGGGGCGTGAGGTCGGGTATGAATTGAATGACGGTATGCTGGTGATCAGTACGCGGGAGGATTTGAGTCGATTGACGGTGAGACGGGTTTACGTGTGTAACGATTTGACGCGACCGTTGGCTGGTGAGGTGAAGGGTGTGGGTGACTTTGCGGCAAGGATGGGGAAACTGGTTGAGCCCATTGAGACCTTGTTAACGGAAAAGGGTGAATTGGATTCGGGTCGGATGGCGAGGCTGGGGGCAGCACTGGAAAGGGTGAAGCAGGGATTGAAAGGGAAGAAGGTTGCGGGAGGTTTGAGTAGCAATGAGCGTCTTAAAAAGCTGGCGTTGCTGATTCGTGAAACAGTGGATGCGGAATGCTGGGCGGCCAATGGTGGGTCGCACTCGTCGATTCAGGAGTATGGTGGTATGTTGATTATTGAGACGACGCGTGGGAATCATG
>JANQQT010000029.1 GCA_028284925.1 Phycisphaeraceae bacterium | reverse complement strand
CCAAACCGACCTCAACCTCCTCCTCGCCGCCATCGGCAAATCCTTCAACCAAATCGCCATCCCCAACGACGCCCGAACCGAATCCCAACCCCCAACCCCAGACCCCCTACAATCCACAGACCTCCTCGCCGAAGCTCCACCCCTTAATTGAGTCCAAGTTCTAGGGATCTGAATGGTCAAGCTCCGTCAATTGGAATGATCACAATGCTCCCTTAGACAATTGGATGGTCTGTCAATTCACCCGAAACATTTCCCGCGCGAACGCCGCCTGATTCCCCAATTCCCGTCACATCCGCAGATGCCATTTTTACCTTGACAATCTGAGTATGTAAAAAACGCACCTCCCATGCGCACCACGCCTGCACCAAAATTTTGCAATCCCTCTAAACCTCCGAATACCAACGCCTTACATCATTCCCCCATACCCGTCCACAACCGATCAAATTTCGGATAAGCGCGCAAATCCAGGTCGCTATTCTCACCAAAAACACCCCAGAACACACCTTTTCGCGCTTGGAACACTCCCAAAAACAGATAAAATGCCACCGTTCGCGCCATTTAGCGCCCCAATTTTCCTCACATTCCCACGCTCTCCCCGTCGATCATCACCCCATGCGTCCAACCCAATACCACTCTACAACCCTATGTTTCACACCGCGCCCCGCTGCCATAAGGCCACACCGCACACACCAAAAAATCTACCTAAATACCTCCACTCTTCTCGCCAACAACCACCCAACCAATCCTCGGAAACCATTGCCATGACTTGGTTTATAACAGGCCTCATCGCTGGCATACTCCTCACCACACCACTCATCTACGTCGTCTCACGTCGCACCGAACGCAAGGTCCGACGCCTGGAAAAACGCGCGCGCTCCGCCGAACGCCTCGCCGAAATCGGAACCCTCACCGCCGGTCTCGCCCACGAAATCAAAAATCCCCTCTCCACCATCGGCCTCAACCTCCAACTACTCCGCGAAGCACTCTCAGATGCCGATTTTCCGCCTGAAATCGCCGCTCGTCTCTCTAAACGCATCCACACCCTCTCCGGTGAAACCGAACGCCTCGGCGATATCCTCGAAGACTTCCTCTCCTTCGCCGGACGCGTACGCGTTTCCGCGCAACCTACTGATGTCAATGAGCTTATAGAACAACTCGTAGACTTCTACCTCCCGCAGGCGGAAGCATCAGGCGTCCGCTTTCGCACACAGCTCTCCCCCGACACCGGCTCCCTCAAACTAGACAAAACCCTCTTCAAGCAGGCCCTCCTCAACCTCCTCATTAACGCCACACAGGCCATGGTCGAGGCCCGCTACGAATCCGGCGCCCACGGAGGCGCCGAAGATCTTATCCTCAGAACCACTCGCACACCCGAAGGCATCGAAATTCACGTCACCGATACAGGCCCCGGAATCGCCCCTGAGACGCTGGAAAAGGTGTTTCACCCCTACTTCTCCACCAAACGCGGCGGCACCGGCCTCGGCCTCGCCATGACCCGCCGGATCATCAACGAACACAATGGCACCATCGATATCCACACCGACCCCGGCCAGGGATCAGACTTTATCATCATGCTTCCCCATAACACCACGGAGTCCATCACAACCACAGAAACCGATAGCGACAAACCGGCCTAAGCACATGTAATAAACAGACTTATATCTCCCCTGCTAAAGCATCTCAAACGTCAAACAAACCGCGCTTTGCACGTAGCCCCTAAGTAAGTGACGCACAAATCGTCCGCTTCACCTTCGGCCTCACTCCGCCGCCTTCTCCGCCACGATCTCCAACCCTGAAATGATCGGCGGTGCCGTCGCCCCCGCCACCCGACGCAACTCAATCGTCACATTCTTTCGTCGCTCAATCTTTGTAAACTCTTTCACCACAGAGGCTTTCGGTGATCCCGCTGACCTTCCCAGGTCAAACCCCTTCTCCACGACCTTACCATTGATCAGAATATCAAACACTCTCTCGCCGCCTGCTGAAGCATCGGGGTCAAAGAAAAACAGCCTCACCGCATAAGTCCCTGCGCCCGCTGGCTTTACAACTGGTTTGGGTTTTGGCCCCACCTTTTTAGGCTCATCCGTTTCAATCACCAGACGCGGCCCGCTATTCCCTTTATCCGCCGATCCCGCAACCCGCTTCCCATTTCCCGTAATGATAAACGTGATCGGGTTACCGTCCTTCCACGTCGGCAATGCCATAATTTCCTTCAAAATCGGCGTTAAATCCGGCGTTCGCTGCGCCGCACCATAGGCCCTGGCTTTCATCCACGGTTTAGGCTGCCACTTCACAGAGCTACTCGTCCTTACCCGTTTGGAAATATTGTGGCTGGTCGTCGTGAATCCGACCGAATTCCCCGCCCGCTCACCCTCAATCTTCAAAAACACACCACCACGCGTCCGTTCATCCGTCGTAAACTGAATGTATGCTCGCTTGATTTTCTGTCCTTTTTTCAGCGATAGTCGCGTAAATCGCAACCCCACCGTCTGACGGGTCTTGTCATCCACCAACTCCAAGTCCGAAGACGTCAGGCTAACCTTGCCTTTGGCGTCCTCCTCGGCGTCATCATCCCCGTCGGCAATCGGCGTTCCCGTACGCGGCCCACCTTTCGGCGCAGATGCTCCGCCGGCCAATGCAATCTCAATCGTCCCTGGATCCTCAATTCCCGATGCCGCAACCCACGGCAACTGCCCCAGTGAAACGGCAGATGCGTGTTTTCTGAAGTATTTCGCGGATGAATTCGAAATCTTCACCGATAACGAAGGCGATACCCCGCCCACCGACGGGTAATCCAGAAATAACGTGCCTGAAGCGGCTCGGCGATCCCCTGGCGCCCCGAAATTGATACCAAGCCGCCTGATTCCGTTGATTTCACCCTCATTTCCCGGCCCCTTTGCCGTCTCCGCGCGCCCCATCTGGCTATACGTCCAATACTCAATCTCCGGCATATGAATCAGCGCAAGTGATGTCTGATTCTGATACGAACAAGAGCACGTCCGCGTGTAATCCGGCGCGTTGAGCACACCATTCGCCACGACCAGATTTGACGTGCACCCTGACTTGAATCCCCCGATATTGCCCGTCCCGCTCTTATTTTCCAGGTCATAAAACCCCGCCGCCCCAGAGCGGAATGTCAGCAAGTGTTCTGACGCAATAATTTTGTTGCACCCGTAGGTTCGCGAAACCACCCACTTCTCTTTCTTGCCCGTACGCGAGTTGATGATGTAGTGGGGTTTCCCATCCAGAATGTTAAACGCCCCGGCGGAAATGCCGTAGGAGTTCGCATTGGTCATGATAAGATCGTTGTGCAGAATCACAGGCCCGGCGTATCTACGCGTCAAGTCCTGCCACTTCACCTCCCCAGTCTTCGCCTTGTAAGCAACCATCCCTGCGCCGACTTCATCTTTCAGCCGATCACGTAGCTTGGCGCCCGCCTGTAAAAGAATGTCATGTTTCTCAGAATAGCACAGCCACGTTCCGATGACGTTTTTGCTTGTCTTCCAGACGATATCGCCGGTTTTCGCGTTTACCGCCATGATGCGATAGGTTTCAGGCTTGGCCTTGCCGCGTCGACGAAGTTTGTCT